>JBHJJF010000135.1:0-15771 GCA_050042885.1 Candidatus Phaeomarinibacter sp.
ACCTGGGGCAAGGTCGCCCGCAATGCCCCCTGCCCCTGCGGGTCCGGCAAGAAGTACAAGCACTGTCATGGTGCGGTTGCCTAAAGGCAGCGTCTCTTGAGACACACAAAAGAAGCCGCAGCCTGATCGAAGGCTGCGGCTTCTTTTTTTGTCAGGCCCGAGTGGCTTCCGCCTCAGCCTTGATGCGGATCAGGTGACGCCCGGCAAGATAGTAGTGCCAGGCACCCCAGACCGCCGCAAAGGACAGAACCAGCAGCGAGTAGCGCAGTGAATCCTTGCCAAAGTCCGAGGCAAACACATCGCTCAGAATGCCAACGGCCTGTGGACCAAGACCCATGCCAACAAGGTTGACGATGAACAGCATGATGGCAGAACACAGCGCGCGCATCTTGATCGGTGCCCGCGTCTGGATCGTGGCAAAGCTTGGCCCGAGGTAGAAGGCACCCAGCACCAGCGTCGGCAGATAGACGATCAGCGCAATAGTAAGATTTGATTCAAGGAAGAACCACACCACCAGGGGAGCAGCCGCGACCATGCCGATGGCAACCACCCACATACCGCCGGCAACGTGCTTTTGCGCTGCCCAGTCTGACAGGCGCCCTCCAAGAAAGGCGCCAAAACCTCCGAAGATACCGATGGCAAAGGCCAGATAGGTGCCGACCTCGATGAGCGACATTCCATGGCTACGGATGAAAAACGCCGCAATCCAGGTGGTACCGCCATACCCAACAAAGGCTACGAGCATGATGCCGAAGATCACATTGCGGGAGACTGGGTCTGACAACAGATGCTTGAAGCCGGCTGCAATTTCACTCCACATCTGCGACCAGTCTATGGGCTCAGGCTCAGGGGCCTCCAGACCATCAGCGGCACCGCGCGGCGGCTCAATCATCGTATAGCGGACAAGGACCGCAATGATCAGGCCTGGAAGGCCGACAACAAAGAACGCAGCCCGCCAGCCGTAATACTCAGCCACATAGGCACCGACCAGAAAGCCGAGCATCACGCCGAAATAAATGCCCAGCGAATAGATACCAAGGGCCCCGGCACGTTCCTTTTCCGGATAAAGGTCCGCAATCATCGAGTGCGCCGGCGGGCTCGCGCCAGCCTCACCGACACCCACGCCGATGCGGGCAAGTGCCAGTGTCCAAAAGCCGATAGCCAGGCCACCCATGGCAGTCATCAGGCTCCAGACGGCCACCGCAATGGCGATGATGTTGCGCCGGTTGATGCGGTCCGCCAGAAACGCGACCGGCATACCGAGCGTTGCGTAGAACAATGCAAACGCGAGCCCGGTCATGAAGCCCATCTGCGTGTCGCTGAGTCCCAAATCAAGTTTCACCGGTTCCAGCAGAACACCCATGATCTGCCGGTCAACAAAACTGGACGTGTACACGACAACCAGCATGAAACGCGCGTAGCGCCGGTACTGAGGGGTAACAAGCGCCCCCGCCCCGGAAGCCCCGCCGGGGGACGTTGTTTCAGACATAGACATTCCTCCCAACGCCAGAGAGTTGTTCCCTCAGCGTCGTCTGTCTCCCCCGGATTGAACGGCTATTTGGCGTCTGCACTGACCAGGTGCTTACCGGCCAAATAGTAGTGAACGCCGCCCCACACACTGATGAAGGACAGCAATAGCAATGCATAGCGCAACGACTCCTGCCCGTAGGCAGGGGCCAGCGCGTCACTCAACAGACCAACCGCCTGGGGGCCGAAACCCAGACCGATGATGTTGAGGATAAACAGCATGATTGCAGAACACAGCGCACGCATCTGAACGGGTGCCCGGGTCTGGATCATGGCGAATGACGGGCCAAGATAGAACGCGCCCAGCAGAACTGTCGGGATGTAGATGATCAGCGCGACACTCGTATCCATCTCAAGGAAGAAGAACACGATGATGGGCGCGGCGACGAATTTTGCGAAGGCAACGATCCACATCGTCCAGCGCGGGTCTTTGGCGCCCAGCTTGTCAGCCAGGCGACCGCCTGTAATCGCGCCGAAGACACCAGCACCGCCGATAACAGCGGCAAGGTTCTGACCAACCTCAATGAGCGTCATGCCGTGGCTACGGATGAAGAAGGCCGCACCCCAGTAGGCGCCGCCATAACCAACAAAGGATACAAGTGTGACGCCGATGACCACATGGCGTGAGACCTTGTCGTTCCACAGGTGAGCAAAGCCGGCTTTGACCTGTGTCTTGGCTGTGTCCCAATCAATCGGACCCACTTCCGCGGGCGCCGCCCCGTCTGAGTGCCCGCGCGGCGGTTCTTTAAGCGTAAAGCGGACCAGTAGCGCGATAAGTAGACCCGGTGCCCCTACAACGACAAAAGCCATCCGCCAACCGTAGTCATGTGCCACATAGGCCCCGACCAGGAAGCCCACCATGATGCCGATATAGACACCCAACGCGTAGATCGCCAACGCGCCTGATCGCTCTTCAGCAGGATACAGATCGGCAATCATTGAGTGAGAGGGCGGGCTTGAACCTGCTTCGCCAACACCAACACCCACACGCGCTGCAGCGAGTGTCCAAACACCACCAACAAACGCGCATGCTGCCGTCATGAAACTCCAGACCGTGATAGCGGCGGTGTTGATATTTCGCCGGTTCCACCGGTCAGCAAGGAAGGCAATGGGAATGCCGAGCGTTGCGTAGAAAATCCCGAACGCGATGCCGCCCAGAAAACCCATCTGGGTGTCGGTCAGCAAAAACTCGTTCCGGATGGGCTCAAGCAACACGCCCATGATCTGCCGGTCCACATAGCTGGACACATAAGCCAGCAGCAGAACAAAAAGCGCATAACGTCGATAGGCGGGTGTGATTTCAACAGCGGGCGATGCACCGCTAGACGTGGTGTCAGTCAATTGTCTCTCCCCACGGGGACAAGTAGGCCTTCCCAAGGGAAACCCGACCTGACCCCAGCAAATTCAGGCCACAAGGCCCCTGCGGCACTTTTTTGCCGGTCTCTGGGAGAAACGCTAGGCCGTCTCGGCACAAAACAACAGCGTCGATGCGGTTTCGAACGTCGTTGACCTGATCAACTCTCGATGGGGCTGGAAGGTCGGGGATCCTAGAAACTTTATCCATGAGACTCGCCAAGGCTGACCTCTTAGGCAGTGTCAGCCTCAAAATCTACGATGAGTTGAATTGATATCATATAATACAACCACACATAACCTGGGGTTTTAGGGTGTTGGTAACCCGCTGTAGTGAAACTGGTTTTCATGATCAGACTCACAGCCGGCAATCAGTTTCTCATCGATTTGTGGCGCCGTGGACGCGACAAGCAAGCTGTCCCACACCTCAACGCATCGATGTTCATCAGAGACATCAATGTGGGGAAAAACACCTTACTTCAGTTCAAAGCGCCGGATGGATCAGTCCGTGTCGCCCATGCAGGCGGCAACGTCGAAAGCCTGATTGGCATCGACCTGACCGGTGTCGTTGTCTCAAACATCTATAGCGGCTCAGAACGCGAAGAACTGAGTGATATGCAGCGAGCCAAGTTCCTGCATCCGTTCATCATTCACTCCCACAGCAATACGACAACGCTTGCTGGCGAGATGATCCAACTGGAAATGCTGCAGCTACCTTTTATCAACCAGGCAACAGATGAAGTTATTTATGTGATCGGGGCCTTCGAGTGGACACATGCCAACAGCAAGTCAAATCTGGGTGGCGGGTTGAAAGATAGAACGCTTCTGTCGCGCTCAACACTTGATGTGAAAACACTCAAGCCGTTTGATAGCGAATTCACCATCCCACATGTCGCGGGTGCAAAAAAACTGGCACCAGTTGCCGCAGCTCAGGTCGGCAAACCCGAAGACACGACAAGCGCCGATCGGATCGAACTCTAAGCGCTTGAAGGCTCCTCTCTCCCTGCCATAATGCCGCGCCGCCAAGCATCGTGCGGCTGACAGGGAAGACACATGCCAACACCGACACCGTTCAAAATCTCAATTCCACAAACAAAGCTGGACACCATTGCCCGCAAGGTGCGGGACTTTGACTGGATCGATGTACCGCAAGGCGAGCACGCGGCCGACGGCTGGAGCTATGGCGCAGACCAGGACTACCTCAAGGCATTCTGCGCCTACTGGCTGGACAGCTATGACTGGCGGCACTGGGAAGAGCAACTCAACACCCTGCCGCAATTCACCGTCACAGTTAGCGATATCGACATCCACTATGTGCACGTCAAAGGCTCCAACCCGGACAACCCACCGCTCCTCATAACCCATGGCTGGCCGGGTTCGTTTTTTGAATTCGCGGCTGTTCTCGATCGCATTGCCAACCCCGCCAACTATGGCGGTGAGGAAGAAGCCGGCCGCGATGTCATCGCGCCAACCATCCCCGGCTATGCGTTCTCAGGCCGCCCGCAAACACCCATGGGCCCCAGAGCTGTTGCAGCTCTGTGGAATGCCTTCATGCGCGATGCGCTAGGCTTTGACGGCTACATAGCGCAGGGCGGCGACTGGGGAGCCATCATCTCCGGGTGGATCGCCTTCGATCACGCAAAGGACAAGAAAGGTGGCTGCATCGCGGTCCATCTCAATTTCTTTGGCGTCCGGGGCCCACTGGACCCAAAGACGGAAGAAGACGAAGCGTGGATGCAGCATTCATCCGGCATGCAGTTTCTGGAAACCGCCTATATGCAGGTCCAAGGTACCAAACCCTTGTCGTTGGCGTTTGGTATGTCCGACTCCCCGGTCGGGCAAGCGGCATGGATTCTTGAAAAATTCTACACATGGGGCGACGTGAGGAACGGCGACATAGAGAGTGCTTTCACGAAGGACCAACTTCTGACCAATCTGATGCTGTATGTCGCAACAGACACCTTCAACACGTCCACCTGGATCTACCGGGGAATCTTCGAAGAGGGCGGCATCAACCTGCCTCCTGGAGAAACGATCACCCTCCCAACCGGAATTGCCAGCTTCGCAGGTGAGACTGTTTATCCATTCCCCCCCCGCACGATGTTGGAATCAGGTTACAGCAACATCATTCAGTGGACGGATCACGAAAAGGGTGGGCACTTCGCAGCTCTCGAACAACCGGACGCATTCGTCACAGATCTCATGGCCTTCCTGAAGCAGGCACCGACTGAATAAGGCGCATCGTCATGAACCGCACCATCGCCGCAGACCCGTTCACTATCGCCGTGTCAGACGATGAGCTGGCTGACCTGAAGAAGCGACTGGCCAATACGCGGTTCCCCAACGAGCCGGACGGCAACGGGAATTGAGAGCACGGCACCAACCTCTCCTATATGGAGCGGCTGATTCAGCACTGGAAGATGGCTGCCGCGTCATTCAGGGCACGATGTTCTGCCGCATATAGAAAAGGGCGGCCACTTTGCCGCCCTGGAGGAGCAGGAAATCTTCACCCGGGATGTGCAGGAGGCTTTCCGGAAGTTACTTGGAACAACCTAGGCGATGCCTTCCCGGCCCATGGCCAGGAACTTTTGACGCCGCTGCGAAACAAGCTCGTCGCCAGACAGAGCATCAAGAGCAGTCAGCTCCTCTTCAATCGCCTTGCCGGCTTCGGAAATAACCTGTGCTGTTTCGCGATGGGCACCGCCAACAGGCTCAGGCAGAATGCGATCAATGACACCAAGCGACAGGAGATCCTGTGCCGTGATGCGCATCGCCGCGGCAGCGTCCTGCGCCTTGTCGGAGGACCGCCAGAGAATGGACGAACACCCTTCCGGCGAAATCACCGCGTAGATGGAATGCTCGAGCATCAGCACCTTGTTGGCAGCCGCAATGGCCACCGCCCCACCAGACATGCCTTCGCCGATGATGACGGAGATGAGCGGCACCTTGAGAGACAACGACCGGTCAATTGAACGTGCAATGGCTTCAGCCTGTCCGCGGGCTTCTGCATCTTTGCCGGGATAAGCGCCGGACGTATCCGCCAGCGTGATCACCGGCATTTCAAACCGCTCTGCAAGCGACATCAGCCTCACTGCCTTGCGGTATCCTTCCGGATTCGCCATGCCAAAATTGTGCTTGAGCCGCGACTGGGTGTCTGACCCCTTCTCCTGACCGATCACAACAACGCGTCGTCCATTGAGGCGGCCAAGCCCCCCTTCAACCGCGTGATCTTCGCCAAACGACCTGTCGCCTGCCAAGGGCGTAAAGTCTGTGATCAGACGACTGACATAGTCCTTGAAGTGGGGCCTGTTGGGATGCCGGGCCACCAGCGTCTTCTGCCAGGGTGTGAGCTTTGCATACGTGTCAGTCAGTAACTGCGCGGCCTTGGTTTCAAGACGCGCAACTTCGTCGCTGATTTGCATGGACGGGTCTTCGACAGCCATCCGGCGAAGTTCCTGGACCTTGCCTTCCAGTTCTGCGACCGGCTTTTCAAACTCAAGATAGCTATGCATTGGCTAAAGATTGCGACCCTTTGATGAAGACGCGGCAAACTGGCGCGGGACCCTTGGATTGTCAACAAATTCGCGTGTTTGGGCGTGTCTGACGGCAGGATAGGAGCCAAAATCCCATGTGGGAGTGTCACAAAGCCGTTGAAAGGAGCGTCTTTAGTGAAAATCGCCAAAAAATGGCCCGTTTGGGCCCTCTCTAAGGAGCACTCCATGACCCAGCATACAAACTTGACCCAAATGGTGGGGCCCATCTCCTGGTTTGCCGAACGCACCCTGCGCAAAATGGAAAAGCGCTACGACTATAGCTTCGACTATGTCCGTTACCTTTGGCACACATCCCGTGGCGCATACCGCCGATTCTCATTCGGCTTTATGTGGTTTGCGACAGGCCGAGACGTGTTACCGGCAGACGCGGGCGCCGTCGCCGGTATCGTCAGCACACTGCACGCGGATTGCGGCCCCTGCACCCAGATCACCGTCAACATGGCGACCGAAGCCGGCGTGTCACCGGATGTTCTGAGCGCAGCCGTGGCCGGTGATCTCAATGCATTGCCCGCAAACCTCGCCCTGGTTTATCGCTTCACCCACGCCGTCGTGAATGCAGACTACAACGCCGGCGACATGCGGGAGGAAGTCATCAAGCTCTATGGCGAAAAGGGACTCGCTGATCTCGCAGCAGTCATTGCAGCCGGTCAGGTATACCCGACGCTCAAGCGCACGCTGGGCTTCGGCGAAACGTGCCTCAAGGTGACCGTCGACAAGCACGATGTTGACGCCCACCGCCTGGAAGCCAAAGCTGCAGCATGAGCGCCGTGTCTCAACTTGATGCTTTTGAACAGGTCCGCCCCGATCTGCTCCGGCTCGCCTATCGCATGACGGGAGGCCGGGCGGAGGCGGAGGACATTGTGCAGGACGCCTGGCTACGCTGGGACCGGGCCGACACAACGGACGTGCTGAACCCCAAAGCATGGCTGTCGCGGACAGTCGCGCGCCTCTCGATAGACCATCTGCGCAAGATCAAAACGCGCCGCGAGACGTATGTAGGCCCCTGGCTACCCGAACCCGTAACAACAGACTTGCCCACCCCCCAGCCAGAAGAACCTGGCCATGCCATAGAACTGGCCCAGGACGTATCGCTCGCCCTGATGTCTGTGCTTGAAACACTCAAGCCCGAAGAACGCGCAGCCTTTCTTCTGCGCGAGGCGTTCGAGATGGACTACGCGGACCTCGCCGGCACACTGGGCAAAAGCGAGGACGCCTGCAGGCAGATGGTATCTCGCGCAAAGAGCCGCCTACGCAGCAACAAGCCCCGATTTGAAGCATCCAACGAAGACCACGAAAAACTGCTGATGGCATTTGCAACAGCGGCCCAGGCCGGTGATGTCTCGGCCCTCACGCGCCTGCTGACGCCCGGTGCAAGCCTGATATCGGATGGCGGCGGCAAGGCCACCGCAGCTCTGCGAATCGTGACGGGTGCAGAAGAAGTCGCGAAGCTGACCGCTCATGTGGCGACAAACGCCGATGCAATGAAGGGCGACATCGAAGCCTTGCACATCAACAACCGACCGGGCATCTACATTCTTCTCGATGGCAGGATCGAAGTCAGCTACTCGATTGACGTGGAAGAAGGCCGCATCGCCGCGCTCTACATCATGCGCAATCCCGACAAGCTACAACGCCTGCTCGACCCGCCGCTCGGCAGCGCATAGGGCCGCCTAGGCCTTGCGGGCTTTTTCCCGCCGGGCAATCTCTCGGGCCTTGTCGACAATGACATTCGCCTGCTTGATGGACGCTGCATCAATCAGCTTGCCGTCAAGCGACACAGCACCCGCACCCGCCTTCTGGCTGGCTTTCATTTCCTTGAGAATGCGTTTGGCCTGCTTCACATCGTCCGCAGGCGGCGTGTAAAGCTCATTGCCCAGTGCCACCTGGCTTGGGTGGATCGCCCACTTGCCTTCGCATCCCAGAATGGCAGAGCGCCGCGCCTGCGCGCGGTATCCGTCCGGATCTGAATAATCACCGAAGGGACCGTCCACCGGCCGCAGACCGTTTGCCCGCGCCGCAGCAATCATCTGCACCATCGGTGTGTGCCACAAATCCTGCCAGTGGAAATCGCGGGCACCATTTTCGTCCGGGTCGAGAAGAATGCCGTAGTCCGGGTTTGGCCCTCCGATATTCGTCGTTCGCATACCCATGGAGGCCGCAAAGTCTGCCGCGCCAAAATGCAAGGCTTCAAGGCGCGGACTGGCAGCGGCGATCTCGTTCACATTTGCAAGGCCCATGGCGCTTTCGATGATGACCTCAAGGCCCAGTTTCTTCTTGCGGCCGGTCGCCGTCTCAATCTGCGTCACCAGCATGTCGATGGCATAGATGTCTGCTGCAGTGCCCACCTTGGGGATCATGATCAGGTCCAGCCGCTCACCACCCTGTTCCATGATGTCCACTACATCGCGGTAGCAGTAGTGCGTATCGAGGCCGTTGATACGCAGGGACAGTGTCTTGTCGCCGAAGTCTTCCTCGTTGAGCGCCTTCACAGCTTTGGCGCGGGCATCCACCTTGTCGTCCGGCGCAACAGCATCTTCCAGATCAAGCGAGATCATGTCTGCCGGGCCCTGAGCGGCCTTGGCAAAAAAATGCGGGCTGGAGCACGGCACGAACAGCTGCGAACGATTGAGGCGGGACGGCGCAGCACGAACAGGCGTGAAGCTCATGGGACAGGCTCCGGATCAGACAGGTGGGACGACAGAAATCTAGTAATGCGGCAGGCACCAAACGGCGTCAACCGCAAGGCCGAACAGGCACGCGGCCCCTGCGTCAGCCGCGTTTGTTTTTCGCAAGCGGGTGATGGTCCTGCACAAGCGCCGCCATACGGGCATCCAGCACAGGCGTGTAAATCTGTGTCGTGGATATGTCTGCATGGCCCAGCATCTGCTGTACAGATCGCAAATCTGCCCCGTTGGCCAGAAGGTGCGTTGCGAACGCATGACGCAGGGCGTGGGGCTTGACTGCAGTGACATCAACACCGGCATCCATTGCCAGTTGCTTCAGCAACTGCCCCAGGCGCTGGCGTGTCATATGCAGGTCGGGGTTTGTCCCCGGGAAGAGCCACCGGCTCTCCTGAGCGCGCGCTGACAGGGCCAAATTCCGCGCTGGCAGCCACTCCCCGAGCGCATCAAACGCTGCGGGCGTCAGCGGAACAATACGTTCCTTGCCGCCCTTACCGAGGATGAGCAGCACGCGATCATGTCCCCGTGCAGCTGCGAGCGGCAGACCAACGAGTTCACTGACCCGCATGCCTGAGGCGTAGAGCACTTCAACAAGGGTCAGAAGACGCAAAGCCTTGCCGCGCGACGAGCCTTCTGACGAAAGCACCGCTGCGCGCGCCGTTGCCAGCAACTGCGTGACATCGCTTTCACTCAAGGTCTTTGGAAGCGGGCGACCCAGCCGGGGCGCATCAACAACTCCGGTCGGGTCATCCCGGCGATGCCCTTCCCCCAGCAAAAAACGATGAAACTGTTTGAGGGCGGACAGACGCCGGGCCTGCGTGCGGGCTGAAAGTCCGGCGTCTGCAAGAGAGGCAAGGTAGCCACGCACCTGCGCGCTCTCCGCATCCCCCAATCCGGTCGGCGCAATAAATCGTCCGAATTCATCAAGGTCATGGGCATAAGCCGTAAGCGTATTGGCGGCAGCCCCACGCTCAGCCACCAACATTTCGAGAAAGGCATCCGCCAGATGGCCGCCAGGTCCTTGCAGACGACGGGTTCCCTTTTTGGCTTTGGCCCTACCCGCCAAGATGCGCGCGCACGATCAGCGCCTCAACAGCGATGCGGCGGGCATCCTTTTCAAGGCCCGACCGCGACAGGGCCGTTACGATGGCCGCCAGCGATCCAGGCGTCAGCTGCCACGGGCCGGTCTGAGATAGGGCACCATCACTCTCCAGCGACGACAGTGACCTCAGCGGCGCAAGTGCTGCTTCACCGGCACGTCTTTCCTGAGCAGCCACCCGCAGAGCCCGCAGGTTTGTGTCGTCAAGGCGAGCACCTGGCAATTCGTCGTCATCAAACTGCGCCCAAACAACCTGCGGCACGGGCACACCAAGTGCCGCCAGCGCCTGCATTTCAAAGGCCGTCAGCCATTCAGCCTCCTGGTCGCCTTCTTCACGCCGCCCCTCAATGGACCGCAAGGCCAAATCAGGGTTCCACGGCAAGACAAAGGAAGACTGTGCCGGGGTCGCGATTCGCACCAGCGATTCAAGTCGCGCGATCTCGCCGGGTGCCGTGGTGGTTGCAATGCTGATCCATCCGTCAGCACGTGCCGGATCGCCCAGCAATGCCAGCGCCTCGGTCATGAAAACCGCACTGTCTGCATGGGCCATGGACGGCGGAATGGCGCGCAGCGACCCTGCAAAAGCAGGAAGCGTTGCCGGCCAGCGCTCAACAGGTGTTTCCGCAAAGGCGGAAGCAATCGCCCCAAGCCGGGTCGCCTGATCCGGCGCCTCGAGAGATACCGCAAAGGCGCTCACACGGGGATTTGTCTCATCCCCACCTGCAACGATCGCCTGCCGATAAATCTCGGAAAGGTCTCGCGCTGACATCAACGCCAAGGACGCTGCCGCCTCGGCAGCCGCAATACGGTGCTCCCACGAGAGGTCCTTCTCGTTGGCCAGGGTCGTCAACAGTGCCGGTTCGGCACGTCCCACAACATCGGAGGGCAACACCGTGCCGGCCTCGCGGGTCAATGCGTGGTGCAGGCTGGTAAAAATCTCATCATTGGGCACGTCAAGGGCCGGACCGCCCGCTGCCCGCGTGGCCAGCGCAACAAAGACATTGTCGCCGACGCCGTATTCACGTACCAGATCAACCGACAACAATGCCGCGACTTCAAGCCCCGCCCGCGCCTGGCACAGGGCGCTGAGCTCCAACGCAAAGCGTGTATAGGGGTCGTCCGCCCCACCCTCGGTCGGCAGCCGTGTCAGGTAACCGCAGGCCTTGTCCGGCATCTCAACTGACAACGCAGCCCGTGCTGCCGGTGTTGCAGTTTGCGCAGCAAGGTCACCGGCAGGCACAAGACCAACCAGCCGGTCCACATCCATGCCAAAGCCACCGGCGTAAAGCGCCGCCAGCCTGAGGCCCAAGATTGAACGACCGCCACTGGCACCTTGCGGCAGGTCGCCGCGCGAAATCAAAAGTCGCCTGAACAACGATCCGACCGCCACAGATGGCGGCGGCGGGGTCACAGATGCCAGACCATCTTCAACGGTCAGCCGGCGGCTCCCAGCCCACAGCATCGGCGACAAACCACCTTCAATGGGCCCGATGAGCCCAATGCCTTCATCAGCAACACTTGAAAGGCGCGCAACTTCGATACCGGTCCCCTCTTCGCCCGGCCTGGAGGCCAGCGAGCGTGAGTCCTCGGACGGCGGCACAACAACTCTCTCACCGGACGGGAAGAACACGTCAGGCGTAGGGTCTCCAAAAACCTCTGGAGGAATCAAGTCCGGCGCCAGCGAGCTATCCGCATTGCCATCTGACCGGCCAGCGGCGGGCGGCAGCAATGACCGGGGTCCGTCAGACCGCGCCAGCGGGGTCTGGTTGGGATCAAGAAGTTGTTCCGTCAGCGATGGTTCTGCAACCGGCTGCTCTATGGAAGGCTGCGCAGCCTGGGATGACGCATCCAGCGAAGCAGGCTGCGCAAATGCTCCCGAGGCACCGCAAAAACCGGCGCCCATCGCGACGACAGCCGCGCGCCAGAACCCTTTACTCCGCAAAGCTGTCATCAGGCAGTGTCACTTCCACGGTGGCTGTCTGGGGTTCAAGGCTCGTGCCCATAACCACCAGTGCCGCAAATCCGGCCCCGAGCAAAACAAGAACAACTAGAAGAATGCGCAGCGCTGTCATGAAGAATTCGGGCCTTTTGTTCTATGCAGAAGGTAGAGGGTCGCGGACAGCGGTCTGACCGGACACGGATCAGCACTATATCACGGGTGCCGGTCGCACCTACCTCAACAATCAGGCTTAGAGGGACGATTTGGCCGAATTACGGCATATCTGGCGCTGCTCCCCCGTCTCGGCATAGATTGCGGGACAAAGGTATTTGAACAACAAATAGTCCGGCCAACATTAGATGCCCTCTGAAACCTCCCATGCCCCGGCATCCAACGCGCCCTCCAAGGCCGCGCAGGACCAGCCTTTTGGCGGCAAGGCCATTGTTCTTGTTGGACTAATGGGCGCTGGCAAGACGACCGTCGGCCGTCGGCTGGCCAACCGCCTTGGGCTTCCTTTCGTGGATGCTGACGCAGAAGTGGAAGCAGCTGCCGGGCTTACGATTCCCGAAATCTTTGAGACCCATGGCGAACCAGCATTCCGCGATGGCGAGCGCAAGGTCATCGCCCGCTTGCTTTCCAATGGGCCACAAGTGCTGGCAACCGGCGGCGGGGCCTTTATGAACCCGGAAACGCGCGCCTGTGTGCGGGAACACGGTGTTTCCGTTTGGCTCAAGGCCGATCTGGCGGTGTTGATGCGGCGGGTGGGAAAACGCCCGACGCGGCCACTGCTCAAGTCAGACAACCCCCGCGCTGTGATGGAAAAACTCATGCGCGAACGCAATCCGGTCTACGCGGAAGCCGACATCGAGCTTGAAACCGGCGACGGCCCCCATGAAGACGTCGTTGACCGCCTCATGATACTGCTGGAGCCTCTCAAGTGACGCGCCATTTACCAATTGGGTGGACGTGGCAGGTAAATGCGACCATATGGCTGCCATCATGACCATCATATCGCATACCGTGCCGGTCAGCCTCGGCGACCGCTCTTATGACGTGCTCATTGGCGCCGGTCTTCTGGCAGGTGCGGGGGAAACCATTGCGCCGCTCCTGAAGCGGCCGTTTGCGCCTATCGTGACAGATGAAACGGGCGCAGACCTGCATCTTGAAACATTGACCAAGAGTTTGGAGGCGGCGGGGCTCAGAACCCTGCCTATCGTTCTACCGCCGGGCGAGGCCACAAAAAGCTTTCAGCATCTCGAAGACCTGCTGGCGGCCCTCATGGAGGCAGGCGTCGAGCGCAGTGACATGGTTATCGCCTTTGGCGGCGGTGTCATTGGCGACTTGGCCGGCTTCGCTGCCGCTATTCTGCGGCGCGGTGTCGACTTCATTCAAATTCCAACAACACTACTCGCACAGGTGGACAGTTCCGTTGGCGGAAAAACCGCCATTGATGTGCCCCAGGGCAAGAACCTGATCGGCGCTTTCCACCAGCCGCGGCTGGTGCTGGCGGACACTGGCGTGCTCAACACCCTCACTATGCGGGACTTGCGTGCCGGATACGCCGAAGTGGTGAAATACGGCCTTATCGACGACTTAGAATTTTTCACCTGGCTGGAGGCCAATGGCACTGCACTCGTGGAAGGCGACGAAGATTTGCGCGCGCAGGCAGTCCGCCACAGCGTCGCCGCCAAGGCACGTGTCGTCGCAGCGGATGAACGCGAAGGCAGCCAACGCGCCCTGCTAAATCTGGGCCACACTTTTGGCCATGCATTGGAAACAGCGGCCGGTTATTCCGGCGACCTTCTGCACGGCGAGGCCGTTGCCGCTGGCATGGGCATTGCCTTTGATGTCTCTGCTCATATGGGCCTGTGCCCGCCTGAAGATGCGGCACGCGCCAAAGCCCATCTGCGTGCCACCGGACTGCCGGCGAGCATCAGCGATCTCGAACAGCGCAACAGTCTGGATATTCCCGATACGGAGGACCTGATCCAGTTGATGGGACAGGACAAGAAAGTCTCCGACGGGAAAATCACATTCATTTTGACACGCGGCATCGGCAAGTCATTCATCGCACCGGATGTAGACATGGAGCAGGTAGCTGACGTGTTGTCCAAGAGGCAGGCTGCGTGAGCGAAACAACCATTCTGATCTCTGTCGGGTCTGTTTTCTTTCTGCTGATTTTCTCGGGCTTTTTTTCCGGCTCTGAAACGGCGCTCACCGCTACCAGCCGGGCGCGGATGCACGCGCTTGAGCGCGATGGTTCCAAGCGCGCCGGATTGGTGAACAGCCTGATTGAGTATCGCGAACGGCTGATCGGCGCGATCCTGCTTGGCAACAATCTCGTCAACATCCTGGCGTCGGCGATTGCGACAAGCGTGTTTCTGGACCTGTTCGGCGAAGCAGGCGTTGTCTACGCGACTTTGGTTATGACGGCACTGGTTCTGGTGTTTGCAGAAGTGCTACCCAAGACCTACGCGATCACAAATCCGGATCGGATGGCGCTGGTCGTGTCACCCCTCATCCGCATTGCCGTGTTCGCTTTTGCGCCGGTTACAGCGGCAGTGCAATTCATCGTCCGCAGGACCCTTCGACTGATCGGCGCCAATATCGATGATGCTGCCGAGGTGCTGTCAGCCCATGAGGAGCTGCGCGGCGCCATTGACCTCCACCACAAGGAGGGCGGCGTGGGTGCCCATGACCGCCACATGCTGGGCGGCATACTGGATCTGCGTGACCTGCAAGTGGATGATGTCATGATCCACCGCAAGAACATGCAGGCACTCAGCCTGGATGATGATCCAAAGGAGCTTGTCGCACAGGTTCTGGCCAGCCCCTATACGCGCATTCCTTTGTGGGCGGACGACCCGGACAACATTGTTGGCGTCCTGCATGCCAAAGACCTGCTGCGCGCCCTCATTTCTCATGATGGAGATCCAACCGGTCTTGATATCAAGGATCTGGCCTCTGAAGCCTGGTTCGTGCCGGAAACCACATCTCTTGTTGAGCAGCTCAACGCCTTCCGCCAGCGCAAGTCTCACTTCGCGCTCGTGGTGGACGAGTATGGCAGCATCATGGGGCTTGTGACCCTGGAGGACATCATCGAGGAAATCGTTGGCGAGATTTCTGACGAGCACGACGTCGAAGTAAAAGGCCTGCGCCCACAGCCCGACGGTACTTGCAACGTGGATGGCACGCTTGCGGTGCGCGACCTGAACAGGGCCCTGGACTGGGAACTTCCGGAAGAAGAAGCCATTACAATAGCGGGCCTCGTCATCCATGAGGCGCAGACGATCCCGGAAGTTGGCCAGACGTTCTCCTTTTACAGCTACAAGTTTCAGGTGCTGCGTCGCCACCGCAACCAGCTGACCGCCCTGAAGATCACGCCGCCGCGCAAGGCACTGGTGGCGGAGTAATTCCTATTGCCATTCTTCAGCGGGAGTGATGGCTTTGATCTGCAGCATATGAATGGGCCCCCGCAATTCCTGGGCAAGCGCCTCATTCACAAGCATGTGGCGCTCGATGCGGGACTTGCCCTCAAAGGCATCAGAGACAACGGTAACCTTGAAGTGCGATTCGCCAGCAGCTGCTGCACCTGAATGTCCCGCGTGGCGGGCGGAG
>JBHJJF010000136.1:0-27227 GCA_050042885.1 Candidatus Phaeomarinibacter sp.
GTTGATCTCACGGGCGCCGGCGGGACTGTTCAAACTGCAAACGGTACAACATCCCTGGCCGCCACAGGCGGTGGGGCCAACAAAATCTCTGCCGCGGGAGCTATGGATGTTGATGGGAACAGCATTGTCCTGTCGGGGCCAGTCGTTGGGGGCGGGGCTGTTAATCTGACCGCGGATGTTGGAGACATTTCATCGGCGGGCGTGCTGGAGGTGACGGGCACCAGCGTTGCCGTCAATGGGCCGGTAAACGGCAACGGTGGCGTTGCGCTGACTGCGACAACGGGCAATGTGGGAGCCAACAGCGCCATTGCGTCGGCGGCGGGCACCACCACGTTGACCGCGGTGAATGGCGATATCGATGTCACATCGGTCTCTGGAGCGACCGGTGCAACATTCACTGCCCAGGACATCGATTTTACTGGAAGCATCAATGCTGGAGTTGGGTCGGCATCTCTCACGGCGACGGCTGGCGACATCTCCACAACCGGTCTGCTGGATATAGATGGGGGGGCCATCTCGCTTGCGGGAACGGTGCAGGCAGGGACCGGTATCGATCTTGACGCGTCTACTGGGGGCATAACCACAACTGGCGGTGATATGGCAACCACAGCCGGGTCTGCCGACTTGCGCGCCAACAACGGGGCGATCTCGATCCAGGGGCTCGATGCGCCGGGTGGGATTTCGCTGGTGGGGGCTGCGGTATCCTATGCCGGGGCGTTGGTAACACAGGGGCAAGTCTTCCTTGAAGCTTTGACAGGCGCACTGACAGGGGGCGGTGCCAGCTCAGTGGCCGCGCCGAATGGTAACCTGACAGCGCGGGCGCTTGGCGGCGCGGCTACCTTAGATAATGTGGTTATTGGCGGCGATCTGAATGTGGTCGGCGGGTCAACAACCATGAACGGGACCTCCATGATTGGGGGAACCGCAACGCTTCAGGCGCTCACAGGTAATGTGAATGTAGCGGGATCAGTCAGTGCCACTGGCGGCATCTTGCTGATTGAGGCCCCCTCGGGGGCTGCCGTGATCAACAGCATTGCGTCCAACTCCGACGTCTCATTGGTTGTGCTTGACCTTGATTTGACTGGCACCATCAGTGCCGGGGACGAGTTTGTACTCACACCGGCAGGGACAGGCCAGACAATCATTATTGGGGGCTCCGGGGGCACTGACGGCGTGACGCTGAGGCGGCCGCAGGGCTTTACGCTTGATGGATCCGAGGTGACAAGGATCGTTGCATCCAAGTTGCAGATCAATGCCGGCAACAACGATCTAGCGTTGCTTGATGTAAGCTTCGATCCGACCTCACTGCAGTCGCTCTTTCTGGGGGCTGATAGCAATGCCTATATCATCGCTGGTGGCAAAGTGACCGGAATCCCTGAACTTCAACTGGGGTTTGTAGATGGAGCGACCAATGCCCGTCCTGAGCTGATCTTCGTGTCTGGCGCGTTGGGCGAAGATACGGCAGCCGACCGCATCGGATTGCTGCGTCTTGAAAGCTCCAAGGACATTGTGATCGGCACTCAGGCGTTTCTCGAAGAGCATCTGAAGTCAGATGGGAACCTGGACCTGTCCATCCTGGGTGATCCAGACCTCGCGCTGTTCAACGGCACACAAGACCATGTCTTCATCGCTGCTGATCAGTTGCGGTTGTTTGCCCCGCGCGAAATCGTGCAGCTCAATACCGGAACGAGCTTTGTAGGTGCAGGTGTGGTTTTCCAGGCAGCGCCATCCGGCGAGGGCACTATCGTCAATACGGGTGATGGTCCAGACCGGGTCAATCTGTTTGGCACGGTCATTCGCGCATCCGGTGAACGGGTGACAAGTTTTGAGGCCGGACTTGAACCAAATCTTCTGGGGCCGGGACTGTCACAAAATGGGGAGCTGCGCCTCAATCTGTGCGTGATTGGTGACTCGTCGAGTTGTTCCATCGCAATTCTTCGCGAGGCGCAGGAAAGCGCCAGGTCGCGCAACAGTGCGCTCAGCAGTCTCACCAACAACACCCTTTTCGGTTTTGAAGACGACGATGATGATGACGAGGATGAAGAGGATCTGGGCGGCGTTGCCGGGTCCGGCAATGAAGGTCTGTGGGGGGTCGGCTTGCCATGAGTGTGAAACAGACTGGTTCCACGAGCTATAGCCGTATCGTTGCGCTGCTGGTTGCGAGTGCTGCGCTTATGGGCTGCGAGTCGTTGAGTGAAGGCGTCGGTTTTGGTGGCGTTGCGTCCACCTCAGGCGGGCTCCCGGAAGCTCTTGATCTTGGACAGAGTGCAGATGCTGAGCAATGCCGCGCCTCGCGGAGGATTGACCTGCAGCTTGAAGGGCTGGGCGCGCAATATGATGTGTTCTGCGGATCCTGGCGGCGGCCTGCGGGCATCATCCAGGTTTACCCAGAGCAGAGTGCCGCTCAGCTCGACGGTTTTTTGGCTGGCTGCGTGCAAGGCCAGAGCCCAGCAGGTAAGGCACTTCGCGAAGATGAACTGGAACTCACGTCAAGAGGGCTGACATGCCCTGGCAGTTCATCTGCTGATCTGTTTCGTGACATTGCTGTGCGGGATACTGGCAATGGACTTGCAAGCGCTGGCCGCGGGCTTCCCGCTTTGTTGCCGGTGATGCGGCGTGGCGTTTCGGCAATTGTCGGCAACGCAGCACCGGTGGAGCTGTCAGCTTCTGAAATCGAAGGGCTTCCCGGCGTTGTCGCTCTGCAGGACCAGGAGGTTTTGCGTCGGCGCGGGCACAAGCGTAATGCGTCTTTCCGCTTTGCGCTTGCGGCTGAAGATTTCGCGCGAGCGGTCTCCATTCAGGACGGACTTTTTGGTGGCGACCCGGTGCGCCGGGCTGACATTGCCCTGGATTTGGCGCTCAACCTTTCGAGTCAGGGCCGATTTGCCGAAGCAGAGACGCTGCTGGACGATACGCAGGAACTGCTGCCGACGCTCGGCACGGCCTGGTTGAGCGACAAGCTGAACAACTACCGCGCGGTTCATCTGCTTAACAAGGTTTCCTTGCGTGAAGCGCAGGAACTGGCCCAGTCGCCTTTCTCATCAGAGACCACCGGTGCGGTATCAGCATTTGAGGCCTCTAGCGTCAGCGGTCGATTGACGACGATTAGTCCGCGTGCGGCTGAATATGTAAATCAACGCCGTGGCGAGGAAGTCCCGCCACTCTACTCGGACAGTGATCTGAAGCCTGGCATCCGGGCGACAATCCTACAGGCACACCGTGCTTACATTCTGGCGTCGATCCTTGATTTGCGCGGACGCGAAGGAGCCGTCGACGCATTGGCCGAGGCAGCTGCACGTGTGGGCGCCGCACCTGCGGGTTCGGCACCGTGGCTGCGTGCGCTGATCGGCGAAAAGCAGGCGCTGATTGCGCTCAAGGAAGGGCGGGCGTCTTCCGCTGCATTGCAAATACAATCGATCCTTGCGGATTGGCGGACGCGGGAACCGCGCTCGCTTCTGACCGCGCAATTGCTTTCAAGTCTTGGGCGCGCGCAGGCCGCAGGCGGGCGGGAAGATGCTGCCCTTGGATCCTATCGTGAAGCGTTTGAGCTTTATTCCAGCGTCGAAGGGTCTTTCGGCGTGTCGCCGGACCGGGCAGGCGAATATCTTGATTTGCTGGTGAAGCGCGCTGGCGATGGCAGCAATCAGTCTGCCACCCTGGATTTCCTAAATGCTTTTGAGGATGTGGTTGAACCACGAGCCGCTGCCGCAATGGCACAGGCTGCTGCTCGTCTGGCAACAGACATTGCGGCAACTGAAATCCGCGAGTTGCAGGACGCGGAGCGCGCATTGGCAGAAGCGCAAAAGCAACTGCAGGAAGAAGCAGGCACTGCTGACCCGCAGCGACTTGCGGACCTGCGAGAGGCGGCTGATGTCATAGAGAAGACTTTGCTGGCGGCAGAAGATGCCGCCCGCCGGGCGCAGCCGCAATATATGCAGCTGGTCAACAAGGGTGCGTCTGCTGATGATCTTGTTGAAGCTGTGCAGCCTGGCGAAGCTTTCGTTGCTTTTGCGGCAACCGGTTCAGGCGGCTTTGGGTATGCGGTTTTCAGTGGCCAGGTGCGCCCGTTCAAGACTGATCTAACGAGTGCTGACGCGGCCAAGCTGGTCCGGCGTCTTCGTCTTACGCTGCGCAGCCGCCGTGGCGGAACAGTGCCGTATGCGGTGGCGCAGGCGCATGAACTCTTCGAAGGTATCTTCGGACCAGTCCATACGCAGATGAAAGAAGCGGGCGTTGAGACACTGATCTTCTCGCCGCGCGGGTCGCTGGGCTCCATGCCGCCCGCAGCCCTTGTGACCGAGTTGCCGGCTGATGGTGGCCGGATGCGTGATCGGGATTACAGCGAGATTGCGTTCATGGCCCGCGATTATGCTTTCATTTCGGCTCCCAGCGCGGGCAGCTTTGTGGCGACGCGCCGCACGGAGCGAAAGGCGGCGCCCGGCGGATTGACTGTGTTTGGCCCGCCGACGCCGCCGCAATCCACGGACCCCTGGGTCAATCGGTACTCAAAACGCATGGTTGCAGCCGGACGTCCGGCGCGATGTGGACGTGTCTTTGCCGGGCAGGAAAACCTGCAGGCACCGTTGACGCCTCTGGCGCCGGGTGTGGCCAATTCTTTCCGCCGCAAAACCGTGGATGGGTCTGCTTTCACCGATCAGGCTATTCTCAATGATCCATCAATCGGGGACCAGCAGGTACTGGTCTTTGTGACTCACGGGTTCTTCGGGGATGGGTTCTGCATTACGGAACCGGCGCTGCTCACAAGCCTTGGCGATGAGGGAGACGCGCTGCTGTCGGCGACCGAAATTCTCGACATGGAGATTTCTGCGGATCTGGTTTTTCTGGCGGCATGTGACACCGCCCGGACCGGCGAAGGGGCTCAGGGGCTGGCGGCGCTCTTTGACGGCGCGCAGTTAGATGGTTTGGTGCGCAGTTTCATCTATGCGGGCGCTCGCGCGGTTTTGGCGACGCACTGGGTGGCTGACGACAAGGCAGCTGATGCGATTACCCGTCAGTTCTTCTCAGAGGCGCGCGGTACGCCAATGCATGAAGCGCTCAGGAATGCGCAGGCATCCCTCATGCAGAAGAGTGATACGGCACATCCCTATTTCTGGGCGCCCTATGTGGTGATCGGAGATGCAACCCACGCACTAGATGCCCGCAGCTAGGCGGCAGGCGTCACAAGGCTGATGATGGCCCGGCTTTAGAGCGGGCAGAGGGCTGCGGTGTCGCCCGATGCCAGCAATGCAAGTGCTGCCTCACGATCCAGACCATTGTCTGAAGCCTGATTGAGAATCTGCGCGGCTTCGTAGGACCAGGTGAACGGATCTTCGGACGCGACGCAGAAGGCCGAGAACATGGCGGCCGTATCCTTGCCCATCCAATCAGGTGCAGCGACTTCAGGCGCGGGTGGTGCTGTTTCCACAGCATCAAAGAACGTCTGGTTGGTGCGGCCGAAACTGTCTTTCACGACGATGGAATAGCGGCCCGGCATAATCTCCCGTGCTGCAATGGTCGTTGATTTGTCAGACAGGGTCGTGGACGCAAAGATGCGGTCGTCCGGGTCAAGCACCAGAAGTTCAAAAGGGGCCTGTCCGCCGGTCCAGCCGACCCACAAAGGGCGGAAGCCGGATTTGATCTGGGCTGACTCAGCTTCAAGATCGAGAAGGCCGAAGGTAAATTCTTCAGCGGAACGTCCCAACCCCTGTGCCACCATCCGGTCGCCGAGTGGAAGCAGGCGGCCTTCAATGATTTCAGAGACTGACTGGGACGCCGTCTCGGCACCGCCGATGGTGTGGGATGACGGCCCCCTGAACTCGCGCGGGTGAGGTGCGCCGGCGACTGCGACCACGACGCGGTCTGCAGATGAGCCGAGCTTAAGAACATCGCCTTCGCACAACGGCGAGAAGACGCCGAGCGGGCCTTCGGCACCACCACGTGAAATTCGGACGCTGTCCTCATTGCCCTGAACGTCTTTGACGAAGGCAACTGTCGGTGTGGTGCAGGCTCCGACCGCCGCGTGAGCGGGCGTGGTGGGCGCTGCGAAACCTGTGGCAATGGCCCCAAGTGCAACGGCACCTGAAACGGCGAAACTAAGCTGCTTGGCTGCGCGCATTTCGCAAGCTCTCCATCAATTCTTCAAAGTCTTCGCGAGCTTCATTCAGAGCGGCCACATATGCCGGCGCCGCAAAGCTCACCCAAATTCCATTATCTAGCAGAAGATAGCTGGCTAATGTACTTACCCAGAAAATCCCTACCCCGATCAAGAGTTTAACAATAACCGGGTTTGTCAGCAATTTCGCTGGCAGACGGGCCACACGTGCCAAAAATGGTAGATGCGACGTCGGCCCGATCCAGTCGCGGGCAATGCGGGCATACCAGAAGGACGCGACAATCAGTGTGACGAAGATTGAGAGCAAAACAGCGTCCAAAAGCCAGTAAAGCCGCCGAATTTCTCCCCCTTCTTCCAGGCCGCGGACCATATTGGCGATGACCATGCTGCCGCCCATGAGACCGTAGGGCGTCATATGACGGTCTCGCGCCATGCTCGCGGCTGAGCCGAAGATCACAACGCCAATGATCGACGCGAGGCCGGAGACCATGGGCGGATTGGCGAAACCGGCCGGAATGTAAAACATGTCTGCGGCCAACAAGGCAGGCTCAGTTACCGGGTCATTGCCTGGATGGGCTGAATAATTGATGAAGCTTTCCTGCTCGCCAAACGGGATCGGCTCGCGATCTATGCGTTCCAGGGTGAAACTGGAATCGTCTATTTCGCCCCGACAGAACTGGCGTGGCCGTTCCATGGCACGGTTGACCAGCGTGATGGCTTCCTGCGCTGAAGACGCTGTGCGGCCTGCGATGGCATAGAGCGGCGTTGTCGGCACGATGTCGGTGCCAGCCTTTGTCTTGATGCACAGATAGTGCGCCATGTATCGGGCGCCGACGACTTCGTCGCCCGTGATCTGGGCGACAGACCACACGATGTTCTGAGCCGAGGCATTTGCAAGGATGCGTTCGCGTTCAGACCCGCGGGCGCGGGCGAGCTGGTCGCGGTGGCCGTCGCCATCGACGACCGCTCTTTGCATCACCAGCAAGGGTGCCTCGGTGTCCTCTCCCCAACGGGTAAGAATGTCGTCGATGCGGGATTCCTGCTCTTCTTCCGGTGTGCGCCAGAAAAGATCGATATCAGCCACCACCACTTTCGGGCGGGGAAAGCCGGGAATGCCGTAGGCTGCTTCCAGCATGTCAGCAACGACCTTGCGGGGGGCATAGGCGAGGGCGGGGCCGTCTGTTTCGTCTGACTGCCAGACGCTTTCGTCCAAATTGAGAAAGAGGATGGGGCCTGTACCTTCAACCGTCTGGTTGACGCGCAACTCAAACGCGATCTGCAGCACTTCGCGGTCCGCTTCACCCAGAAAGGTCTGCCAGCCTTCCGGCGTGCGCAGAATGGCCCAGACAATGAGCGCGAGCCCCAGGCTCAGGAAGAAGTTCGCATCGAACATTCCCTTGCCGGTTTCCACCAGCCGCTCTGATCGCGTTGATGCATCCTGAGTGATGGATGTCATCCTATGCCTGCTCCCATTGCCAGTCTCGTCGCCGCAAGACTAGCGCAAGGAGACACTCAGGGCACGGCCTAAGACAGTGTCATGGTCAGGACGGCAGAACGAAGTCTGGAGTCGTTTCAATGTTCAACTGTCCCTCAAGGCCCGCATCGCGATGGTGCGATATCTGCTGGTAGGCTTCGGATGTCGACATCTCAAACAGGCTTTTACGACTGGGATATTCTACCAGAGCAATCTGGTCCCACAGGTCTTCGGCGAAACCCAGAGTAAGGAAAGTGACAGGGCCTGCAAAGATCATGCGCCCGCCATGCTTTTCGACGAGGGGAAGGACGCCTGCACCATAGCGCGCATAAGCCTCGCGGCCTGACAGATCCGCATCACTGCCGTCCTTATACTCTGCCTTGTCCCGGAACTTGAGCAGATTGACCATGACGATTGGGCCGTCCGGACCCGGAGCATTGGCCATCATCTCAATCTGTTCGTTGCCGGGCATGAGGTGGTTTTCAACTTTCATGAGTTCTACTCCTATGCCGCGCCGAGGCTGCGTTTGGGGGGAAGCTCCGCGAAGTCGCCGTCGCGTTTTTCAGCGTTCGCCGTCATAGCTTCCATAATTTCGCTGGTCTGCAGCATGGAGGCGTTCCAGATGGCGATGTAGTCCAGTGCGTCGGCTGTCGTGTGGTCGCGTGAATAGTTGATGAGGCGCTTGCATCCCGAGACGGCAAGCGGTGCGTTTGCGGCAATCTCGCGGGCGATCTCCATAACGCCATCGAGCATGGCCGCCTGATCTGCGAAGACGCGATTGACGAGGCCAACTTCTTTGGCCTCCGCAGCGTGGATGCGGCGGCCGGTGTAGGCGAGCTCGCGCACGATGCCTTCGGGGATGATTTTGACGATACGCGGGAATGTGCCCACGTCTGCGGTCATACCGATCTTGGTTTCGTAGATCGTGAAGAAGGCGTCTTCCGTGCAGTAACGCATGTCGCAGGCGGTGGTGAGGTCCACGCCGCCGCCGATGCAGCCACCCTGAATCGCCGCCAGCACGGGGATGCGGCAATTCTCAAGTGCGGAGAACGAATCCTGCATGCCAAGGACGTTGTTGTAGAACGCCTGGCCTGCCGTGAGTTTGGCTTTGCGTTTGGCGTTTTCGTCGTCTCCAGCTCCGCCAGGTGAGATTTCAGCGCCGCCGAAAGAAGAGACATCAAGTCCGCTGGTGAAGTGCGGGCCGGTTGACGAGATGACGATCACGCGGGCCTCGGACTCGCCATCAATCTTGCTGATGATACCCGGCAGCTCTGACCAGAACGACCTGATCATGGCGTTACGCTTTTCAGGCCGGTTGAGCTTGACGTGCGCAATCCGGTTTTCAATGGTGTCTTCAAAGCACTCCGGGCTGGTGGTCGTCATGTGTGTCTCCTCGGACCAATGTTGGAATTCTGATCAGGCAAAGATGGCTTCGCAGCCGGTGCCCGTAATGATAGCGTCAAAAGCAGTGCGGTCTTCTGTAGACAGAGCGTTGTACCTTTCGCGCAGCACCATCAGACATTTGCCCTGATAGGGGAATGGCTTTTGAACCCAGCGTACACCACCGATTGTTGTGTCGACTTCATCGGCACCGGCTTCCAGGGCTTTTGCATTTGCAAGAAGGAAGGGGGTATAGACGCGGCCAACTTCCGACAGAATAGCTCTGAGGGTTGCCGGTATTGTGTTGGTGGTGAACCAGCCATCGTCTGCGGGCTCTTCGCCAGAAAGATCTTCCATCAGCAGCACCCAGGCATAGACACGTGGCGCTGCTTCCAGTGTGACGGCCATTGGTGTTGGGTCAAACTGCGCCAGTTGTGTGAGCTGGCCGAAGAACGCAAAGTCCGCAGCGCCGGGCCTGTTGCCCATAATGAAGGGATGCTCAACCAGATGGGCACGTAGCGCTTCGATGATGCGGGCGTAGCTTTCCTCGATTACCGGAGCGGTAATGTCATTTGAGCCCACGACGTAGAGTCGTGAAATCTGTCTGTCTCTGAATATTGTCGCAAGCTCTTTTGCCTGCTCCTCTGTTGGTGCCTTGATGCGCGCGCGGGGGAGATCTTCTCCGGCCTGTTTGATGTCTGCTTCGTAGTACCAGCGGTAGTGGAACATGGCTTTCGTGAGCCACTCGTCGCCATAGTCTTCGAGCAAGTCGTCGATCAATCGGATGACCGGGTCCGCAGGACGGACCTGTCGGTCAGCGACCTCTAGGTCAAACCGGGCGATAAGCGGCGTTGAGTCAACAACGGCTTCCAGCTCATCTGCATCATTGTCGAGATAGAAGGTTGGCAGCAGGCCGACCTTGGGCTGCGGCAGGTCGTTCATTTCGCGTGGGTTTTTCCAGATGACGCGATAGGGAATGTGCCGGTAACGCAGGACGCTCAGCATCTTGCGGGTGTAAGGGGAGGGGGGCGCGCCCGCGAGGGTGACAGGTGTTTTCAGGGTCATGTCTTAGGCCTTTGCGCTTTAAGCTTTTGCACTGGGGCGGGCCGACATGGCGGCGTGCCAGCGATTGAGATTTGTGTGTGCCTCGGTTGGGGTGATCTTTACCCATCCACCAAAGTCCACACAGACCAGCGCCGTGATGTCAGCCACGGAAAGCGTGTCGATGGCGATGAAGTCGCGTCCCTCAAGACGTTCGTTCAGCATGTCGAAAAAGACCGGCAGGCGTGCCTTGCCGCGTTCTGCAAGGGCTGGGATCTGTTCGAAGTTCAGCGGGCCGGTCATGGCGCGGCCCTGCATCCCTTTGGACGTGTTGCGCAGGATCTCAGCAACCGCCATCAGCCCTTCAAACTCAATGCGGGAGTTCCAGCTGGCGACGAGGCCCTTTTCTGCCGGTGTTGAGCCAAGTAGCGGGTTTTCGGGTTGGTAGGCGTCTGCCCACGCTGCAATGCCTCCATTGTCGGTCAGGATGGTGCCGTCTTCGAGCTGAAGAGCGGGGATGGTGCAGCTGGGATTGATTTTCTTGTACTCGTCGGACAGCTGCTCGCCATTCATCATGTCGATCTGCTTGTTTTCCACCTCAATGCCCTTTTCGGCCAGCAGGATGCGGGCGCGGCGGGGGCTTGGGGCGGGGGTGAAGTCATAGAAGGTGATCGGCATGTATTGGCTCCCTGAGTGTCAATTTATTGCGTTTTATAAATGAACGCTGCTCGCGAGGCGACTCTTTACGCCGATTTTGATTGCTTTGCATCCGGGATAGCAGCGGACTAGCATTGTGCTGCGGCGCCTCAAGATGCTGCCAACAAGGGGGTTTTCATGACAAATTTCATCCGGCTTGCCGCCGCTTCTGCGGTTGCAGCCTTCATTTTCTCAGGTCCGGCTCATGCTGAGGACCTGGAGTTTCTTCTCATAAACGCGTCCAGTGCCGACATTATTGAGTTTCAGGTTTCTGATACTGCGGATGACTACTGGACCGACAATCTGATCCCGGCGGGCTATGTGCTGCCGGCGGGCAATGAGATCGAAGTATTGATTGCGGACGGCGAAACGACCTGCAATTACGACATCCGCGCTATTTGGGATGATGGCTCTGAGTATGTCGAGTATGACTCTGACCTGTGTGATCTCGGCGAATGGGAATTCACCGACTGACCTTGTCTACCGTGCCCAGTCCGGCTGATCGAAATGGGCAACGCGTGTGGCCAGGCCTTTGACGGCCACTTCGTGGAACTGATGCAGGATGGCGCCGGTCGGCGCATGGATGTCGACCGGCCCTACATGCACCCGAATGATGGGGCGTTCCGGGTCAGGTCCCGGCAGAAGTTCCGGTGAGTCCGGACGATCCAAAGATGCAATCTCGAAATGGTGAATTGCGGCCACTTCATCCGGGTTTGGCGTCATCTGTGCCTTTGTCATCCAGAATACAAAAGCTGAAATGGCGTAGCCGGACCGGGTCTCGTAGTCATCGAGCTGTCCCAGACAGTGTTCGCCGGTCAGCGCCAAGCCAAGCTCTTCGTGGGTTTCACGAAGCGCGCCTTCAAGCGACGTTTCTCCAGGGTCCAGGCGGCCGCCGGGAAAAGCCCACTGGCCGGCGTGGCCCCGCAGCTTGGCTGCCCGACGGGTCACAATGAAGGCGGGGTCAGCGCCCGTATCATCAAGGGTTGCGATAACGGCGACACTGGCGCGCTTTAGGTCTGTCTGCTGCAGCAAATCCGGCTCGAAAGACGCGAGGTTTTTCTTCATTTGACCCCGTAACGGATGATCGTCCGGCATGGGTCAGGAAACCTTGATCAGACGGCGGCCAAAATTCTCACCCTTAAACAGGCCTGCATAGGCCATGGGTGCATTTTCAATTCCGTCCACGACTTCTTCGCGATAGAGCAGCTTGTCCTCGTTGATCCACTGGGCCATCTGCATGGCTGCCGGGCCGAACTCGCGGACGAAGTCCAGCACCACGAATCCCTGCATGGTCAGACGCTGGGTGATGAAGGGCAGCGTATTGCGGATGCCACGGGGCTCATCGCGGTTGTATTCTGCAAGCTGGCCGGAGACGGCGATGCGGCCGCCTGGCTTCAAAATGTTGATGGCGGCATCCAGCATCTCTCCGCCCACATTATCGAAGTAGATGTCAGCGCCGCCGCCGGTTGCTTCCCGCATAGCGTCTTCGAGGTTTGCGGTGTCGCGATAGTTGATGCTGGCGTCGAAGCCTGCCTCAGCTGTCAGCCAGTCGCATTTGGCTTTTGATCCGGCAATGCCGACGACGCGGCCAGCCCCCATGAGTTTGGCTAGCTGGCCAGCTGTCGCGCCAACGGGGCCGGAAGCGGATGAGATCAGAACCGTTTCGCCGTCCTTGAGGGCCGCAATGTTCTTTAGGCCGAACCATGACGTCATGCCAGGAATACCAAGCACCCCGATGGCGGCGGTTGGCGTGACCTTGCCTTTGAATAGCGCCGGATTGTGTTTAACGCAGTGGCGGCCTTTGAGAACAAGGCCGGACTGCCAGCCAAAACCGCCCGAAACCATGTCACCCTCGGCCAGCTTTTCGTCTTTGGACTCTTCAACGATGCCGATGCCGGCGCTGGTTATGAGACTGCCAATGGGAGTTGCACCTACATAGGTGTCCCTGGACAGGGCCGGGCGCATGCCGGGATCAAGAGAGAAGTGGGTGACACGCACACGGACCTGACCTTCTTCAAGGTCCGGCAGGTCGTGTTCTTCCAGCTTGAAGGTTTTGTCGTCTTGGATGCCCGCTGGCCGTTCTGCCAAGATCCAGCGGCGTGTTGTCATGCTTCCCATTTGCGGCGCTCCCTGCTTTGTTGTTGCAAACGACATAGCAAGCCTTCGGGGAAAAATGAAATGACAACAGGTGCGGGCGGCGTTCAGTCCTTCGTTGATGAGCCGGAACTTGTGGGTCTGCTGCGTGAAACGCTGAAGCGGGTGGTGGCAGACAAGGCGCCGCGTGAGAAGCGCCGCGAGTGGGACCGCGCGCACCAGTTTCCCCGCGATGTCTTTGCTGAGGTGGCGAAGCTCGGCATTTGCGGATTGACGATTCCTGAAGAGCATGGCGGTGCCGGTGTGGACCTCGTGTCGGCGGTTGCCGCCATTGAAGAGCTTTCCCAGGCCGGGGCATTTCTAGCAGGGCCGTTTATTCACGCGGCGTTTTATGGCGGCGCGAATGTTTCCGAAAACGGGTCCGATGCTCTAAAGGCGCAAATGTTGCCGAAACTAGCGGCGGGCGAAATGTTTTTTGCTTATGGCCTGTCCGAGCCTGACGTCGGGGGTGATCTGCCAAGTGTAAAGACCCGCGCACGGATGGAGGGGGATGAGATTGTCATCAACGGCTCCAAGCGCTGGTGCACCGGGGCTGACTTTGCAGATGTGATCTATTGCCTCGTTAACTCTGACCCGGACGGCAAGAAGTACAAGAACCTCTCGGTCGTACTGGTTCCTACGGATGCCACAGGCGTCACGATGCAGCCTATAGAGCACGCCAATCTACGCTACACCCTCTCGTCAGATGTCTATTTCGATGATGTGCGCGTGCCTGCGTCGTCAGTGCTGGGTGGCCCGGAGATGTGGAACAAGGGCTGGGGACAGCTGGCTGGCAAGACGCTGGACGTTGAGAAGACCGAGATTACGGCTGTGGCCTACGGCCTGGCGCGGGCGGCCGTCGAGGAAGCCTGGCAGTATGCGCAGGAACGCGAGCAATTCGGGCGCGTGATCTCCGGCCATCAGTCTGTGCGGCATGCGCTTGTCGATGCGCGCACCAAGCTGCAGGCCTGCCGCCACATGCTCTACCACGCGGTGTGGCTGGCGCAGGAAGACCGGCCCTGTTCCGTCGAGACCAGCATGGCCAAGCTTTTCGTAGGCGATACCGCAGTGGAAATCGCTTTGCTGTGCCAAAGGGTGATGGGGGCCTATGCGTTGTCAGATGCATATGACATGGAACGTCATGTGCGGGACATATTGGGCATGCCGATTGTGGGTGGATCATCCAACATGCAGCGCAACAACATTGCGGCGCGACTGGGTCTTCCCGAATAATGGCTCGCATAGCGACAAGTCCGGCCTGGCCCTGCTAGTCTCCTGCTGAAAACAAATTCAGGGAGCGGTCGAATGAGCACATTTGATCTGGTGGTTCGCGGCGGACGCATTGCGGATGGGTCCGGCGGCGAAATTTTTTCAGGTGACGTGGCCGTCAAGGACGGTGTTGTTGCTGAAGTCGGTGCTATCTCAGGCACGGCCGCCCGTGAGATTGACGCCGATGGCGCATTGGTCACGCCGGGCTTTGTGGACATCCACACCCATTATGACGGGCAGGTGACGTGGGACAGCCAGCTGACCCCGTCCTCCTGGCATGGTGTCACGACAGCCATTATGGGCAATTGCGGCGTTGGCTTTGCGCCCTGCCGAGCTCAGGACCATGATCGGCTGATCCGCTTGATGGAAGGCGTTGAGGACATCCCCTTTCCGGTGTTGGCGGATGGCCTGCCGTGGAACTGGGAAAGCTTTCCGGAATATCTCGACAGCCTGAGCAACAAGACTTTCGATATCGACTTTGCAGCACAAGTACCGCATGCGGCTTTGCGGGTGTTTGTGATGGGCGAACGCGGGGCGAACCGCGACATGGCAACCGATGACGATATCGCCGCGATGGCAACGCTGGCCCGTGAGGCGATTGAAGCCGGCGCGCTTGGGTTCACGACCTCACGGACTTTGAACCACCAGACGTCAGAGGGCGATCCGACGCCGACGCTGACGGCCGCCGAAGACGAATTGATGGGCATCGCGCTTGAGATCGGCAAAGCAGGCAAGGGCGTGCTTCAGGTGGTGTCCGACTTCAAGAAACGACGCGATGAAATGGATATGTTCCAGCGCATTGTTGAACAGTCGGGTCGTCCCATGTCGATTTCCGTGGCGCAGACGGATCTGGCGCCGGATGCGTGGAAGTGGCTGCTGGCGGAAATCGAAGGTGCCAACGAGCGTGGTCTTGAAATGCGGGCGCAGGTGGCGCCGCGTCCTGTGGGTATTCTGGTTGGGCTTGAACTGACACTTAATCCGTTCACGGCTTATCCTGCCTATGCAGAAATCGAAGATGCGCCGCTTGCCGAGAGAGTGGCAAAGCTGTCTGACCCGGCGTTCCGGGCGCGGATGCTGAGCGACGAGCCGTCCTCGGATCACCCTTTTGTGCAGTCGCTTATTCGCCAGTTTGACCAGATGTTCCCGCTGGGTGATGTGCCGGACTATGAGCCGACGCCAGACAAGATGCTGGGTGCACAGGCCAAGGCCCGGGGCAAAAGCGTTGAAGAACTGGCGCTTGAATATCTGATGGCCGATGGGGGCCGCGGGCCGGGCACCGGCATGCTTCTGTTCCCATTCCTTAACTATGCCAATGGGTCGCTTGATCCCTCTTACGCCATGATGCAGCACCCCAACTCAGTGATGGGCCTGTCTGATGGCGGTGCGCATATGGGGACAATCTGCGATGGGTCGTTCTCGACAACGCTACTGCAACACTGGACCCGCGATCGCACGCGGGGGCCGCAACTGGACTTGCCGTTTGTCATCCGCGCACAGACGGCCGATACGGCGCGGGCGGTGGGATTTACCGATCGTGGGTTGCTGAAGCCGGGCATGAAGGCTGACATCAACGTGATTGATCATGCGGGTCTGCGCCTACATGCGCCTGAAATCGCGCACGACCTTCCTGGCGGCGGCCGCCGCCTGCTGCAACGGGCTGATGGTTATGTGGCGACGGTGGTCTCAGGTGAGACGGTCTATGAAAATGGGCAAGCGACGGGTGCGCCGCCCGGACGGCTTGTGCGCAGCTAGGTGATTTTCATCAGACATCCCAGGTTTTTTGCAGCCAAGGCAGAACATCGCTCAGGAGCGAGAAACGGCCGACGGTGCCGTACCGGCTGTCATTCTGGTTCTCGGTGCTTCGCTCACCGATGATTGCCATGTGACCGACACCGGCTGCGATTGCCGCGTCCATATCTGCCCATTTGTCTCCCAGCATCACTGATTCCTGCATGGCGATATCGTGATCGCCCTGTGCAGCAATGAGCATGCCAGGGTTGGGCTTACGAAGGGGGTGGTCCCTGCCATCTGGTCCTTCAAGAAAGGGACAGTGATATACCTGGGTGAGTGGCACGCCCTCAGCGTCGAAGCGTAACGCCATCCAGTCCGTCAGCTTCTGAAACGTTTCCTCGGTGTAGTAGCCGCGTGCTATGCCTGATTGGTTGGTGACCACAATGAGCTTTGCGCCTGTATCCCTCGCACAGGCGGCGAGGTCGAATATCCCCGGCATCCACTCGAACTCGTTTGCCTCATGTACAAAGCCCTTGTCCACATTGATGATGCCATCACGGTCCAGAAAGAGGGCTCGGCGTGTCACGGGTGTGAAGTGTCCTTAGCGAGATGCATCACAGGCTTGTGAGCGGCAGGCGTCGAGGTGTACGCCTATCTAACGCCAAGTCGCTCACCGGAGCAAAGGGACAAAATGATGTCACAGCAAACTGCCAGCCAGGCGCCGATTACTCTCTTCGCTGATCTGTCACAGCCGGCAGACGTAGATACACAGGCGTTGGACTGGGTGCCGTCACCAATGGCGGGTGTGGAACGCCGCATGATCGAGCGTGATGGCGGTGAAGTGGCGCGAGCAACAAGTCTGGTGCGCTATGCCGCCGGAAGCCGGTTCTCTGCCCATCGCCACGACATGGGTGAGGAATATCTCGTCTTGTCCGGCACGTTCTCGGACAATGAAGGCGACTTCCCGGAAGGCACATATGTGCGTAATCCGCCGGGCTCCTCCCATGCGCCGCATACGGATGATGGGTGTGTGATTCTCGTCAAGTTGCGGCAGATGCCAAAAGGTGAGCGCCGCACGGTGCATGTGGATACAAAGACGGCACCTTTTGAGCCGGCCGGCAGTCCTGGCTACGAGCGGCAGGTGCTGTTTTCGTCAGACTATGAGCAGGTTACCGTTGAGCGGCTGCAGCCCGGCGTCGGTGTTGAGGCACATGCGGGGGGCGGCGAAGAGTTCTATGTTCTCGAGGGTGCACTTTCCTATGGCGGTACCTTGCATGGGGAAGGCGCTTGGGTTCGCCGCGCGGCGGGACAGGAGCAGACCATGGCTTCACCGGATGGATGCCGGATCTGGGTCAAGCGCGGCCACCATGGTGCTGCCTAGTTAGCCAGAGCAGTTGGCCCCACCCAGGACGCAGAAGCGTGAGCAGTGCGTGTGGTTGAGGGACACAGGCTTCATGCTGTCCTTCAGTGTTGGTCCCAGCTCGAAGCGCGCGTCATAGGCGATAAGCGTGCAGGCGAGGATTGATGGGCCCTCGGCACCTTTTCGCTTTACAGCCATCCGTGCATTGGAACACATGACGTCGCGCGGTGATTTGTTGAGGGTCTTCCAGCAACCGGTGGTGATCTCAGGGACGTCTGCGTCCTCGTCCATTTCCGGAAAAATTACCAACTCGTTGGGGTTGGTGGTGTCCAGGTCCAGGCCGAGCTCGGCGAACAAGGCCGCATATCCGGCGCGTTCATCCACTTCTGTTTCACCGGACAGCATGCGACCGGCGATCGAAATCTGAAAGCCATTGCGGTTGAGCCAGGTCAGGCCCTCGATCATTGGTTTCCACGAGTCCGGTCCGCGTTCTTCGTCATGAACGGCCTGGGTGTAATGGTCCATCGATACCCGAATTGTGAGGCGCTGGGAGTAGAGTGCCTGCAGGGCCAGGAGCCCCTCTGCTGGACCCGGACGCTGCATTGGCCGCATGGCATTTGTCAGGACTAAAGCCCGGTGGCCGCGTGAGAGTGCATCTCCCAGCATGGGGATGAAATCCGGGTTCATGAAGGGCTCACCGCCCGTAAACCCAACTTCCTTCAAGCCCAGATGCTCCCGCTCGGCTTCATTCAGCAGCTCCGCCACCTCTGACGCTGTGATGTATTCAAGCGCATCGTTGGTCGGTGTGGACTCGATGTAGCAGTTCACGCAGGCGAGATTGCACAAGGTTCCTGTGTTGATCCACAGGGTTTCAAGTGTGTGCGGCATGACCCAGGCGCGTTTTTCGCCCTGAAGGGTCAGGTGCGGGTCCTGGAACTTGCCGGTGATCGTGCGTGGCATTTCATTCATAAACCGCACATAAGCGGGCAAAAGGCCCCGCGTCCAATAAAAAGCAATAGCATTTGCTCAAACCCCTGTTACTTGGCGCGGGCGCCGTGGCACACTCCGCCGCAACACAGAACAGACAATCCCATTCAAGAGGAAATTTCCATGTCCGATCAGGCCATTGATTTTGAAGTCCGCAGGAGTGACCTCACCACGTCACGTGCTGAATCAGGCGCCGTGCCTGAAATTGGTGCCGGTGAGGTCCTCATGAAGGTGGAACGTTTTTCGCTTACGGCAAACAACATCACCTACGCGGTTTTCGGCGATGCCATGCGGTATTGGGACTTTTTCTCAGACCGCAGTGAAGGCGCCCAGTTTGGCCGCATTCCAGTATGGGGCTTTGGCGAGGTTATGGCGTCGAACGCGGACGGCATTGCCGTTGGCACCAGGGTGTACGGCTATTTCCCCATGTCGACTTACCGGGTCGCGAAGGCCGCCAAGATTTCCGAACACGGTTTCATGGATGCATCAGGTGTGCGCGGTGAACTGGCACCAGTCTACAGCCAGTTCATGGCGACGACATCCGATCCGCTGTACTCCGAGGATACCGAAGACCAGATCATGCTGTTTCGGCCGCTGTTCACCACCAGCTTCATTCTGGATGACTGGTTGGCGGAGAATGACTTTTTCGGCGCCAAGACCATCATCCTGACCAGTGCGTCCTCCAAGACGTCGCTCGGGCTCGCCTACCTCCTTAAAAACAATCGTGGAGACAAAGTGCGGGTGATCGGGCTGACCTCCGGCGGCAACAAGGATTTCGTGGAGAGCACCAACTGCTACGACGAAGTTGTTACTTACGATCAGACATCCAGCATGGATGCATCGGTTCCGACAGGCATTGTGGATATGGCCGGCAACTCGTCGGTGCGGGCGGACGTGCACAATCATTTTAAGGACAATCTCAAGGTCTCATCCGCTGTGGGCGGTACGCACTGGGACAGTGTGGGCGGTGGGCAGGATGCCCTGCCTGGTCCTAATGTCGAGCTGTTCTTTGCACCAACGCATATCGAGCGTCGTATGAAGGAGTGGGGTGGCCCTGGGTTCCAGGAGCGGGTGGCGAAGGCCTGGAACGGCTTCATTCCGGAAACCAAGAAATGGATCGACGTGATTCATTCCGCCGGAGCTGACAAAGTGAAGGACGTCTACCTTGAAGTGCTAGGTGGCAAGACACCTCCGAACAAGGCACACATCCTGTCGCTCTGGGACTAGCTCGTGAGACCATGGCTGGCGTGTGCCTAGCGGGTATACGTTTGCGGTAGTTGTCATAAGGCATGCGCGGGCTTAGGTACGCGCATGCCTTTTTCTTTGCCTACAGGTTGAGTTTTATGCCGAATTCTGCGTTTTTCGATCTTCATTCCACACACAATCCCAACCGCTGGACCCTTGAGGTGACCCAGGGCCTTTGCGTCGGTCGTACCGGCAACATGTTCATGTTTGGGGGGGTGGGGCTTGCTGCTTCCATCAAGGCCATGGAAGGCACGACCGGGCGGCGGGTGATCTGGGCGGCGGCACAATATCTTTCCTTCGCGCGGCCGGGATCGATTGTGGATGTGGATGTGGAAGTGCCTGTGGCGGGCAGGTTCAACTCGCAGGCGCGGACCAAGGCGCATGTGGGTGATCAGGAAGTAATTACTGCCAGTGCCGCACTGGGCGACCGACCTGATGATATCTCAGAGCAGTGGGCGACGATGCCGGATGTCCCCAAGCCCGAAGACTGTCCGCCAATGGCGCGGTGGGACCGAGACGATGAGGAGCTGCACGATCACATGGAGCTGCGTGTTGCCAAGGGCCGCTATGGCGAAGCGCGGCGTGACGGTGTGAAGAGCGAAGATGGTGAAGTGTATCTGTGGGCGCGTCCGCGGGACGGGCGCGCGATTGACACAGGCATGCTGGCGATCATTGCCGACTTCATTCCATCCGCAGTGGGAAATGCCATCGGCAAAAACGCGGGTGGCAACAGCCTCGACAACACGATCCGTGTACGTCATGTGGTGCCGACGGACTGGGTCTTGTGTGACACACGCATCCATGGAGTGCACGGGGGCTTTGCCCATGGCCGTATGTTGCAGTTCTCACAGGACGGGGAACTGATGGCCACGGCCAGCCAGTCCATGATCGTACGCGTTCACGACTAGGACGGGCAGATGACCGACGAACTGGCTCTTACCATTGACCACATCACGCTTAGTGTGGCTGACATTGGACGTGCCAAAGCGTTCTACGAAAAGGCGCTGGCGCCCGCCGGTCTGGAGCTGGTTGCGGAACTTACGCCAGATGTCACAGGTGGTGCTCACTTCGTTGCGTTCGGCAAGGGACGTAAGGGAAATCTGTGGATTGCGGCGAAAGGTCAGCAGACGCCGACCACGCATTTTTGTTTCAGGGTTGCCTCGCGGGCAGCTGTGCGTGCCTTCCACGAGGCGGCTTTGGCGGCTGGCGGGACAGACAATGGTCTGCCGGGGATACGCGAAATGTATCACCCGGAGTACTACGCGGCGTTTGTCACTGACCCTGAAGGACACAATGTCGAATGTGTGACGTTTGACCTTGCAGACTAGGCCCGGCTTCAGGCCGGGCGCTTGATGAGAACGTAGGTCAGCCCGGCAAGGGCACCGGCGATCGCCTGGCCGATAAAGCCATCCATTTCGCGGGCACTGGCTATGGCAGTGATCTCGAAGACCTGCGTCATGGCCGTAAGGGCCACGGCAACCGCGACAGCGCCGGCCACAATGAAAACAACGGAGCGCAGTCCGGTCGCAAATCGGGACACCAGGCCAGCGGCAAGGAAGGCGATGAGGAGCGCGCCGCCCATGATGGCGCCATAGAGCGGTGCCATGCCGATGATGTCATGAATGATCCATTCGATACGTTCGCCGAATGTGAAGTCTGCTCCAATTGCTGCGAGGTCGCCCTGGTTGAAGAATGCATGGGCGCCAGCACCGACAATGAGCACCACGACAACAGCCAGAATATATCCAAGAACCATCCGCATCAGGTTCATCCTCCCCCATCAAAAGCCTCACGGGCATTTAAGGCAGCGCTGTTAAAGCGTCGCGTTTATGAGGCATAATCGCTTAAGATGACGTTGAGAACCAGCCCGGTTGCCCCCATCTTGCGTACTATATGGTGACGAGATACCGGCATTAAACATATTATCCGGTGAAAACGGGCAAAACGGCAGAAACGGGAAACGCGGCATGATCAAGGCGATGGAACGGCTCACCTTTACCGGGGTTGTAGGTGCAGCGGCATTGGTAGCGGCAGGTACAGTCGCGGCTCCGGTTTTGGCGCAGGCCGTCACGGCGGCGCCGGATGGCCAGTTCAACGTGGAAACGGTGGCGAGCGGTCGTGATTATACGTGGTCCATCGCGTTTTTGCCCGATGGTGACATGCTGGTAACGGAACTCACCGGCCAGCTGCGCCTGATCGATGATGGGGTGCTCGTTGATGCGCCAATCTCCGGCACGCCCGATGTGATCTTCGGCGGGCAAGGCGGCCTGTCGGACGTCGTGTTGCACCCGGACTTTGCTGACAACAAGCTGATCTATCTCACCTATTCTGCGGCACGTGACAAAGGCAACACACTGGTTGTGGCCCGTGCGGAGTTCAACGGCACTGCGCTCGAGAATTTTGAAGAGATATTTGAGGCGAATGCCTATCGCTCCACCAAGGTGCACTATGGCGCGCGCATGGCATTTCTGCCTGATGGGACATTTTTGGTCACCAATGGCGACGGCTTTGACTATCGCGAGCAGTCCCAGAACACGGAGAACCATTTTGGCGCGGTGGTGCGTCTGAATGAGGATGGCAGTGTGCCAGCGGACAATCCTTATGTGGGAGACGACAGCGTTCTGGATGAGATTTTCACCTACGGGCATCGTAATCCGCAGGCGATTGTCTACGACGCCGCCTCGGGCCGCATCTATTCCAATGAGCATGGGGCGCAAGGTGGTGATGAAATCAACATCATTGAGGCCAAGGGTAACTATGGCTGGCCGCTGGCAACCTATGGTCTGGATTACTCGGGCGCCTATGTCTCACCGCTGACAGAATTTGAAGGGTCAACCCAGCCGCTGACCTATTGGACACCGTCCATTGCGCCGTCCGGCATGGCGGTCGTGTCCGGCGAGGCTTTTTCCGACTGGGATGGGGATTTGCTGGTGACGGCGCTGGCAGCTGGAAACGTTGAAGAGTTTGCAGATCGCAACCTGCGCCGTGTCGTCATCACTGATGGTGAGCTGACCGGCGAAGAGGCCGTTCGTGTGGCGGTTCCCGGTGGTGAAGATGATGACACGGAGCGCCTGCGTGACGTGCGCATGGCACCTGATGGGAGCATCTATGTGCTGACCGATGGAGAGGGCGGACACGTCCTACGTCTGGTGCCTGTCGGTGGTATGCCGCAGGACACTGCCGCCGCCATTGAAGAGGCGCGTGACGCCGTGGGTGAGGCCACCCAGGCTGTGATTGAAGCGGTGACCGAAGGTGCAAAAGCTGCCGCTGATATTGTGGAAGAAGTGATCGATGCCAACAAGGACGACGTTGCTGATGCGGTCAATGACGCGGTCGAGGCAACAGCTGAGGCAGTGAAAGAAGGGGCTGAAGCGGTAAAGGACGCAGTGTCGTCAGACACGCCGGCGGAGTAGCCGATCGGCCCTGCCAATCAATCAGCACAAACAACAAAGGGCAGCTTCTGGATGAAGGTGCCCTTTGTCGTTTTCGATTGTGGGTTGCAGGGCCGGATTATTCCGGGACCGCCTGCAGCTGCAACATGCGCTCAAGCGTGGCGCCGGGGCGGGCACCCAGCGGGGCCAGCCATTTCTCGTACAGATCATCCAGCACGCCATCCTGATAGAGACCGATGAGGGCTCGGTCGACCGCAAGGCGGAAATCTGCGTCTCCACGTGGCAGGACGATGCCATAGGGTTCAAAGGACAGAAGGCCGGGCAAGGTCACGAGGTCGGCACCCAAAGGGTCCTGAATCAGGCCAACCAGGATCATCTTGTCGTGGGCGATGCCGTCTGCACGGTCTTCGCGGATGGCGACCACCGCCTCGGCCGTGCGGTCGACGGTTACAATGTCAACGTCGATACGGTTCGCCCGTAATGCTGCCTTGATGGCGTTTTGTGTCGTGGTGCCTTCCACGACGGCAATGCGTTTGCCGCTCAGGGCTTCGATGTTGGGCAGTGCCGTTACATCGGCAACCGCAATGGATGCGCCGGATGCGAAGAACGGGATCGAGAAATCCACGCGCTCGCGGCGGCCAAGGGTCACCGTTGTGGCGCCGCATTCCATGTCCGCACGACCACTGACAATGGTGTCCAGCCGTGTCTGAAGCGTCACCGGAACATAGTCAATGGAGATGATGGGAACTTCGAGCTGCGTTGCCAGTTCAGACACAACGGCCCGGCATAGCTCAATGGACAGGCCGGAGGGGATGCCATCGTCGCCTGTAAAGGAGAACGGTGGGAGATCCTCAACATTGGCAACCGTGATACGACCATTCGCTGCAATTTTCTCAAGCGTCCCGGCTTCTGCTGCGCCTGTCTGCATCAGGCTGCCAAGTGCAACGGACCCCGCGATCAGTACCGCCAGACCCAGTGTATGGGCGCGGGCCAAGGATGGTTGGGCATTGGACATGAAGCAGCTCCGGTCAACAAGATGGAATAGGACTGTCGGGACTGTGCCACCCGCTCGCCATGCTGGCCAGACCCGGTTGCCATTAACCTTGCTTAGGGCCGCACGAGCACATTCCTGAATTGCCATGGGTCACTTTCATCCAGATCTTCAGCAAAGAAGCCGGGACGTCTGTCCAAAGGTGTCCAGTCTGTGTAGTAGCCTTTGACCGGTCCCAGATAGGGCAACTGCACTTCCAGGCAGCGCCTGTAGTCCAGCTCGTCGGCCTCCACGATGCCTGCATTTGGATTTTCAATCGCCCAAACCATTCCGGCGATGACGGCGGAGGTGACCTGCAGGCCTGTGGCGTTTTGATAGGGCGCAAGATCGCGCGTTTCTTCGATCGAGAGTTGCGACCCGAACCAGTAGGCGTTTTTGGCATGGCCGTAGAGCAGGACGCCAAGCTCATCTATGCCGTCGATGATCTCATCCTCATCGAGGATGTGATAGACGGCCTGCGGCTTGCCCTCGTTGCCGAAGAGTTCATGTAGGGACACCACGGCATCGTCTGCGGGGTGGTAGGCGTAGTGGACGGTCGGCCGATACTCAGGATCCGTCCCACTACCGATCGTGAAAAAGTCTGCGATGGAGACGCTTTCATTGTGGGTAACCAGAAAGCCGTGCTGAGGGCCCGGGGTTGGGCACCAGGTGCGGACCTTCGTGGCGCCGCCGGGCTGGGTCATGTAGATGGCAGCCTGACATCCGGTACCGTCTTGTTGCCGGTGGGCGTTGTCCGGTATCCATTTTTCATGGGTACCCCAGCCAAGTTCCGCGGGCTGCTGGCCTTCTGAAATAAATCCGTCTACAGACCATGTGTTGACAAATGTGTTGAGCGGTTTGGGGTTTGCGGCCCGTTGTGTGTCACGCTCGGCGATGTGAATGCCCTTGGTGCCGGTTTGCTGCATCAATTTGGCCCAGCCTTCGCGGTCATCAGCGGCGGGCTCGTCAAAATCGATGCGAAGATCAGTTGCGAGATTGATCAGCGCCTGCTTCACGAAGAAGGAGACCATGCCGGGATTGGCGCCGCAGCAGGAGACAGCCGAAGTGCCACCGGGATTGTTGCGTTTTTCAGTCCGTGCGGTTTCACGCAGCCAGTAATTGGTGCGTTCTGCAGGATCGTTGTCCTGGTCGACGTAAAAGCCGTACCAGGGTTCGACCACGGTATCGATGTAGAGCACGTCAAGCTCGCGGCACAGGCGCATGACGTCAACGGAACCGACGTCGACGGAGAGATTGACGCAGAAACCCTGGCCTTCTCCTTCTGTCAGTAGGGGCGTCAGCACATTCTTGTAATTGTCACTCAGGACGTCCTGCTGGATGAAGCGGATACCATGCTTCTCAGCGAGGGCGCGGCCATCGTCGCTGGGATCAATGATGACCATGCGGCTCTTGTCGAACTCAAAGTGGCGTTCGATCAGGGGCAGCGTGCCGCGTCCGATGGAGCCGAAGCCGATCATGACGATGGGCCCGGTGATCTTGTGATAGACGGGCCAGCTGCGCTGATCGGTCATGGTGGGCGTCTCCTTCATGGGGGCAATTCGAAGCTGGTTCGGGCAGCCTGGCCCACTGATCAGATGATGTAGGACTTGAGCGGTGCAAACCCGTTGAAGCCATTGGAGGCGTATGTGGTGGTGTAAGCGCCTGTGGACTCGATCAGGATTTCGTCGCCAATGGTGAGCGAGACTGGCAGGTCATAGGGCGTCTTTTCATACAGCACATCCGCTGAATCGCAGGTCGGGCCCGCCACGACGCAGGGCGTTGTCCGTTCACCGTCATGGGGTGTGCGGATCGGGTAGCGGATCGCTTCATCCATGGTTTCCGCCAGGCCGCCGAACTTGCCGATGTCGAGATAGACCCAACGGGTTGCGTCCGGGTCTTCGTTCTTCCGGCTCACCAGCACGACTTCGGCGCGAATGACACCCGCGTCCCCGACAAGGCCGCGGCCGGGTTCTATGATTGTTTCGGGCAGGCGGTTGCCGAAGTGGCGGCGCAGGGCGCCGAAGCTGGCTTTGCCGTAGTCCTGCGACGAGGGCACGTCCTTGACGTAGCGCGTCGGGAAGCCGCCGCCGAGATTGACCATCTTGAGGTGGATGCCCCGGTCGGCGAGGGTGCGGAAGATCGTGCTGGCGTCTTCCAGCGCCCGGTCCCATGCGCCTGTATCCGGTTGCTGGGAGCCGACATGGAACGAGACGCCGTGCGCCTCAAGGCCCAATGTCTGGGCGTGGGTCAGCACGTTCACTGCCATTTCGGGCACGCAGCCGAATTTGCGCGACAGAGGCCACTCGGCGCCGGCACCGTCGGTGAGGATGCGGCAGAAGACGCGTGAGCCAGGGGCAACACGGGCGATCTTGTCTACTTCTTCCGGGCAATCGACGGCGAACATGCGCACCCCAAGATCATAGGCGCGGGCAATGTCGCGCTCTTTCTTGATGGTGTTGCCGAAGGAAATACGGTCCGCGCCTGCGCCAGCAGCGAGAACCAACTCTACTTCGCTGACGGAAGCCGCGTCGAAGGATGAGCCCAGCTTTGACAGCAGCGCCAGGATTTCGGGTGCCGGATTGGCCTTAACCGCATAGTAGACTCGGCTCTCAGGCAGGGCGTGTGCCAGGCGGCTGTAGTTGTCACGCACCACGTCCAGATCGACAACCACAAAGGGCTCATCGGATCGGGTGGTGCGCATAAAGTCTTTGATGCGGTCGGTCACCATGCGGGTGTCTCCCAGTTCCAGATGCATCGCGTCTTTAAGTCTAGTCCACCGGGCTGCATGTTGGAGATACGGCGCGGCGGTATACTTAAATTCGCGACATATCCGGGTCCATTTCATGCCGCCCGAGGCCGGAGGAAATTTCGCAGGGTAGTCTTGATGCCGGATTGGATTTGGGAGTGTTCCACAAGTCCTCACGCGGGCAAGGAAGGTGTGCCTCTTTAGTGTCGCCGATGGGTGGAGGACCGACTGAGACCAAAAAAGCCCTCACCGTCGTTGCTTTTGGCTGCTGGTATTGTTGGTATTCCAGCGGCTACGGGCACGTGCGACTTATTGGGCGAGGCGGGAAATACGGCTTTTGGGCCGCGCTTTCAAGCGAGTTTGGCAAAAAAGTAGTGCCACCTGAGAGACCCACCTATGCGCTGGTGCATGGGGCTACTTATTGTTCTGGCATTGTGTATGCCAAAACTTATAATGCCAGGTATTCGCGAAGCGGGAATTGCAGGGGAGCATTGCTATGGGTCGGCTAGTTATGCTGGTTTTGGGGCTGGGGTTCGTGGCTGTTGTTGTTGTGTCGTCATGGTACTTTACGCGGGGGCCGATTGCTGTTGACCTCATGGAGAGGGTCGTTGAGCGTAACCTGAGTGCAGAC
>JBHJJF010000137.1:0-4379 GCA_050042885.1 Candidatus Phaeomarinibacter sp.
CCTTCATGGTCCGGTCGCGTCCGCTTGGCATCCACAATCAACGCCGTCACATCTGCGTCGTCCGCCCCGCCCCATGCCGCTGCCACCATGGCTTTGTCCAGACGGCGCTTGGGCGCAAAAATGCCCGGCGTGTCCACGAACACCAGTTGGCTGGCCCTTTCCATGGTGATACCGCGAATCCGCGTGCGCGTCGTCTGCGCCTTGTGGGTAACAATGGCGAGCTTCTGGCCGAGCAACTGGTTGAGCAGCGTAGACTTGCCAGCGTTGGGCGCCCCGATAAGCGCAACGAAGCCCGCTCGGGTTGCAGAAATGGTCTCTGTCATGACTCATTGCCCAGCTTGGTTAGCAGCGCCGCTGCCGCTGCCTGTTCCGCATTGCGCTTCGAGGAGCCGGATCCGCAAGCTGCCCCAGCCTGACCCGCATCAACTTCTACTTCAAAGACGGGCGCATGATCGGACCCCTGCTGGCCTACGACCTTGTACTTTGGATGCGACTGTCCCAGCGCGTGCAGTTTTTCCTGCAGAACTGTCTTCGCGTCCCGCGGTATCTCCGCTACCGCATCAAAGGATGATTTCCAGGCCTCAAGAATGAAGGATCGGGCCGGCTCAAGCCCCCCATCCATATAGAGCGCTGCAATCACTGCCTCCATGGCATTGGCAAGAATGGCCGTCTTGGTCCGTCCTCCCTGCGCCACCTCTGCCGGTGCCAGATGCAGATAGCGCCCAAGATCAAGGTCGCGGGCAACCTCCGCACAGGTTTCACGCCGGACCAGCTTGTTGAGGCGCGGCGCCATCTCACCTTCCGTCGCAGCCGGAAACCGCGTCAGCAATGCATCGGCAACCACGAGACCCAGCACACGGTCGCCGAGAAACTCCATACGCTCATTGTCCGGCCCGGTCGCAGGTGTTGCGCTGGCGTGGGTCAGCGCCCGCTCAAGCAGGTCTGCATTCTTGAAACTGTGCTTGAGATGCCCGGCCAGTTCTCTGGCGTCGGCGGCGGTCAGGTCCTGAGAAGGCTTTTTCTTGTTGGGTTTTTTGGACTTCTTTTGCGTCAATTGACGCCCTGCCCGATGCGGCCCCAGCGCGTCACACTCGGCCACTGCCAGAACTCCCAAAACCGGGCTGATCCGTCCGTGGAGTAAAATATGAATTCGGCTCGTCCGACCATATTTTCAAACGGAACATAGCCGACGGCGCCGGGCACGCGGCTGTCCTGACTGTTGTCGCGGTTGTCGCCCATCATGAAGTAGTGGCCTGCTGGAACCGTAAAGACACCCGTATTGTCACCGGAACTCCCGCGCACTTGATCAAGGGTCAGGTAGCTTTTTCCGTTGGAGAGTGTCTCGCGATACCGCGCAACGCGGCGGATGTTCCCAAAGCGATCTTCCTCGACAAAATCCTCTACGCGCTCCCGGGGAACGCCTTCGTCATTGATGAACAACTGACCATCACGCATCTGAACACGATCGCCAGGAAGCCCGACCACACGCTTGATGTAGTCGGTCCGGCCATCAGTCGGTAGCTTGAAGACGGCCACATCCCCCCGCTCTGGTTCGCTGCCAAGAATGCGGCCGGAAAAAAGCGGCGGGCTGAAAGGCAACGAGTGCTTTGAATAGCCATAGGCGTATTTCGAAACAAAGAGATAATCGCCGATCAGCAGTGTCGAGAGCATCGAGCCGGACGGAATCGAAAACGGTTGGAAGAAAAGCGCTCGGATAACCAAAGCGATGAGCAGGGCATAGCCAACCGTGCGGACGGTTTCCATCACGCCACTGGACTGCACCGAAGTCGTCTTGGCAGTCATACTCACCAGCTTTCCACCCGGTCCTTAAGGCTGTCCCTATCGCGAGTGGGATCATGCCGAATGCGCTCTACTGTGCCCGAATACCATGAAGAATTGCCACATATGTGGCGCTGATAGCGGCAAATAGCCTGAATCGCAATGTTTTGACCGCCTAAAGGTGGCGTTCCGGAGCCATTTTCGCCCTGCTTAGCTTCGTTGGCGCCGCACCGAACCCGCTACGCCCCGAAAACCGGCTCTACGTCGCCCGACTTCCACTGGGGGAATTTCGGCATCGCATTGGCAAAAATGTCTGATTGCAGCTGACCGTCGAGCCATGCTTGGAGGGCTGGGCTCGGCTGGGCGTCAAACCAGCCCCGGTCGGTATTGGCAAACTGCCGCACAAACGGAAAAATTGCATAATCCGCGAGAGACGGCTTGTCGCCACACAATTGGCCCTGCTCCGTCAAAATCGCATCAAGCTTTTTCAGAAACTCAAGCCCGGCATCCCGATGTACCAATGGGTCCACATCGTCATAGCGATTTGGATATTTGTAGCGGTCCAGGTTGTCCTTGAATGGGCCATCCGCTTCCCCAATCAGCTTGGCGCCGGCATCTTAGCCCTCAAGCCAGTTGCAAGGATCATTTCGGTCCAATGCCCAGTGCATGACTGCAAGACTTTCATCAATGACGCCCTCGTCCGCTACAAGCACCGGCACCGTCGCCTTAGGCGAGGCCTCAACCATCTCAGCGGGCTTGTCGCGCAGCACCACTTCGCGGAGCCGGACAGGCGTTTCGCTGGCGAGCAACGCCATGCGTGCCCGCATGGCGAATGGGCATCTTCGGAAGCTATAAAGGATGGGCAGCTCGCTCATTTGGAGCCCATATGCTGGCGGCCCTGCTTGGCCGCATGGGTTATCTGCCGTTGACGCTCGCGATAACGCGCACGCTGATCGTCGGTTTTGGTGTCAAAGCAATGCGGACACGCCACGCCGGGAATATATTTGTCAGATGCCCGCTCTTGCGCATTCAACGGCATTCGGCAGGCAAAGCATTGGTCGTAGTCACTCTCTTTAAGCCCGTGCCCTACGGCCACCCGCTGATCAAACAGGAAGCAATCACCCTGCCAGCGGCTCGTGTCTTCAGGCACGTTCTCGAGATACTTCAAGATGCCGCCCTTAAGGTGATGCACATCTTCAAAGCCCTGAGCCTTCACATAGGCGGTTGCTTTCTCACACCGGATGCCTCCGGTGCAGAACATGGCAATTTTGGGTTCCTTGCCGGTACCCTTGGGCAGGTTCCGGGCGAAGTCATCAAACCATGTCGGGAAGTCACGAAAGGTCTCCGTGTCCGGATTAATCGCACCCTCGAATGTACCAATCGCGACTTCATAGGCGTTGCGCGTATCAATCACGACCGTATCGGGATCGGCAATCATCTCGTTCCAGTCGAGCGGGTTCACATAATCACCCTTGGCGCGGGCTGCATCGATGCCCTCCACGCCCATCGTCACGATCTCTTTCTTCAAACGGACTTTGAGCCGAAGAAATGGCATCTCATCAGCGGTCGAGTATTTGACTTCCAGTCCTTGGAACTGGGGCAGCGAGCGAAGGTACGCAACCGTGACATCGATCCCCTTGGGCGTGCCTGCAACGGTACCGTTGATCCCCTCCTTGGCCAGTAGAACAGTCCCTTTCAGCTCATTGGTCGCGCAGACTGATAGAATATCGGGGCGCAGCAGCGCCGGGTCATCGACCACGGCGAAGTGGTAGAGTGCGGCAACTTTGTAAGGGGCTGTGATATCGGTCATTGGCAGTTCACTCAGGACTTCGCCGGTACAGCGGAGATAATAACAATCGCCTGTGCCAATGGCATGTCGTCCGTGATCGTCAAATCAATCTGCGGCACCATACCTTCGGGCGTCATGCGCGCAAGGTGACCTAATGCTCCGCCCGTCAGTACCATGGTCGGTTTGCCGCTGCGCAAATTTGCGACGCCCATATCCCGCCAGAATGTGCCTTGCCTCAGCCCGGTCCCCAGCGCTTTAGAACATGCTTCCTTCGCGGCAAATCTCTTGGCATAGGACGCTGCGCGTTGAAGCCGGCGTTCCGACTTTGCCTGTTCTATGTCAGTGAAAATCCGCTGGATGAAGCGGTCGCCAAATCTCTCCAGCGTCTTCTCGATGCGGCGAATGTCAATCAGGTCATTTCCGATGCCCAGGATCATGTCAGCCTCACGCAGTCGCTGTTGTGGCCGAGGCTCGCGCCTGGTCCATCATGGAACGCATACGGCGGATGGTCGAATCCAGCCCGCCAAAAATCGCCTCCCCAATAAGGAAGTGGCCAATGTTGAGCTCAACCAGTTCCGGGATAGCGGCAATCGCCCCTACCCCATCAAAGGTGATGCCATGCCCTGCATGCATCTCAAGGCCCATCTCATGGCCTTCGTGGGCTGCTTGCCGAAGGCGCGTAAGTTCCTCCGCGGCCTTCTCCACATCACCATCATTCAAAGCGTCGCAGTAGGACCCCGTGTGAAGTTCGACAACTTGTGCCCCCATGGCTTTGGCCACGGCAAGCTGCACCCGGTCCGGATTGACGAAA
>JBHJJF010000138.1:0-26546 GCA_050042885.1 Candidatus Phaeomarinibacter sp.
GTCTTCAAGGGACAGGGTCTCACCAAGGGCGGATCCCTTTGAACACAGCCGTCCGAAGTTTGCCGGGTGATCAACATCACCTTCAACAGTGGCTCCGCCGTCACCCGTTGGACGAACCGTCATTCCACAGCCTACGCCGCAATAAGTACAAGTCGTCTTGATGCAGGCGGGTGCTGTCATCAATCAAGCACCCTTCTCGCGTGGCATTTTGATGGGATTGATGAGGATGCGCCCGACAACGAAGTTGAAGGGATAGGTTTTGCCGCAGCCTCCGTCAGGCCCCTGCGCTACCCCGCTTGCCAGGTCAATGACCAGATTGTGCAAGGGGCAAGTGACGCTGCCGTCGTGCACGATGCCCTGGGAAAGCGGCCCCGCGAGGTGCGGACACTTGTCCTCGATAGCAAAAATGTCTCCTGCTGCGGTCTTGAACACGGCAATGGTTTCGGCCCTCGTCTTGACCAGCCGCGCGCCACGGACCGGCACGTCGTCCACAGACCCGATATCAACAAAGTCCCTGTCCATGTTCATGTTCCCTACTCTGCCGCCTGCATGCGCGTCAGATCGGCCAGCGGCATGAATTCATGGGCCTGATCCCCCTGAACACGCTCCGCCCATGGGTCGGTCTGTGAGAATTTCTGGGAATAGACAAAGCGCTCGAACAAGGCCGTGCGGCGATCCATGTCATCCATGATCTGCTCGCGCACGGTGTCCACGCCAACGCGGGCGGCCCATTTGTGAATGCGCTCAAGGTAGTAGCCTTGCTCGCGGTAGAGCTGCGTCACCGCGACGATGATCTCAAGCGCTTCGTCCTCAGTAGTGGCATGCCCCAGGACGACCGTGCCCTTAATCTCGAGGCCCGCAGCACCGGCAAAGTGGACTTCGTAACCCGAGTCCACGCAGATCACACCGACATCTTTACAGGTGGCTTCTGAACAGTTTCGCGGACAGCCTGACACGGCCATCTTCACCTTTGCGGGCGTCCATGAGCCCCACATAAATTTTTCGATGCGGATACCGAGGCCGGTCGAGTCCTGGGTGCCGAACCGGCACCAGTCAGTTCCCACGCATGTTTTTACTGTCCTCAGGGCCTTGCCATAGGCGTGACCGGAAACAAGTCCGGCGGCATTGAGATCGGCCCAAACGGCTGGCAGGTCTTCTTTTTGGATACCCAGAAGGTCAATCCGCTGTCCGCCGGTGACTTTCACCGTCGGAACGTTGAATTTGTCTGTCACATCTGCGATGGCCCGCAGCTCGGCAGCACTGGTAATGCCGCCCCACATCCGCGGCACGACGGAGTAGGTCCCGTCCTTTTGGATGTTGGCGTGCACACGCTCATTGATGAAACGAGACTGGCTGTCATCTATGTACTCGCCTGGCCAGGACGCAAGGAGATAGTAGTTGAGTGCAGGTCGGCACTTTGCGCACCCGCAGGATGATTTCCACTCAAGTTCCTGCATGACGTCAGGAATGGTCTTGAGTTCCTTGGCAACAATCAGCCGGCGCACATCGCCGTGGCCAAGATCCGTACACCCACACATTGGCTGGACGCCCGCGGGGTCATAGTCATCGCCGAGAGACAGGGTGAGCAGTTGCTCCACCAGTCCGGTGCATGATCCGCAGGAGGCAGAAGCCTTGGTGTGTGTGCGCACACCTTCCACGTCCTTCAGGCCAAGTTCCCCGATTGCCTCAACAATCGTGCCTTTGCAAATGCCGTTGCAGCCGCAAATTTCGCCGTCATCCGGCAATGCTGCAACGGCCGCCGTAGGGTCCAGCGGGGTACCACCCGTAAAACCCTGGCCGAAGATGACTGTGTCGCGCATCTCTGAAATGTCAGTTTGGCGCTTGATAAGATCAAAGAACCAGGCACCGTCGGCAACATCGCCATAGAGCACCGCGCCAATGATTTTATTGTCCTCCAAAACAAGCCGGCGGTAGACACCGTTGGAGGCATCCCGCAGGACGATCTCTTCACGGCCTTCAGCCTCCGCAAAGTCACCGGCGGAAAAGAGGTTGATGCCTGTAACCTTGAGTTTGGTCGAGGTAATGGAGCCGGTGTAAGACGCCTCTTCACCGGCCAGGTTGGCCGCGAGCGTCTTGGCCATTTCGTAGAGTGGCGCAACGAGCCCGTAGCACATACCACGATGTTCAACGCACTCACCCACCGCTGATACGGCTGGGTCCGAAGTGCACAAGGTGTCGTCAACGCAGATGCCGCGGCCGACGGTCAGCCCGGCATCACCGGCAATTGCGCTGCTTGGCTTTATACCTACCGCCATAACGACGATATCCGCCGGCAGGTGTTGTCCATCTTCGAGTTGGACGCCGGAGACGCGGCCGTCACCTGCTGTGATCGATTGAGTGTTTGCCTCAGTCAGAACCGTGATGCCGCGTGCTTCAACAGCCTGGCGGAGCAGATGCCCCGCCGCGACGTCGAGCTGGCGTTCCATCAATGTCGGCATCAAATGGATCACTGTCACATCCATGCCGCGCATCTGAAGGCCCGCAGCGGCCTCCAGTCCAAGCAGCCCACCGCCAATCACAACAGCTCGGCCCCCTTGCTCTGCTGCCGCTACCATTGCGTCGACATCATCAAGGTCGCGATAGGCAAGCACACCTGGAAGGTCGTGCCCGGGTACGGGAATGATGAAAGGAGACGATCCGGTGGCCAGCACCAACCGGTCATAAGGCGCCGTCGTACCGTCTTCCGCCTCAACGACTTTGGCAGCACGATCTATGCGCGCGACACGTTTGCCCTTGTGCAGGGTAATGCTGTTTGCCGCATACCAGTCATCATCATGGATGATGATGTCATCAAAGGACTTTTCTGCCGACAGAACCGGCGACAGCATGATGCGGTCATAGTTCACTCGTGGCTCGGCGTTGAAGATCGTAATGTCGTAGAGCCGGGGTGATTTCTTGAGCAGCTCTTCGAGCATTCGCCCAGGTGCCATGCCGTTGCCGACCACCACGAGCTTTTGCCGTTTGGGCATGTCCACGATGTCAGGTGCCATAGTTTCTTCTGCAGGTCCGTCTGCCATATGCCCCTTCCCTATGCCGTCGCGACGCGCGGAGCGTCATCGAAGGATGTTCCGCCAGCATCACCATCTGATGTGTCTTCTGGAGCGACAGGTAGAGGCGCCGTCTTGGGTTTCGCGCCGTGCTCATACTCCTCAAGGAAAGCCAGTACTTCACCTCGGTACCTATAATAGTCCGGATGCTGCAGAAGCTCTGCGCGGGTACGCGGCCGCGGCAGGTCGACTTTGAGGACCTTGCCTATGGTCGCGCGCGGGCCGTTCGTCATACTCACGATACGGTCAGCCAGCAGGATGGCTTCATCCACGTCATGGGTGACGCAGATGGAGGTCACCTGCGTTCGCTTCCACACATCCATCAAAACTTCCTGAAGCTCCCAACGCGTCAGGCTGTCGAGCATGCCGAACGGCGCATCCAGAAGCAGGAGTTTTGGCGACAGGGCAAACGCGCGTGCAATACCAACGCGCTGCTTCATGCCAATGGAGAGGTCCGCCGCTTGCTTATGCATGGCGTCCGCCAGACCGACACGTTCGAGGTAGTACTCGACGACATCCCTGCGTTCTGCAGAAGATGCATGCGGATAAACCCGCTCGACACCAAGGGCGACATTCTCCCGGGCAGTCAGCCACGGCATAAGCGATGGTGCCTGGAACACAACGGCCCTGTCCGGCCCCGCACCGGCAATTTCCTTATTGTCGAGAATGATGCCGCCGCCTGAAATTTCGTTCAGGCCGGCCACCATTGAGAGGATTGTGGATTTTCCACAACCGGAGTGTCCGATCAGCGTTACGAATTCACCCTTGTCCATGTTGAGGGTGAAGTTTTCAAGCACAGTCAGTGGTCCCTTGGGTGTCGGGTAAATCTTCTTGGCTTCAAATATCTCGACATATTTGCGGTCTACCGGAGATTCCGCTGCCTTGAGATAGGCCTTCGGCAGTTTTGCCTTACCTTGCGTGATCGGTGTGACGTTCGGTGCTTCGCGCTCGACAGTCCCGCTCTTTTCCTTGGCGCTGGCACCGACATCAATGAGATAGTTGGTCACTTCACCGCGCAGGCGGATGAAGTCTTCATTCTGGTTGATGGCGGTCCGATCGCGCGGTCGCGGCAGATCAACCTTGAAGGAAGGACCAAGCTTTGCCTTCGGGCCGGGGTCGAGAGGAATAATCCGGTCCGCAAGCAGAATGGCTTCATCCACATCATTGGTGATGAGAATGACGGTCTTCTTGTCTTCTGCCCAGATACTCTCGATCTCATCCTGCAGCTTGGCGCGGGTGAGGGCGTCAAGCGCGGAAAGAGGTTCATCGAGGAGAAGAATATCCGGGTCCATGGCCAGCGCACGGGCCACGGCAACACGCTGACGCATACCACCTGACAGTTCGGACGGCATCCGGTCTGCCGCATGAGACAGCCCCACCATGTCTACATATTTTTGCGTTCGTGCGGCGCGGGCCTCTTTCGTGTCCTTCCTGAAGACCCGATCCACTGCCAACGCGATGTTCTCTGTCACCGTGAGCCAAGGCATCAGTGAGTAAGATTGAAAGACCAGACCGCGGTCCGGGCCGGGCCCGTCGATCTCTTTGCCCTTTAAGGACACCATGCCTTGATCGGGAACGACCAGACCAGCAATGGATGAGATCAATGTCGTCTTGCCACTGCCGGAAAATCCGACGATGGCGACGAACTCGCCCTCCTCTACCTCCAGGTCGATGCCTGACAGGACTTCGGTGAATTGCTCACCGCTGCCATAGCTCTTGGAGACGTTCTTGAGTTCAAGAAATGCCATCAAGCCTGCTCCTAACGCTGTGCTGAATAGGTGAAGGCCGCCTGCAGGGCATACATCAACCTGTCCAGCAGGAAGCCGATAAGCCCAATGGTCAGCACTGCAACGATGATGCGCGCCAGAGAGTCCGAAGAGCCGTTCTGGAATTCATCCCAAACGAATTTTCCAAGACCCGGGTTCTGCGCCAGCATCTCGGCGGCGATGAGCACCATCCAACCCACGCCCAAAGACAGGCGAAGGCCGGTGAAGATCAGGGGCATCGCAGATGGCAGAACGACTTTACGGATCGTTGTGATGCGCGGCAGCTGCAGCACCTTGCCCACATTGATGAGGTCCCGATCGATCGATGACACGCCGAGCGCTGTATTGATCAGCGTCGGCCACAGTGAACACAGGGTCACCGTCAGTGCCGACACCACCAAAGACTTGGGCAACAGGTCGCTTGAGTTCACATACAGGGCCGACACGACCATCGTCACGATGGGAAGCCAGGCCAAAGGGGACACGGGCTTAAATATCTGAATGAGCGGGTTGAGAGCCCCATTCACAAGCGGTGAAAGGCCACACATGATGCCGACCGGAATGGCGATGATCGTGGCAATCAGGAATCCCAGAGCAACTGTTATCAGGCTGGTGAAAATCTGATCGAGATAGGTTGGTTTGCCGGTGTAGCTCCGCCATTTGACGCGCTCTTCCTGACCTTCGGCAACCAGCGCTGCGTTGCGCACTTCCTGGCGTTCCAGAAAAGCAGTTTCCTTGGCGCGTTCTGACGCATGATCATCATATAGGACACCCACTTGCTCGATGACTTCTGCCGGCCCGGGAATGGCGCCAAGGGATGTCTGAACCTGCGGTGCGAGCGTGGCCCACAAAAAAACGAAAGCAATGATGCCCATGAGGGGCACCACCAGTGCTCTCCAAAGGGCCTGAACCTGTTGTTTGGGGTTGTCCCCTGCTGCCATACGAAGCAGCGGAACCAGAAAGCCCAATCCCACCACGTCGATATAGGTCGCAGCCTTGTTGATGCGCGTCAGGCGGCGCGCCCGGCGCTCTTCCTTTTCGGCATCTATCTGTGCTGCATCCACTGTTGTCATTGCCATGGCCTGTTACGCCTTCAATACTCTTGGGGAGAAAAATGGCGCTGCCGGGCGAAGAAGGGGCTGGGTGCCCGGCAGCGCGTCGTGTGTGAAAGTAGGTCCGGTTAGCCGCCAGTAACGCCTGAGTCAGACACCGTCTCACCCTGCTTCAGACCGATTGGAAAATCGGCGAGATAGGCATTCGGTGCCCGGCCATCAAAGGCGATGCCGTCGATGAACTCGTCGGTCATTTCGCGGTAGCCATCCGTATCCCAGGGGAAGTCCGCTTCGTTTGCCATGCCGTCATCAACAAGGGCGCGGGCTGCCTTGAGGTAGAGGTCAGGACGGTAAACCTTGGCAGCAACTTCGGCGTACCAATCATCCGACTTCGTATCGCCAATCTGACCCCAGCGGCGCATCTGGCTGAGATACCAGACGGCATCAGAGTAGTAGGGATAGGTCGCGAAGTAGCGGAAGAAGACGTTGAAGTCCGGGATATCCCGCTTGTCGCCCTTCTCATACTCGAACGTACCAGTCATGGAGTTGGCAATGACTTCCTCGTCTGCACCCACATATTCAGACCGCGAAAGGATCTCGACGGCCTCCATGCGGTTGGCGTTGTCATTTTCGTCAAGCCAAATGGCGGCACGTATCAACGCCTTGGTGAGCGCCGTTACTGTGTTCGGGTTTTCTTCGGCAAACTCGGCTGTGATACCGAACACTTTCTCCGGATTGTTCTTCCAGATTTCGTAGTCGGTGATCACCGGGACACCGATGCCCTTGAACACCGCCTGCTGGTTCCATGGTTCGCCGACGCAATAGCCGTGGATGGTACCGGCTTCGAGTGTTGCCGGCATCTGTGGTGGCGGCGTTACAGAGAGCAGCGCATCGGCTGAGATCTGGCCGGAGATATCCGAGTCAGAATAGTAGCCAGGGTGAATGCCACCAGCGGCCAGCCAGTAGCGCAGCTCGTAGTTATGGGTCGAAACGGGAAACACCATGCCCATCTTGAAGGCTTTGCCTTCGTCCTTGAACTGCTCAACCACCGGCTTGAGATAGTCGGCCTTGATCGGGTGTTGCGGACGGCCATCTTCCATCGTCGGGATGTTTGGCTTCATCATTTCCCAAACTTCGTTGGAAACCGTGATGCCATTGCCGTTCAGGTCCATGGAGAATGGCGTAATGATGTGCGCTTCCGTGCCGTAGCCGATTGTCGCCGCCAACGGCTGTCCGGCGAGCATGTGCGCGCCGTCAAGCTCACCGGTGATGACCCGGTCCAGCAGAACTTTCCAGTTAGCCTGCGGTTCGAGGGTTACGAACAACCCCTCATCCTCGAAGTACCCTTTCTCATAGGCGATGGCGAGGGGCGCCATGTCCGTCAGCTTGATGAAGCCAAATTTCAGCTCGTCCTATTCAGGAAACACGCTTTCTGCCTGGGAAAATCCCGTGGCCGCCATGGTCGTTGCTGCCGCAACGGCCACAATCTGTGTTGCTTGCCGAATTGTTCTTGATACGGATGAAAACCCGGATGTCGGGATCAGTTTCATCGGTGTGAACCTCCAGTCGGTCCGGCTGTTTCTGCCGGTGTGTGCGTGCCCTCGTCCCCCTCCCCGGTGGCAATTCAGGCACAAAAAAGCGCTGTCCGTCGGTTTGAGAAAACGCCTTGTTAGGCGTCTCATCCCGTCGGCAGCGCTGCCATGACCGCCCGCCATTGGGCTGGTCTTTTGTGATGTTGTGGCGCGTTGTTGCGCCTGTTCTTTGGTTAGCAATGGGCATGCCAAGGTGAAAAACCAAGGCTTTGCACCGATTTGCGGAAGGCCAGTATTAGTTGGGCTGGCCTTCCGCCCTTTTGTTCAGCAGTTCATACTCTCACCGCACAATTATTGTGCAGTGCGGCATGAATGCGTCTTGCTAGAGCTTCCAGTCGACCTGAATGGACAGCTTTTCGCGATCCGCCGGCCCACCTGATGGCCCGTCGTAGTTGGCATATTTGGCGGTGAAGGAGAGCTTCTTGCTGACGACGCCCTTGAGCAGCAGATCGACTTCGCTGCCGAGGCTGCCGCCACCGGTCTCTCCCTCAAAATCGTGATAAATGGCCGCCGCAATCACTTTGGAGAATGGGCCGACCTTGCCGCTGGTGTAACCGACGCGGCCGAACAGATCTTCAATGCCAGTTGCCGGGGTGACCAGAAAGACATCAGCCCAACCCTGGAACTTGTGCAAAGTTGCAAGCGGCGTGCTGAACCCACGGGTACCGTCACCTTCCAGAACTTCGTAGGTGACCGACGCATCAAATCCATAGGCCTTGGTGCCCAGGGATGCCATGTAGTAGTCGAGATCATAATTGCCGGGGTTGTCGCCATACTCGTACTGAATGGCATAGGCGCCCTTGGCAATGATCGGGATGCTGTCGGTAATGTCGTACTTGGCTGAAGCCCTCACGCCGTAGGTCTGCGTCGACAGAGCCGGCGCCTCGTCCAGATCAAACAAGTACCCGTATGCGCCAACCGTAATGCCAGGAATGCCCTTGTAGCCAAGATTGATGACGTGGCTATTTGCTGCATCAAACTTTCCGCCCGGGCTCTCATTGCCGAAGATACGCTGCACAGCACTGAGATAAGCGTACGTCGCAGTCAGGTCCGGAATGGCGGTGACCTGAAGCAGTGCCGCATCGAATGTCTGCTCGTTCTGCCGCCAGCCCACATTGCCGATGAACCGTGCGTCATCAAGAATGATGCGCTGCCGCCCGCCAACGAACTTGACCCCGTCGATGCCCGTGTACGTCACCTGTGCTCTGTTCAATTCAACATTGTCCGGGTCCGCAACCACAGGAAACGTTGTTCGACCGTTCGTTGTCGAGTTGTAATCCTCGGTGAAACCTTCGACGATCTCTGCTTCTAGCAGCACAGAAAAACCCTTGTAAGGTCTTGTTTCCAGCCCCGCACGAACGCGCGCTGTCACAGCATCTGCATCATTTGCAAATCCGTCTTGGTCCACGTGTTCGTAGCGAAGCCGCGCATCAACAATCGGTTTGACGATTGATGATGAAGCGCTCTCCTCCGCAGATGCCGCGGTCATCGATGCCCCGGAAGCCATCGCAATTGTAGAGCACGCAACCATGAGCCCTCCTGCGAATTTGCTTTGAAAATTTGCCTTCATTCCCCAACTCCTTTGATGTGCCGCAGCGGTTCTTCTCTGACTGCAAACACAAAAAACGCCGCACGATGGGAGACCAAGTGGGCGTGTACCCAGTGGTCTGCAGCGGCAGCGTTGCCTTTCGGGGCCATCATTGGCCCCGGTGTATGTATGTCGCGACTTCGCGATCACGAACTTGTAAGCAGAAACTGTGCCAGCTTCGTTTTTGGCTGTTTACCTCGTAATTCTGTGTACGGAGGACTTGTCCGCCCTTCGCAAGTGCACAAAAAGTAGCATCGGGTGACTATGATTTAGGCCATACGCCATCGCAGCACCCAAGTGATCGCCGTTCAAAACGATGAGAGATAGCCTTCGACGTCGCTTGAATCAAAGTCTCTACCGTCAAAGAGACGGCATTGCGCGGATGGTTCTAGTGCCAGCGAGTCATCTGCTATTGGCGCGATGGCTTCGGCATAGATATCAGGTTTGTAGGTCGAAGAAGCGGCGTCGATCATGTCTGATGACAAGTCAACTTCGCCCCAGCGTGCCATCTGAGCGGCAAACCAGGCCGCATGTGCGTGATGGGGAATGCTCGCGGCATAGCCAGCAAAACCACTCCGCGTACCGCTCATTTCGCCAGACAGCCCAGGTTTGAGACGATCCGTGGTCGTGTCCAGGTAAGCCGGCTCTGCGAGAATGGCAGCAAGTTCATCTGTGTGAGCGGGCTCGTCAGCCCAGATAGAAGCAGCATAAAGGGCGCGCACAAGACGTTTCACACGGTCCGGATTATCGGTGGCCCAGTCTGCACGCATGCCCAGCACTTTGTCTGGGCCGCCAGCCCAGATGCTGTCACCTGTGGTCAGAACGTGCCCGTGTCCATCAGCGACCGCTGCTGTGTTCCAGGGTTCACCAACACAGCATCCGTCTATGGCGCCGCTTGCAAGTGCATCGCTCATGAAGGGCGGTGGCACAAACTCAAACCGCACGTCGGTGCCTTCATATAGGCCTGCCTCAGCAAGCCAGTAGCGTAGCAAATAGGCATGTGCGGAATATGTGTGGACAGCGGCAAAGACCAGTGGACGGTTCGGAACATGTAGCTTCTTCACAGCTGCGAGTGATCTAGCAGCAGCAGCTGCGTCGGTTGGGCCGGTCAGACCCTCCTCGGCATGCATCTCCCAAAGACTATTGGATACTGTGATGCCATTCCGGCCGGTCCCCAGTGCAATGGGCGCAATTAAGGGTATCGGCATTGGCGGCAGGGCAAGTGTTCCCGCAATGGCCATGGGCGCCAGCATGTGGGCCGCATCAAAGTGCCCGATTACGACCCGGTCCCGGATGCTGGCCCAGGATGTTTCACGCACAAGATCAAGCTCGATGCCTTCGCGCACGGCGAAGCCTTTTTCACGCGCCACAATGAGGGGGGCTGCATCCAGCAATGGAATGAAGCCAGCCGTGATATGCGCTGTGTCCTGGTTCATTCCCCATCCTCCGAAAGCAGATCTGCCGTCATCACCAGGCTCTGTGCGACTTCCACAATCCGGCAACTGCGGGACATCGCCGTGCGCCTGAGCAAGGCGTAGGCTTCATTCTCATTGATGTCGCGGCGTTTCATTAAAAGCAGCTTGGCCTGATCGATTGTCTTGCGGTCTGCAAGCTCGGTGCGGACTTCATCCAGCTCGGACTTAAGACGGTTGAAGGCGTTGAAGCGGCTGATCGTTATGTCCAGGATCGATGTCACCCGTTCCTTCTTGAGCCCGTCGACGATGTAGGCAGAAACGCCGGCATCCACTGCAGCATCAATTGTGTCGCTATCAGCTTCGTCTACGAACACGGCAATCGGGCGGCTGATGGTGCGTGACACCTGCAGCATGCTCTCGAGCCGGTCTCGGTTCGGGTTGGCGAGGTCGAGGAAGATGACCTGTGGATCAAATTCAGCAATACGCGCAACAATGCCGTTGAGCTCTGTCACCACGGCAATCTGCTCGAGCCCCGCCTCCCGCAGGCCTTCCTCCAGGATGGAGGCGCGGATGTGGTTCTCGTCATAGATCAGGATACGAAGGGACGCGTCGCGCATGGGTTGCCAAAAATTTGTGCGGTGCGGCATATTGAAGTGTGCGGCGCGAAGAAAGCAAGAGGCTTAGCCGTTGAAAATGCGCGGTGTGCACGCAAAGTGGCCGGACTCCGCATCTATTGACGTTGCAAGTGCCAATTTATACGTTGAATTTGAGTTGATTTGGCGCGTCTCGCACAACGCGGTGAGCCCAAACTGGAGCAGAATTGTAACTCATGCCAGACAAGCCAGTAGCACTTGCCAGCGATGACACGTCAGCCTCCAGCGACGGACGTCGGCAGCGTAGTGCACGCAGCCGCGCCAAGATTGTGGCCGCGTTGTTTACAGTTATCCGAAGCGGCCATATGGACCCCAGTGCGGCAATGCTCGCCAAGGAGGCAAAGGTCGGTATACGGACGGTCTTCCGGCATTTCGATGATGTAGAAGGCCTGTATCGTGAGATGTCGGCGCAGATGGAGGCTGAGATACTTCCAATCGTCACAACACCGTTTTCGGCGTCCACATGGCAGGGAAAGCTCTCCGAGCTGATAGATCGGCGTGTTGACGTGTACGAGCGCATCATGCCGGTCAAAACAGCTGCCGGCCTGCGCCGTTTCCGGTCTCCCTATCTGATGGACGACTACAAGCGGTTTCTCACCATGGAGCGTGAAGGCCTGTTGGGCATTCTTCCCAAAGAGATCAAGGCCGACAAAACGGTATGCGCGGCATTGGATATGCTGACGGGCTTCAATGCCTGGCGCCGATTGCGGCAGGATCAGAGCCTGTCCGCCAAGCAGTCTGAAAAGGTCATTCGCCACACCATCGATAAACTGGTGGCCGGGTAATGCGCACCGGGGTCGCAGCACTCTGCCTGCTCGCTGCCGCCGCATGCGACAGCGCTGCGGACCGCGCACAGCAAAGTGACCTTCCTGATGCCGCTGTGTGCGGCCTCGACAGGACATTGGCCGGGTCCTTCGCGCCGGTGCCGTCAGGGTCATTTGTGATGGGACACAATGGCCGCTATCCGGAAGAAAAACTCGGCCTCCGGCTCCACGTCGAAAGCTTTGATATCCAGGTTCATGAAGTCACCAATGCGCAGTTTGCCGCATTCGTTGCAGCCACGGGCTACCAGACTTCTGCCGAGAAGGATTTGGCAGAGGGTCGTGCGGATGCCGGCTCCGCCGTCTTTTCGCAAGTGCTGGATGGCAGCATGGCACAGAACCCGTGGCGTCTCGTACCGGGCGCGACATGGAAGACGCCCGGTGGTCCTGACACAACCATCGACGGCAGGGAAAACCACCCCGTTGTCCATGTGTCGCTGAATGATGCGCGCGCCTATGCCGCCTGGGCCGGGGTCCGTCTGCCGACTGAGGTCGAATGGGAGTACGCAGCATCAATCGGGTTGCCGGACAGCGAGGTCACGACATCTGGGGCCTATGCGGAGGACGGAAGCCCCCGTGCCAACACATGGCAGGGCGTTTTTCCATTCTTCGACCAGGGCGAGGATGGATTCTTGGGGTCAGCCCCTGTTGGGTGCTTCGCGGCTGATCGCAATGGTCTTTACGACATGATTGGCAATGTCTGGGAGCTGACGGACACGCCGTATTCAAATGGCGCGCAGACGATCAAAGGCGGGTCCTATCTGTGTGCGGATAATTTCTGTCTCCGCTATCGCCCCGAGGCCCGGCAGCCGTTGGAAATGGATTTTTCAACCAACCATATCGGCTTCCGCGTCGTGCGCGACGACGCCTCCTAGAAGCGGCTTACGCATGGCGGCAGCGTCGGATCTGGCTCAGTTCGGCCAGTAGATGAATTCGTCACCCTCTTCGAACCGTTCAGCGCGTGTCTTGTCCACTGCGACCGGGAACTCTGCCTGATACGGATAGAGCGGCGGACGTGACCCGGCCGTATGGGCATCAAGCAATGCGGTCAGCTCGTTGACGATGTCAGGGTTCGCATCCGCCACATTGCTCTGCTCGGTGGGGTCGCTGGCGAGATTGAACAGCCCTGCTTTGTTGGGCCGCTCGGACACCTGCAGTTTCCAGTCATCCTTGCGCACGACCCGATAGTGCGCGCTCGTCCAGAAGATTGCTTCATGCGGGTCTTCCGTCGAGGCGCCTGTCGCCAGCGGTAGAAGGTCCTTGCCATCGATTTCGACGGTGCCGGGAATGGTCCCCTCGCCCGCTGCAACGAGTGTCGGCATTACATCAATATGCGCAACCGGTGAGGTGATAGCGGTGCCGGTAGGAATACGGTCCGGCCAGCGCATCATCAAAGGCACGCGAATGCCGCCCTCAAACAGCGTGATCTTCCAGCCGCGATAGGGTGCGTTGACGTTTGGAATGCCGATGTACCCGGCGCCGCCATTGTCACTGGAGAACACGATGATCGTATTATCCGCGATCCCTTCTTCTTCGAGGGTTTGCATGATGTCACCGACGCTGCGGTCAACAGCCCGCATCATGGCCGCGTAGACGCGCGCGCGGTGGGGCTGGATATCGCCGACCGCTTCATAGTCTTCTTTCGTGGCCTGCAGCGGCGTGTGAATGCCCCAGTGGGCCAGATAGAGAAAGAAAGGGTTGTCCTTGTTGGCGCGGATCACTTTTTGGGCTTCCTGCGTCCAGTAGTCGGTCAGATAGCCGCCGGGTTCAAACCACTCTCCATTATTGTAGCTCGCAGCATATTGCATGCGCGCCCAGAGAAATTTGTCGATCGGATCGAAGTCCAGCTTGGCGTTGCCCACATTGGGGTCGTCTTCCGGCAGGAAAAGCCCGCTGGCCATCAACAGGCTTTCATCAAACCCCTGGGACGTTGCATCGAACTCTCCGCCCCTGCCCAGATGCCATTTGCCGATATGGACCGTGTGGTACCCGGCGTCCTGCAGGGCTTCGGCCACAGTCAGTTCCGAGCCTGGCAGGCCCATGTCTTCATAATCAAGCTCCGGTTCACCCGAGCGATCCGGCACATATGCGTCCGGAAGGCCGCTGTCCATGCTCGAGGACACCATCTGGACGATCCCGGCCATGCCGTTGGGCGTCGGTGTGAACTCGAAGCCGGTCCGCGACGGATAGCGACCTGTCATCAGCATGGCGCGTGAGGGTGCGCAGGTTCCCGTTCCCGAATAGGCCTGGGTGAAATTGGCGCCTTCTGCCGCCAGCCTGTCGATATGTGGGGGCTTGAAGGTGCCACCGGCCATACCGCCGCCATAGGCGGAGATATCGTTGATGCCAAGGTCATCCGCCAGGATAAAGATGATATTGGGCGCACCCTGCGCAGCCTTGGACGCGCGCTCAGGATCTGCCGTTCGCCAGGCAATCTGCTGGTGCGGGGCCACGTCTACCTTGCCTGTGTTTGACGCAATAAAGAGGACAACATCTGCGCGCATGAACCACGCGGTTGCGCCGACCAGGACCACCGCAGCGACTACCCCAAGGACAATATTCCTGATCACGAGCCCACCCCTAATTTAATGACATTTATTATGCCAATACATTCCGGACGGGCGAATTTGTCAAGTTCGGCGCGCAAGGCATAGGAGGCATGCCTTGTAATTGCCTGCTTTAGCTGTCATGTCACACCCCTCGTTGCAGTCCAAGGTGATTTGGGCCGCAGTATTGGTGTTCGCGAACGGTACACGCCGGACATCAGATGTCCGCCAGGTGCCCAAGATGAGGGTCAAACACACGACCCCATAGTGCCTTCTGCGTAGCTGAAGGCCCCGCGATACGACCCGTGCCATGACGCTATTCCGGATTATCCGGCTGGCTGCGGGCACCCTTTTTGAAAGTACCCAAGTGACAGAATTTACATCGCTCGGCCTTGCCGAGCCGATCCTTCGTGCGATTTCCGACGAGGGCTACACGACCCCTACCCCCATTCAGGCCAAAGTCATTCCCGCCATGCTGGCCGGCTCCGACATTCTGGGCATTGCCCAGACCGGCACCGGCAAGACCGCAGCCTTCACGCTGCCCATCCTCCATGCCCTGTCCGATGACCCGATGCCCGCCAAGCAACGCACCTGCAAGGCGCTGATCCTTGCTCCAACGCGCGAGCTGGCCGCCCAGATCGGCGACAACATCCGTGCCTATGGCAAGCACTCCCGCCCGTCTGTAGCGGTGATTGTCGGCGGCGCGAAAATTCCACCGCAGATCAAGGCGCTGGCCAAGGGCGTCGACATCGTTGTCGCAACGCCGGGTCGCCTGCTTGACCATGTGGCGTCCAAGAACCTGCGTCTGGATACGACCACAAAGGTCGTGCTCGACGAGGCCGATCAGATGTTTGACCTGGGCTTTATGCCGCAGATCAAGAAGATCATGAACTATCTGCCGAAGAAGCGGCAGACGATGCTGCTGTCCGCCACCATGCCCAAGCAGGTGCGCGCGCTGGCGCAGGAGTTTCTGCATAAGCCCATCGAAGTGACGGTCACGCCGAACTCAAAGCCGATTGACCGCATCGACCAGAAAGTCGTGATGCTCCCGTCGGCACAAAAGCGTGCTGCCCTGGTAGACTATCTTGCAACGCCGGACATGGAACGGGCCGTCGTCTTTACCCGCACCAAGCGCGGCGCCGATAAAGTCTGTAAGCATCTTGAGATGTATGGTTTTGCGGCTGCCGCCATCCACGGCAACAAGAGCCAGAACCAGCGTGTGCGCAGTCTGGATGCTTTCCGCAAAGGCAAGGTCAATGTGCTTGTCGCCACAGACATCGCAGCACGCGGCATTGATGTGGACGATGTTTCACATGTGGTGAACTACGAACTGCCGCAGGTTGCCGAAGCCTATGTGCACCGCGTAGGCCGCACGGCCCGTGCCGGCAAGAGCGGCCAGGCCGTGGCATTTTGTGATGGTGCTGAGCGCGGCCTGTTGCGCGACATCGAACGGCTTATCAAGCGCAAGATTGATGTGGCGGCCCGCCCTGCAGACAGTGGGCGTCAGGTGGTGCCGGAAGAAGAGCGCCAGGTCCTGCAGCAGCCCGAACCGGCGCAGCGCAAACCGCGCCGCCGCAAGCCGGCCCAGAGCCGGAATGGTGCCAACCGCAATGATGCTGGCGGCAAGAAAAATGCCGGCCGTCCACCGCAACGCAATCGTCGCAGCGGCAAGCCGGCAGCGAAGGCAAGGGCTGCCTAGCCCGTTTGTGTCTTAAGCAGCAACAACACGCCGTCGGGTCCCTGGAGCCGGCGGCGTTTCTGCTTGTCCGGCAAAGCACTGGGCAATCGCCATCCAGTTTGTGGCCACGTCGCCCGAGGTCTTGATGTTCGTGTCCGCAATGTTGCGCACCTGCGTTACCACCTGACAGAACTCAGTTGCACTGCCTTCGACCATATTGTCCGTGTCCGGCTCATTGAACTCCAGAAGCTCACCAGATGGGAGTGTTAGTCGCACATGCGGGATGTTTTCCGGCACCGGCAGTTTGTTGACCATGTGGGTCCAGCCGAAAGTGTTGACGCCCAGTACCGCGATATTCTTGATGCGGTCTTCGTTCTGCCTCTCAACGCCCAACGTGTCATAGACCTCCTGCCCATGGGCCCAGGTTTCCATCAGGCGCGCCGTGATACTGGATCGTGCGCTCATGCTCGGTCCGGCCCACACGACGCGCATTTTTGGATCAGCCCCAAGAAACCTCTCGGCCACGCCGGGATAAAAGTCATGCCAGCGGTCTACGATCTCGCGGCCACTGACCCCTTCGAGTTCCTTGTTCTCAAAACCCCGCAGACCACCCCCGGCCACTGATGCGCCAACACGCTCAAAGAAGGCGTTGAACGCCTCTTCGTCATTGAGAGACATGTCAGCGGCATCGTTCCAGATGTGTAGGTGGCCGATCACGTCGCGGATCGTCCAGCCCTTGAACTGGGTCGGTTCAAGCAGACGTTCTTCTGGAAGGTCCTTGATGAGCGCATAGAGCGCGTCGCTCTCGGCCTTGAAATCATTGGGTTGATCGAACATCAGTGTTTCCTTTTTAGGCGTGTCTCGGCCGGATCGTCTCAGCCGCGCACATATCCCGTCAGCCGCTCATACGCGGTCAGAAAGTCTTCCTTGAATTGCTGCACAACAGCGCCCGCCGACATGCTCTGGTTCATCAGGCCAACGCCCTGGCCAACCCAGTAGGTGGCAAGTTGTTTGGCGCCGTCATGGCCTGACTGGCTGAGCTTGTCCACCTTGCCAAGTGCCGGTTCCGACACCAGTCCCTGCAACGGCATGGCAAGTGGTTCGGGCGCACTCTTGGCTTCCCACGCGTCTGTCCAGGGGGATCGAAGCTGTCGGGAATGCTTTCCCGTGCGTGACCGCGAGCGAACGGTATCGCGCGACGATGCCGCCAGCATCTTTTCCTTCTCATCCGGGTTGGTTTCGGCTTCTGCGGTGGTGAGCCAGACAGATCCACACCAGGCGCCCGCCGCGCCCATGGCCATGGCGCCGGCCATCTGATGTCCGGTGGTGATACCGCCCGCAGCCAGGATCGGCGTCGACGCGCCCATGGCCTGCACCGCCTCGTGCACCTCGGGTACAAGGACAATGGTTGAGACATCGCCACAATGGCCACCGGCCTCACCGCCCGCAACCACGAGAATGTCGACGCCTGCTTCAACCTGACGGACAGCGTGCTCGCGCGCGCCAACAAGCGCCGCGACGGCCACATCATGCTTCTTTCCGAGGTCCAGCATGATCTGCGGCGGCACCCCCAGCGCATTGGCAATCAGCCTGATCGGGTGGCGGAAACACACCTCAAGGCTGGAGGCAGCTCCATCGTCGCGCAAGTTCTGTGCAAAGTTGAGGGAGTTGGAGCCGGGGTTGCGAATGTCATCCGCATCAATGTCATACTGCTTGAGGATCTCCGCAGCGAAATCCTTGTGCCCCTCGGGCACGGCAGCACGAATGGCATCCGGATCAAATGCGTCGTTCTTGCCTTCAAACTTGTTGGGCACGATCAGGTCAACCCCATAGGGCTTGCCATCAATATGCGCGTCGATCCAGGCGAGCTCTTCTTCCAGCTGGTCGGGTGGAAGGGAGACGGCGCCTAAGACGCCCATGCCGCCTGCCTTGGACACGGCCACCACCACGTCCCGGCAATGGGTGAAAGCCAGCAATGGAAATTCGATGCCCAGCATCTCGCAGATTGGAGAATTCATGGACCTGTCTCCCTTATCGGCCGCGTCTCAGGCGGCTTCTTCTTCATCAACATCAATTTCAACAAGCAGTTCGCCGGCAGGCACCTGATCTCCGGCTGTACACGCAACGCCGGCAACTGTGCCGTCAACCTCGGCGAGAATCTGGTGTTGCATCTTCATGGCTTCCAAAACGGCAAGCCTGTCGCCCTTTCTGACAGACTGGCCTTCGCTCACATGCACCTCAAGTATGAGGCCGTGCATCGGCGCCAGCACGCGCCCGCCGCCAGCAGTATCATCCGCCATGCCTGCCTGCATTAGGATATTGGCCAGGCTGGCCGTCTGATCCGCGATGCTGAGGTGAACCATGCCAGCGTGCGGAATGGCAAAAACGACACCATGATCTGTGCCATCAATCTGCATGCGTGCGGAGTGTCCATCGATCGATTTGAGAGCGACCTTGATTGCTCGTCCACCTGTCTCGACAGTCAAAACATCGTTGCCATGCGCAATGACGGTGGCTGCGATGCCCTCATCCGCTGAGCCGAACTTGTAACTCGTGGACAAACGCCCGGAGCTGCTCCAGTTGAGCAATTCCGTATCGACGCCGATCGCGGCGTCAAAGGATGTCTTTTGTTCGGATTGGTAAAGCAGCACTGCCCCGGCTGCGACTGCCTCAGGCGAAGGGTCGCGTCTGGCCAGGTCGTCGGCAGAATAGGTGTCGGCGATGAATGCCGTGGTCGCGCCGCCTTCAGCGAAGACAGGCTGGGACAGGGCATCAATGAGAAAGTCCCGGTTTGTTTGCGGTCCAAAGATGCCGGTCCGACGCAGGGCATCAATGACCCGTAGGCGCGCAACGTCCCGGTTTGGTCCATGGGCCATCACCTTGGCGATCATCGTGTCATAGAAGGGAGAGACGTCCAGCCCAGTGGCGATGCCCGCATCAATACGAATGCCCTCGCCTGATGCTGGTTGCCACAGGTCGATATGTCCCGTGCTGGGCAGAAAGTCTTCGGCTACATCTTCCGCATACAGCCGCACTTCGATGGCATGGCCCGTCAGCGATATGTCGTCCTGCGTGAGCCCCAGCGCCTCGCCCTGTGCAACTTTGAGCTGCAACGCCACGAGATCAAGCCCGGTGATCAGTTCCGTCACCGGGTGCTCTACCTGCAGGCGGGTGTTCATTTCCAGAAAGTAGAACGCGCCGTCAGCTGCCAGAAGAAACTCGACAGTACCCGCCCCGCGATAGGAGCTCGCGCGGGCGGCCTCGACCGCTGCCGCGCCCATCTGTGCCCGCAGGTCCTCCGTCATCACCGGGCACGGCGCTTCTTCAATGACCTTCTGGTGCCGCCGCTGCACCGAGCAGTCGCGTTCGCCCAGATGAATGGTGTTGCCTGCCTCGTCGGCAAAGACCTGGATTTCCACATGGCGCGGCTGAACAATGGCCTTTTCAAGGATCAGTTCGCCAGACCCGAATGCATTTTTTGCTTCCGACCGTGCGAGGCCGATGGCGTCTGGCAGATCAGCAGCGTCATGGACCAGCCGCATGCCGCGCCCACCGCCGCCGGCAGCGGCCTTGACCATCACCGGGAAACCGATGTCCTTGGATGCAGCAATGAATGCGTCGTCAGCCTGGTCCTCACCTTCATAGCCCGGCACGCAGGGCACACCCGCCGCAATCATCCGCCGCTTGGCCTCAGCCTTATTGCCCATCAGATCAACCGCATCCGGACGCGGCCCGATGAACACCAGCCCGGCCGCCTCGCAGGCGCTGGCAAAGTCAGCATTCTCACTCAGAAAGCCATACCCCGGATGAATGGCCTGGGCGCCGGTATCCGCCGCCGCCTTCAGTACCCGGTCAGGATCAAGATAGGACTCGCCCACCGGCGCCGGTCCAAGGCAGACCGCATCATCAGCCATAGCTACATGGGGCGCGTGTGCGTCAGCTTCTGAATAAACCGCAATGGTGCGATAGCCCAGCGACTTTGCCGTTCGCATGACGCGCCCGGCAATCTCTCCGCGATTGGCCACCAGAATGGAAGTAAAGCGCATCGTTTGATGTCCCTAGCTCTGTGCCCAGACGGGTTTGCGTTTTTCAAGGAATGACGCCACACCCTCGCGGCCTTCATCACTCAGCAGGCGCCCTGTGAAGTTTTCAGCAGCCGCCTGAACCGCCTCGTCGCGGCTCATCCCCGGCAACGCGATGATGAGCGACTTGGTATCGGCAATCGCGCCGGGCGCGCATTTCAGCACCTGACTGCGGATCTGTTTTTCGATGGCATTAAGACCCTCAACGTCGCCGGCCACAAAGTCTGCAAAGCCGAGTTCGTGCGCGCCTTCCCCGTTAAAGCGGGCCGCTGGCAGCATCAGGCGTCGGGCAGTTGCATAGCCAAGCTTCTGAATCACGAAGGGAGCGATCTGCGCAGGCGAAATTCCGATGGCCGTTTCCGTCATCGCAAACTTGGCGTCAGCTTCGCAGATGACAACATCGGCGCAGCACGCCATGCCGAACCCACCGGCCATGGCAGCCCCTTCAATGATGGCGATCACAACCTGGGGCGCTTCATTAATGAGGTCGAAGAGAACCGCTGCTCCCTTCGACATCTCGATGGTATTGTCCCGCGAGCCACCCCCGTCGCTGCCACCGCCCTGAAAGAACGCTTTGAATTGCTTGAGATTCCCGCCGGCACAAAAGACGCCGTGTTTGCCGCGCAAGGTGATGCCGCGCACCTCGCGATCATCCTTCACTGCTTCAAGTGTCCGGCGCACGCCATCCACCAGTTCGTCTGTCAGGGCATTTCGGGTCTCTGGTTGGTCGAACCAGATGGTGAGCCAGCCAGTGTCCAGCTCAAGCTCAACGCCGGTCACATCAGGAAGTGTGGTCATCGCTCTGTCTCCTGCCTCTAGTGACGGCCAACGCCGAAGCTGTTGGGTTTCAGCGTCTTGTTGCGGCCTTCCCATATGGTCTGCAGGGCAAAGCCGAGAACCTTGCGGGTATCGCGCGTGTCAATGATGCCATGATCCAGCAACCGGCCTGAGGTGTAGAAGGAGGTCGACTGGTCATCGAACAGCTTGACGACGGCTGCCCGCTGTTGGGCCAGGGCCTCTTCGTCAACATCCTGACCGCGCCGGGCTGCGCCGCTGCGGGCCACTTCTTCCATGGTGCCTGCGGCCTGCTCGCCCCCCATCACGCCGGTGGTGGCATTGGGCCAGGCAAACAGAAACTCCGGCTCATAGGCGTAGCCGGACATGCCGTAGTTACCCGCACCGAAGCTGGCGCCTATATAGAGTGAAATTTTGGGCACGCGCACATTCGACACTGCCTGGATCATCTTTGAGCCGTGCTTGATCATGCCGGCCTGCTCATATTCCGTCCCCACCATGTAGCCCGTGGTGTTGTTGAGGACGATGATCGGCATGTCCGACTGGTCGCACAGCTGAAAGAAATGCGATGCCTTGGTCGCGCCCGCCGGATCAATCGGTCCGTTGTTGCCGATCAGCCCGCACGCATGGCCCATGATGCTCGCCTGCATACAGACGGTCGCGGGGCCATAGCGCGGCTTGAACTCCACGAAGTCAGATCCATCAACGATCCGCGCGACCACCTCGCGCACGTCATAAGGCTGCTTGTAGTCAACCGGCACCGTGCCTGCGATGTCCTCCGGGCTGAGAGCCGGCGGCTCATATGTCCGCTTGGGTGCCGGAGGTATCTGCTTGTTGTGATCAATCCGGCTCATGAGGTCGCGGAGGATCAGGATGCCATGAGCATCGTCTTCAGCCACATACTCGACCAAACCCGTAGTGCTCGCATGCATTTCCGAGCCGCCGAGCTCGTCCGGATCAGCCACCTCCCCTGTTGCGGCCTTTACCAGCGCTGCGCCGGCAAGAGCAGCCATGCCGTTCTTCTTCACCCCGATGACATAGTCACTCATGCCCGGCTGATAGGCGCCACCTGCTGTCGAGGGGCCGTGCAGCACCACAAAGGTGGGGATGCCGGCCGCACTGAGTTGCGCCAGATGGTAAAACATTTTCCCGCCATTGGCCCAAAGCTCGACGGTGTACTCGAAGAGGTTAGCCCCGGCGCTTTCCACAAGATGCACAAATGGAAGCTTCTGGCGCAGTGCACATTGCATCACTCCGATCATCACACCGACGGATTGTGTGGTCATGGCACCGGCACTGATGCCGCTGTCATCCACATAGACCATGCACCGCACACCGCTGACAAAGCCGATCCCGGCAATGATGTTGGCCCCGGCAACAGACGTTTCGATATTGGGGTCATCGACCAGAAAATTGGCCATGTTGTAGAGTCGCTGAAACGGCATGCCTGGATCAAGCAGCCGCTCCAACCGTTCACGCGGTGTCAACTGTCCGCGTTCTTCGAAGCGTGGTTTACGCTTTTCAGACAGCGTCGCAGCCCGTGCCTCATAGCTGCGCAGCTGGTCAATCAGCGCCAGCATGTCCGCTCGGTTCTGGGCAAAACTCTCTGAGTTTGTATTGATCTTGGTCTGGTAGGTCGCCATTACAGTCTCCCGGCCAGGTCCGCAGGGACGGACACCGGATGGTCAAGAAGGATTTGCGCATAGGCCTTGGCCTGGGGGTCAGCCCTCAGACTGGCCACACCGCCGCCGCCCAACGCGTCATCCATCAAAAAGTTGAAGGCGTGAGAGCCGGGCAGAAAGAACCGCTCGACTTTACCGCCACCGCTGGACGTATCGAGGAAATGGGCAAAGCGCTCGGCCACTGCGGCCGCCGTGACAGACGCGGCGATATAGGGCAGATAGCTCTCGTCCCGCGCGATGACACCGACATTGGCTTTGTCCCCTTTGTCGCCGCTACGTGCCCAGGCCAGCTTGATGAGCGGCACCTCTACCGTGCCGCCCTGTTGGGTCGGTGATGCCGGGCGTACGAGTGCGGCAGGATCAAACGTAACGCCCTTTTCGCTGTCGCTGGTGACGGTCTCCCCATCCAGATCCACGCGAATGCTGAGCGCCTCTTTGGGTAAGGCAAACGAGAACAGCCGCACGCCCGGTGAGGGCTTCGGCCGTCCCCCTGCAAAGCTGGTAAGGCCTGCGGGCGTCGCCAGGGCAAGGCCGGTTACTTCTTTCAGCAAGGCCCCGATGCCGCGTGCGTCCGGGTGCTTCGCGGCGAGCTTCATGACCACTTCGCGCGACGCAGGGTTCTGTGACGCTGCGCCATATTGGCTGTCGTCACCGATGATCTCGATGCTTGTCTCGGTGAAATCCGCCGCATTGGCCTGCCGCAGAAGAGCCTGCGTACGCTTGATGGATGTCTCTGCGTAGGTGCGGGCCTTGTCGGCAGCATCAAGACCGATAAAGGCCATCATCAATCCACCGCGCCAGCCGTCAGAGTAGGTCGTGCAGACTTTGTAGGTGTCAGGCGCTGGAAGCCCGCGCGCCCCTGTGACCTTCACCTGATCCGGCGCAATCTCGGTGACCTGCACCTGCGAAAAGTCGCAGACTACATCCGGCACCAGATAGGCCTGTGGGTCGCCGATCTCATAGACCATCTGCTCGCAGACAGTGCCCACGGATACCTGGCCGCCTGTGCCCGGCGGCTTGCTGCAGATGAAGCTGCCATCCGCGCTGACGTCGGCAATAGGGTATCCGATATTTTCAAGATCGTCAGCCACCTCGCGCCAGTCCGTGAAGTTGCCGCCGGTCGCCTGCGGGCCGCATTCGATGATGTGCCCGGCAAGGGTGCCGGCTGCCAGCAGGTCATGGTCGTCCCTGCCCCAGCCGAAGGCGTGGATGCAGGCCCCAAGCGTGACCGCGCTATCCACCACACGACCGGTGATCACGATGTCGGCGCCGCGACCCAAGGCATCTGCAATCGGGAACGCACCCAGATAGGCGTTGATGCTCGCAATCGCCTCAACCGGTGGAAACGACGTGCCGGAGAACATCTCGGCGTACCCGGTGCCTGCGAGTTCCTCTGCGCGATCAAGGAGATCGTCGCCTTCCACGACCGCGACTTTGAGATCAAGGCCAGCTCTTTCCACCAGGGCCCGCACGGCAGCGCCACAGGCGGCAGGGTTCACGCCGCCGGCGTTGGAAATGACTTTGACGCCACGTGCCGCGATGTCCTTGAGGTGCGGGGCCATAACACCTGTTACGAAGTCGGTGGCATATCCATGATCCGGGTTCTTGGCCCGGGCGCGCGCCATGATCGACATGGTGATTTCGGCGAGATAATCGAACACCAGATAGTCGAGCTCGCCGCCCGCAAGCAGTTGCGGGGTCGCATGAAGCGCCTCGCCCCAGAACCCACCTGCACCGCCGATGCGAATGCTCTTCGTGCTACCCATCCGTCCGCCTGCCCTGTTATCCCGTCGTGAGTGTGCCGCCTCATACCGGGCAGCTTGCGTCTCACTGGTTGCTGACATAGAGTCCTACAGACCGACCAGTCGGTCTGTCAACTTCCATCCGCGGCGATCCGTTCGGGATGCGGCGCAACCTTGAGAATGAAGCCTGCCATGGCACACGCAGCGCAGATAGCTAAATCCGCATCCCTTGCGTCCCCTGGGTCAAAGGAACAGCAGGCAGACAAAACGCGCCGGGCGATTTGCGACGCTGCGATCGGATGTCTCGACGAGATCGGCTATGCGGACACGTCCCTCACCCGTATTCAGGAGCGCGCCGGCCTGTCCCGCGGCGCCCTTACCCATCACTTCCCGACCAAGGAAGATCTGATTGCCGCTACCCTCGACATGCTGCTGGGCCGTAGCGTGATGACGGGAAAGCGGGTCGAGCGAGCCGCGTGGCGCAAGGTGCCGGACAAGGATGCCCAGGTGCGCGCCCACCTCAAGTGGTTGTGGGAGCGTCTTGTGCGCACGCCGGAAGGCCGTGCGCTTATGGAGATACTGATGGCCTCCCGCACGGACAAGGCGCTGGGTAAACGCACCGCCAAGAGCCTCATCGACTGGGACGCCCGTATGGGGGCCGCGATCATCGACGTGTATGAATCGCCGGACCTTGATGACGCGGATGTTGTAACCCTGTGGGCGATCTGCCGCGTGTTCATGCGCGGGATGCTGGTCCATGAGCGGTTCACCCGAAACCGCGCCGAAGAAACATTGATCGTCGATCGGTTCATCGCGCTCATCGCGCCGCACCTGAAACTCCGCTAAATATATCCAAACAAGAGAACGCGCTGGTTCATACCGGCTGAGGAGATGTCCGCATGCTGAGCCCCCATGACACCGAAGAACGCCGCCAGTTCCGTGAAACGGTCCGGCGCTTTGTAGATACCGAAGTGCGGCCCTACGCTGATGAATGGGATGAGGCGGAGGAAATCCCCTGGGAATTGCATGAAAAAGCGGGTGCCCTGGGCGCCTTCGGGTTTGGCATCGACGAGGCCTATGGCGGGCTTGGCATGGACGATGCCTTTTTGCGCATGGCGTGGATGGAGGAAATGGGCAAGTCCGGCGCCAATGGCGTTCTGGCTGCTCTCGTCGGCCGTACCATTTCGCTCGACCCGATCCAGAAACTGGCGACGCCCGAAATTCGCGAGCGCGTGCTGCCGGAAGTGGTCGCTGGCCGCAAGGGTTCCAGCCTGGCGATCACCGAGCCGTCTGGTGGCTCCGATGTGGCCAACATGAAAACCAAGGCGCACAAGGATGGAAACTCCTGGGTCATCAATGGGTCGAAGACCTTCATCACCGGCGGCATGAAGAGCGACTATTTTTTCGTCGGTGCGCGCACCGGCGGTGACGGCCTCAACGGCATTTCACTCTTCTTTGTCGAGAAGGATGCGCCCGGCTTCGAACGCACCAAGCTCGGCAAGAAGATGGGCTGGTGGGCCTCGGATCAGGCCACGCTTTATTTCGACGATTGCCGGGTGCCGGCTGAAAACCTCATGGGCGAAGAAGGCCGTGGCTTCATAGAGATCATGAAGAACTTCAATCTTGAGCGTGTCGGTCTGACGGCGGAGGCGCTCGGCATGATGAAGGCAGCCCTGCGCTGCTCCATCGAATGGGCACAGGAGCGCGAGACGTTTGGTCAGCCGATGATCAATCATCAGGTGATCCGTCATAAAATCGCGGATATGTCCGCCAAGACCGACGCACTGGACGCTTATCTCCAGCAGATCTGTTACGCCATCAATGAAGGTGACATGCCGGTGGCAGAAATCTGCAAGGCCAAATTCTTCGGAACCAAGGCACTGGAGTTCGTGGCGTCGGAAGCTATGCAGATTCTGGGTGGCGCGGGCTATCTGCGCGGCAACTCGGTGGAGCGCATCTACCGTGAGGTTAAAGTTTTGGCGATTGGTGGCGGGTCCGAAGAAATCATGCGCGATCTCGCTGTCCGCCAGATGGGGCTTTAGGGGCTCCTTTACCGTGTTTGCGGC
>JBHJJF010000139.1:0-15322 GCA_050042885.1 Candidatus Phaeomarinibacter sp.
ATGGTGTGGCTCAGGTGGGAGAGCTGTAGGGGCGGGTCAGCGGGTGTTGGATTACGCGACCTGAACCGGCGGGCCATTCAACCGGCCATTCCATGGGAGTGGGTCCACGGCGCCGTAGTCGACGATAGTGTTGACGTTGACCCCCGGATTTGCCGCCGCCACGTTGAGCGTGCCTTCAAGCTTTTCGTGGCCCCGGCCATGGGGGATGGAGACAACGCCGGGCGACAGGGCATCGGTCACTTCGGCGGGAACCTCGATGGCAGCTTTGGGAGTCGACACCCGCACGAGATCGCCGGACGCAATGCCAAGGCGATCCGCATCGCCCGGATTGATCTGTGCCGTACATTCTCGCGTCGGGTGCTGCAGCTTCTCGATGTTGTGGAACCAGGAGTTGTTGGAGCGCAGCTGGCGTCGCCCGATCAGGGTGAATTGCGGACGCGGGTCGCCCAACCATGCGGACAAGCGCTCGAGCTCTTCCCCAAAAATTCCGTGCGCTGCTTCGATGCGGCCCGTCCGGGTGCGCAGCGATTCCGGCAGACGCGGTACCAATGCGCCGCAATCAACACCCTGTGGCGAATCCTTGAGGGTCTGCAGAGTGATGCCATCGCGGCTGCCGAAACCATCGCCGAAAGGGCCAATGCGCAACCCAAAATCCATGCGCCGTTCGCCGGGCTCAAGGGCGCGGAGCATATCCATGATCTCACTCGGCTCCCGGCCCTCGATGGCAGACTGAGGCACCTGCGTCATGACCTCGACCGTGGCGGCCAGCTCTGCCTCTTCGAGAGCGTCGATATCCGCGTCCCAGCCGTGGCCCTTGGCGATGGCCATCAACCGCAGCAATGTCTCCCGGTCGCTGCGTTCATGCATATCAAGCGGCCGGTATTGCTGCGTGTAGCGCCCGTAGCTGCGCACCGCGAATCGATAGAGATAGGCGTCATAGTTGGGCCGGGCCAAGCGGGGCGGGGAGGGCAGAATGACATCCGCCTTGGAGGCTGTTTCCCCCTGATAGATGTCGAGACATACCAGCAGATCCAGACCATCAAGCGCTGCCTGCATCCGCTTGGTGTCCGGGCTGGCGGTGACGGGGTTGCCGGCAAGGCAGAACAGGGCGCGGATCTGTCCGTCGCCCGGCGTGTCCATTTCTTCCGCCATGCAGGCCATGGGGATCTGGCTCACCACTTCCGGCGCACCGCTCACGCGCGACGTCCATTTGCCCACTGTAAAACCTTCGCCGACGCCCGATGGGCCAATCGTGTTCGGCTGGGCCAGCAACGGCTTGGGGAACATGGAGCCGCCAACCGCATCCAGATTGCCGGCAAGGATGTTGATGATGTCCATCAGCCAGCAGGTGAGGGATGAAAAATGCTGCGTCGTTGTGCCGATGCGGCCATAGACGGCGGCTGCTTCGGTCTCCTGCAATTCGGTCGCGAGCCTGACGATTGTGTCGGCATCGATCCCACAGGCGTCCGCCACAGCGTCCGGCGTGAAGGGCGTGAGCCACGCAGCGATTTGCTTCAGATCATCCACGAGCGACAGGGCGGTCGTTTCCGGCGGACCGAGCTTGAGCAGTGTATGGGCGACGCCGGCGAGGAAGGCTGCGTCTCCGGAAGGGGCGATGGGGATGTATTCACTTGCCCGGTCCGCGGTCATGGTGCGGCGCGGGTCAAAGACGATGGAGCGCCCCCCGCGCTCATGCATCTTCTGCATCCGGCCAAGAAAGCCAGGTGCCACCATCATGCTGCCATTGGACTCAGCCGGGTTGGCGCCCATGATCCAGACAAGCTGGCTGCGATCGATATCCGGCACATAGAGGGCAAACTCGTCGCCATACAGAAGGCCGGACACAACCTGCCTGGGGTTCTGGTCAAGGCTTGCAGCAGTAAACAGGTTGGTCGTTCCCAGCGCCTTCGCCAGGTCTTCGAAGTAAGTGATGATGTTCAGGTTATGCGCGGCGGCATTGCCCACATAGACGCTGGTGGCCTGCGGCCCATGCTCAGCCAGGATCGCACTGAGCCTACCGTCGATGAAGGCATAGGCATCCTCCCAGCTGGCAGGCTGCAGTTTGCCGTTCTTGCGCAGGAGTGGGGAGCGGATGCGATCCGGATCCGCTTCAAGGTCGGGGATGGCGGCACCCTTGGCGCAGATAAACCCGCCTGACAGCGCATCTTCCCGGTCCGCGGCCAATTTGAGGATCTTGCCATCCTCAACGGTCATCACGGCCCCACAGGAGGCCTCGCACAGGCTGCAGGTGGTCCGGACATGATCCATGACGCGCGCTCCCCAAGGGCAGTATTTTTATTTCCTTGGAAAACAATTTATCAGGTAAACAATCGAGGGCCAATTGTTTGATCCATGCACTCTGGGCCACCCCTTGCACCAACAGCGCTAACCCCTTATACCGCGCCGTATTCCACATGCGAGGGAAGGGGTGTCAGGGCCCGCAGATGCGCAGTTTTTGGCGCTTTTGCACACATTCCTGCCAGTCCATCCGGTGCGGTCCGGGCAGTTTGCCAGCCGCTCTTTCTCCCTTGCAGAGGCTGAACCGGAAAAGAAAAGGAGCAAGGCATATGGCCCTGCCAGAATTCTCTATGCGCCAACTGCTTGAAGCAGGCGTGCACTTTGGACACCAAAGCCACCGCTGGAACCCGAAAATGGGCCAGTTCATCTTCGGCGTCCGCGACAACATCCACATCATTGATCTTGCGCAGACCGTACCGTTGCTGCACCAGGCTCTCGTTGCGCTTAGCGACGTTGCTGCCGGTGGTGGCCGCGTGCTGTTCGTGGGCACCAAGCGCCAGGCGTCGAACCCGATTGCTGAATCGGCCCGTCGCTGCGCCCAGTACTACATCAACTACCGCTGGCTCGGCGGCACGCTGACCAACTGGAAGACCGTGTCAGCCTCTATCAAGAAGCTGCGCGAATATGATGAGAAGCTGGCTGACGAAAGCCTGCCGCTCACCAAGAAAGAGCGCCTTGTTCTGACGCGCAACCGCGACAAGCTGGACCAGGCCATCGGCGGTATCCGCGACATGGGCGGTGTTCCCGACCTGATCTTCGTCGTCGACACCAACAAGGAGCAGATTGCCATTCAGGAAGCTGCCAAGCTCGGCATCCCGGTGATCGCGGTTCTCGACTCCAACTCTGATCCGTCCGGCATCACCTATCCGATCCCAGGCAATGACGACGCATCGCGCGCCATTTCGTTGTACTGCGATCTGGCTTCCCGTGCTGTGCTGGATGGCATCTCCCGCAGTCAGGGCGGTGCGGCGTTCGATCCGGGTGAAGCGGATGAGCCGATTGCAGAAGTGCTGCCGGAAGAACCTGCCGCTGAAGCAGTTGCCGAAGCCGCACCAGCGGAAGAAGCAGCACCCGCTGAAACTGCCTAACGCATGTGCCGCGTGATGCTTCGCTGAGTGCGGAGTGTCACGCTGGCGACGCATACGGACGGTATGGCGGAGCTGTTGCAGCCCGTTGAACTGCCTGCATATGTCGCCCGAACCCAATCTGAACACACATCAAAGAGGATCACCCCAATGGCCAATATTACCGCCAGCATGGTGAAAGAGCTCCGCGACTCGACCGGCGCGGGCATGATGGATTGCAAAGCCGCCCTGAAGGAAACCGACGGCGACATGGAAGCCGCCGTTGACTGGCTGCGCACCAAGGGCCTGTCCAAGGCCGCCAAGAAGTCCGGCCGTGTGGCTGCAGAAGGCCTTGTCGCCGTTGCCGTTGAAGGCACTCGCGGGGTCGTTCTCGAAGTGAACTCCGAAACCGACTTTGTGGCCCGCAACGAAGGCTTCCAGGAGATGGTCTCCGGCATTGCTGGCGTCGCTGCTGAAACGGGCGGCGATTTCGAAGCACTCAAGAGTGCCGAGTTTCCCGGCGCGGGCAAGTCCGTGGAAGATCATGTGACGGCCATGGTCGGCACGATCGGTGAAAACATGACCCTGCGCCGCAGCGACAGCCTGGAAGTGAGCTCCGGCGCCGTGGCTGCCTATGTGCACAATCAGGTTGCGCCGGGCCTCGGCAAGATCGGTGTGCTGGTCGCGCTGGAATCGACGGGCGATGCAACGAAGCTCAACGAGCTGGGCCGCCAGATTGCTATGCATGTGGCCGCCACCAACCCGCTTGCCGCAACTGAAGCTGAACTTGATCAGGCTGTGGTGGAAAAAGAGCGTGAAGTTCTCTCGGCTGAAGCGCGTGAAAGCGGCAAGCCGGAAGAAATCATCTCCAAGATGGTGGATGGCCGTATCCGCAAATTCTACGAAGAAGTTGTGCTCTCCAAGCAGGCCTTCGTGATCGACCCGGACAACACTGTTGAAAAGGCCATCAAGAACGCTGAGGGCGACGTTGGCGCCCCGATCACCCTCCAGGGCTTCAAGCGCTTCGAGCTGGGTGAAGGCATCGAGAAGGAAGAAGCGGACTTTGCCGCCGAAGTGGCCGCAGCCGCCAATTCCTAAGGCTTTTCTTTGAGATGCGATGCTCTGGAAACTGAGCCGCGCATCGTCCAATATGCAGCGCCGCCGCCTCGTATGAGTCGGCGGCGCCGTACCATCTACCGCCTGATTTCAGCCTTTCCGCCGCCGGAGCCCGCTTCATGTCCGAGCCTCATTACAAACGCGTCCTTTTGAAAGTGTCCGGTGAGGCGCTGATGGGCGAGGAGGCGTATGGCAGTGACCTCAATGTGGTCCAGCGTATCGCCGGGGAAGTGAAGGACGCGCTGGCGATCGGCGTCGAGGTTTGCCTGGTCATCGGTGGCGGCAACATCTTTCGCGGCCTAAAAGGTGCCGCTGAAGGCATGGACCGCGCCAGCGCCGACTATATGGGCATGCTCGCAACCGTCATGAATGCACTTGCGGTGCAGAACGGTCTGGAACAGCAGGGCGTCGCAACCCGTGTGCTTTCCGCTATTCCGATGACGACTGTCTGCGAGCCTTACATTCGCCGCCGTGCCGTCCGCCATATGGAAAAAGGGCGGGTCGTGATTTTTGCCGCCGGCACCGGCAACCCGTTTTTCACAACGGATACAGCTGCCGCCTTGCGCGCCTCTGAAATGGGCTGCGATGCACTGATGAAGGGCACGCAGGTGGACGGCGTTTACACAGCCGACCCAAAGCTTGATCCAGATGCCACGCGCTATGATCAGTTGGGTTACATGCAGGTATTGGCGGACGACCTGAAAGTCATGGACGCGTCAGCCATTAGTCTGTGCCGGGACAATGACATCCCCATCGTGGTCTTCAACATCCATGAGACCGGAGAGTTCGGCCGGGTGCTCAAGGGTGAAGGCCGCGCCACGATTGTTAAGAACGAAGCCGCCTGACGCGCTTGGCGCGCGGCAGCACAACAAGAATATGAAGGAGACTCGTCATGGCCGAAGAGGCACCCGGTGTTGACCTGGATGACATTGAGCTGCGCATGCACGGCGCGCTCGACAATCTGATGAGCGAGTTTGGCGGGCTGCGCACGGGGCGCGCGTCGGCGTCGCTGCTGGACCCGGTGATGGTGGACGCCTATGGCGCGAAAACGCCACTGAATCAGGTCGGCAATGTATCCGTACCTGAGCCGCGCCTGATAACGGTGTCTGTCTGGGACAAGGGGCTGGTTGGCCCGGTCGAGAAAGCGATCCGGGATGCGGGCCTGGGCGTTAATCCGGTGGCAGACGGCACGCTTGTGCGCGTTGCCATTCCTGAGCTGAATGAGGAGCGCCGCGTAGAACTGACCAAGGTGGCTGGCAAATATGCGGAAGCTGCCCGCGTATCTGTTCGCAATGTGCGCCGCGATGCCATGGACCACCTTAAAAAAGCCGAAAAGGGTGGTGATATCGGCAAAGACGACCACAAAAAGCTGTCTGACAAGGTTCAGGCGCTCACGGACAAAGCAGTCGGCGACGTCGACGCGGCCCTTGCCACCAAGGAATCGGAGATCATGCAGGTCTAAGGCGCATATTGTGAGGTTCCCGGCCCTGTTTCCGGTAACGTGCCCGCAACCCATTACTTGATATTCTTGTGTCCATGCATCGAGCCGAAGCACCAGCCACGCCAGACCAAAACACCGCCGAACAGCGTGTGCTTGAGGAATGGGCTGCGCCGGAGCCAGCGAACGCGGCATTGCCCCGGCATGTCGCCATCATTATGGATGGCAACGGCCGATGGGCAGCAAAACGGCACTTGCCGCGCAAGGTTGGTCACCGCCAGGGTGTTGAAACGGTCCGGCGCATGGTGCGTGCTGTTGGCGAGCGGGGTATCCCCTATCTGACGTTGTTTGGTTTCTCGACTGAAAACTGGCGCCGTCCGCCGGACGAGGTTGAAGACCTGATGGGGCTTCTGCGGCTGTACATCCGCCGCGATCTCGCAGAGCTGCACAAGAACAACGTCCGAATTCGGATTATTGGCTCGCGCGACGGCTTGGCTGACGACATCGTCCGGATGATCAGTGAGGCAGAGGAGCTGACATCTCAAAACGATGGACTGCGCCTCACAATCGCCTTCAACTATGGCGGCCAGAGCGAGATCACTCGTGCAACACAGCGGATTGCTGAAGCGGTGCAGCGTGGCGACCTCCATCCACATGATATTTCGCCGGATACAGTTGCTGACTATCTGGATACGCACGATCTTCCTGATCCCGATCTCATCATCCGGACCAGCGGGGACAAGCGTCTGTCGAATTTCCTGATATGGCAGGCCGCTTATGCCGAGCTTGTTTTCGTCGATACGCTTTGGCCGGACTTCAATGACGAAATTCTCGGTGAGGCCCTCGCTGACTATGCCTCACGAGAACGACGCTTCGGTGCGAGAGAGCCATGGACACCCCAGCCGTAAACAGAAGCGGCGGCGGGGAAGCGGCAACGCCCGATGGAGGCGATAGTGTGCCGCCGCACCCGCCGCGCTATAGCGAACTCACCAAACGGATAGCCTCTGCGGCTGTGCTCGGACCGGGCGTGATTTACGTTGTCCACTTAGGTGGCTGGGCTTTGACAGCCTTTGTTATGCTTGCGGCGGTTTTGATGACCTATGAGTGGGCACGGCTTGTACGTGGAAGTCATCTGAATGCGGATTATGTCATTCACGCGATTACGGCCATCATAGCGGTTGGCCTGGCGGGGCTGGGGTTGCCGCTATTTGCCCTGGGCGCCGCGGCGGTGGGGTTCATTATTGCCATGGGTGTTGTCATCTGGCGCTCGGAAGGCAAGCGCTGGCCGATGATTGGCTTTCCCTACATCTTGCTGCCCTGCATTGCCATTGTGTGGCTGCGGTCAGATGGCGAGTGGGGCATGTGGACGCTCTATTGGTTGCTGGCCGTTGTCTGGGCTACAGACATCATGGCATTCGTAGTCGGGCGCACGATCGGTGGTCCAAAGCTCGCGCCACGTTTCTCCCCGGCCAAAACCTGGTCCGGGCTGCTCGGCGGCATGGCCGGTGCCGCGGTGGCTGGCGCGCTGACATCGGTATTTCTGGGCCTTGATGCCTTCTGGCTGTTGGCCGCCATCAGCGGCGCAACCGCTATTATTGCGCAGGTTGGCGATATTGCTGAATCCGCCTTGAAACGCTACGCGAATGTGAAAGACTCCAGCGCGCTCATCCCTGGTCACGGGGGAGTTCTGGATCGGGTGGATGGGCTCATTTTCGCAGCTGTTGCGGCGGCTTTCGTCGCGCTGATCGGTGTTCTGGCCGAAGAGGGCGAGGGCATTGGATTGGGGATTTTTGTGGTATGAGCACGTCTGTATGAGCATCGCTGTTGAAACCATTCGCGCACGCCAGCCCAAGAGCATTTGCGTGCTGGGGTCCACAGGCTCCGTTGGCACATCCACGCTTGATCTCGTAGCCCGTGATCGAGACCGCTTTCAGGTTGACGCCCTGACGGCCAACTCAAATGTGGATCTGCTGGCAAAGCAGGCGCGGGAATTCGGCGCACGCTTTGCCGTTGTCGCGAACCCTGAAAAATATGAAGACCTGAAGGATGCTTTGTCCGGGTCCGGTATTGAAGCAGCGGCAGGGACTGAAGCGCTCAATGAAGCTGCCGGTCGCGATACCGATTTTGTCATGGGCGCGATTGTGGGTGCAGCCGGACTTCAACCGACGCTGACGGCCGCCAAGCGCGGGGCCTGCGTCGCGCTGGCCAACAAGGAATGGCTGGTGAGCGCCGGGACTGTTTTTCTGGACGCAGTTAAAAAAGCAGGCGCCACACTGCTGCCGGTCGATTCCGAGCACAACGCAATCTTCCAGGTGCTGGAAACCGAGAACCACGAGGCTGTTGAGAAGATCTTTCTGACGGCCTCAGGCGGCCCGTTCCGAACCTGGGATAAAGCCCGCATGGAGGCAGCGACGCCGGCTGAGGCCGTCGCCCACCCAAACTGGACCATGGGCGCCAAGATATCTGTCGATTCGGCGACCTTGATGAACAAGGGGCTTGAGGTCATCGAGGCGTTTTACCTGTTTGGCGTGGAAACCAGCCAGCTCGAAGTGATTGTCCATCCGCAGTCAGTTATCCATTCCATGGTGGCCTATACAGACGGGTCCGTGCTTGCACAGCTTGGGTCGCCGGATATGCGCACTCCCATTGCGCATACCATGGCTTGGCCGCAGCGCATGGCGGCTCCCTCGCCCCGCCTGGACCTTGCTGAAATTGCCAAACTGACCTTCGAAGCCCCTGATTTAGAACGCTTTCCGGCGTTGCGGCTGGCTCTGGCTGCCTTGCAAACAGGGGGGGCGGCACCTACACTTCTCAACGCTGCGAACGAGGTGGGGGTTGCGGCATTTCTGGCCGAAGAGATCGGTTTTCTCGACATCGCGGCGATTGTTGAGGAAACGATGTCGCGCGCATTTGCCAAGGGACTAATGGCAGTACCGGCAGACCTTGAGGATGTTCTGACCCTCGACAAAGCGGGCCGGGCCATAGCCAGCGAACTTGTGACGACGCGCCGTACGTAGTGAGTAACAGGGACGCCTTTCCTGAAGAGGCTCCATCAAGCGACAGCAAAGGTAGAGGTCACGGGCCAAATGGATTTCCTCTCCGGACTTTTCGGGTACGTCATACCTTTCATTATAGTGCTCTCGCTCGTCGTGTTCATTCACGAAATGGGTCACTTCCTCGTGGCGCGGTGGTACGGCGTCATCGTTGAACAATTCTCGATCGGTTTTGGTCGGGAGATTGTCGGTTGGACCGACAAGAACAACACCCGCTGGAAGGTCGGCTGGCTGCCGCTTGGCGGGTATGTGAAGTTCCTTGGCGATGAGAGCGCAGCCAGCACACCAGACCGCGAAGCCATGGCAAAGCTGCCGGACGACATCAGAAAAGACTGTTTTCAGTTCAAGCCGCTTCACGCGCGCGCGGCTGTGGTGGCGGCCGGACCCGTAGCCAACTTTATCCTGGCGATTGTCATCTTCGCTTTCATGTACTCCGTCATCGGCCAAAGCGTCACCGCGCCGCGGGTGGACGAAGTTCAGCCGGATGGGGCTGCGGCGGTGGCTGGCTTCATGCCAGGAGACTTGGTCGTCTCCATCAATGGCAACGCCATTGAGAGCTTCAATGAGATGCAGCGCATCGTTTCCACAAGCCCTGAGCGTGTGTTGGACTTTACCGTCGAACGTGACGGCACCTTCGTGGACCTTCAGGTCATTCCGCAGTTACGCGAAATCACAGACCCGTTCGGCAATGTTCAGAGCATCGGTCTCATAGGCCTCACGCGTCAGAACCAGGAAGGGGATGTCACCACCGTCCGCTACAATCCGGTGACGGCAGTGTGGAAGGGTGTCGAAGAGACCGGCTTCATCATCACCACAACCTTTAGTTACCTCGGCGACATCATTATTGGCCGCCAGGACGCCGATCAGCTGGGTGGCCCATTGAGAATTGCCCAGGTGTCCGGCCAGGTGGCTACCCTGGGCCTCATCGCGCTGCTCAATCTGGCAGCCATCCTCTCGGTGTCGATCGGCCTGTTAAACCTTTTTCCCGTTCCGATGCTGGATGGGGGACATTTGCTGTATTATGCAGTCGAAGCAGTTCGGGGAGAGCCGCTCGGGGAAAAAGCGCAGGAATACGGGTTTCGTATCGGGTTGGCAGCCGTTATGTGTTTGATGCTTTTCGCAACATGGAATGATTTGGTCCATTTGCGCGTAATAGAGTATATCGGCTCTGCATTTTCCTGATTTTTGACTGTTTTTGGGCGATGTTCCTGAGTTTTGGGGCGGAAGACTTTTGAGGCGGGATATAGTGAACTTCAATAAGCCTGAAAACGGGCGGGGACCTATGCACAAAGTGATCGCCGGCTATTTTGGCCGCGTGGCGCCCGCATTCGCCGTCGTTGCACTGATTTCCCTTGGAAGTGCCGCTTCTGCACAGACCGGTCCTGCTGCACCGGGTGTTCCAGCAACCGCTGCGGCAACTACAACCTCTCCAGCATCCATGCAGGTTCAGCGTATTCTGGTTGAAGGCAACCAGCGCGTCGAGGCGGAGACGGTTCGATCCTACATGACCATTCGCGAAGGGGATGCCGCCACCGCCAAGGAAATTGATGACAGCCTGAAGACACTATTCTCGACGGGCCTGTTCGCAGACGTTTCTATTCGCGAGAGCGGGCCCGACCTTGTGGTAACCGTTGTGGAAAATCCGATCATCAACCGCGTCGCCTTTGAGGGTAACCTGCGCATTGATGACGAAGACCTCTCGGCGGAGACCGAACTTAAGCCGCGCGTCGTGTTTACCCGCGCCCGCGTTCAAAGTGATCTTCAACGCATCATCGCACTCTATCGCCGCAAGGGCAACTTTGCTGCGGCGATTGAGCCAAAGATCATCCAGCTTCCGCATTACCTTGTGTACCTGGCCTACGAGATTTCTGAAGGGCCGGAGACCGGAGTCGCCAGCATCAAGTTCGTCGGCAACAAGGCTTATTCGGATGGCGATCTACGTGGCGAGATCGTGACCTCCGAGACGGCGTGGTGGAAGTTTCTCGACACCAACGACAACTATGACCCGGACCGTCTGACGTTTGACCGCGAACTTCTCCGCCGCTTCTATCTGACGAACGGATATGCCGATTTCCGCGTCCTGTCTTCTGTGGCGGAGATGGCGCCGGACGGCAGTGAGTTCTTTATCACGTTCACGGTAGAGGAAGGAGAGCTCTACACCTTCGGTGAAATCGATGTCGCGACAGAACTCGAGAGACTAGACAAAGATGAACTCCGTGAACTGATTGAAATTCAGGATGGCGACGAGTACGACGCGTCGCGCATTGATGATGCGGTGGACGCGCTTACATTCGCCGCAGGTACCGAGGGCTATGCGTTCTCTGATGTGCGTCCACGTGTTCGGCGCGATCGTGAAAACCGCAAGATCAATATCACTTTCCGCGTCGATGAAGGTCCGCGCGTGTATGTTGAGCGCATCAACATCAATGGGAATACGCGAACACTTGACCGGGTCATTCGACGTGAGATGCGACTAGCTGAAGGCGACGCCTTCAATCGTGTCCTGTTGACGCGTTCGCGCGATCGGATCCGGTCACTTGGTTTGTTTGCTAATGTCGAAGTCACAGAAGAACCAGGCAGTCTTGAAGACCAGACTGTGATCAGTATCGATGTGGAAGAGCAGTCTACCGGTGAGCTTTCAATTGGTGCGGGATTTTCCTCTGACGCGGGTATTGTTGGCGATATTGCAATTGTTGAACGCAACCTTCTTGGTCGTGGTCAGTTCTTGCGGTTGCGCTTGTCTCTGTCGGGTGATCAACAACAGATCGACCTGCGCTTCACAGAGCCCTACTTCATGGGGCGCAATTTGAGTGCCGGCATCGATGTTTTCGGGACTGAAAGCGATTTTCAGGATGAGTCCGGGTTCGACTTCCAGCAGACAGGTATCGGTGTCAGATTTGGATTTCCGCTCAGCGAGTTTTCTTCCCTTCAGCTACGCACAAGTTACGTTCGTGAGTAGATCAAAAACGTCGCTGCAAACGCCTCAATTTCAGTGCGCGACGCCGCCGGCATCGCCGACTCCCATCTTGTCGGATACACATACTCGCTCGATAAACGTAACGACCCTGAGACGCCGACACGCGGCTTTACGTTCTTTTTCGACCAGACCGCAGGGACACCACTTGGCGACAATACTTTCTTAGCCAGCGAAGGCGGCTCGGCCTTCTACCACGGCTTCAACGATGACTTTATTGCATCGCTCCGCTTCGATGCTGGCTATGTCTTCGGATACAACGGCGAAGATGTCCGCTTGAACAATCGCTTCTTCAAAGGTGGCGCTAGTTTTCGCGGGTTTGAACCGTCGGGGGTCGGGCCACGCGACCTAACCACAGATGATGCGTTGGGCGGCAAGGCATATGCCATTGGTACGGCCCAGATTACTGTTCCTCTTTTCCTGCCTGAGGAGCTCGGTATCAGGGGCGCATTCTTCACGGATGTCGGGTCGGTCGGTTTTACCGACGATGAAGACCAGCTGATCATTTTCAACAATGTGCTTACAACCAGCCGCATTGAAGATGATTTCTCACTGCGTGCCTCAGGCGGCTTTAGTCTCTTCTGGGAGTCGCCGTTTGGGCCTGTGCGTGTCGATTTGGCGGAAGCGTTCCTAAAAGAAGACTACGACAAAGAACAATTCTTCAGGTTTAGCGCCGGTACGAGCTTTTGATGATGAACAGCGAAAAAACTACCCGTGGTCATTTCCTCATGTCCGCAGCGGCCCTTCTGGCAGCGATAGTCATCGGCTTTGCGGTCATATACCCGGCGTCAGCCCAAGTGCCGCCGTCAAGAGCTCTGTTTCTTGACCTTGATACGGTGTTTACCCAGTCGGCAGTCGGCAAGAGTATTCGTGTACAACTGGAGCAGTTTCTCTCCGAGATTGCGGACAGAGAAAAAGCAACGGTGGCTGCTTTTGAGGAGCGTGAGCGCACGCTGATCGTGTCAGCTCAGGACAGACCACGGGACGAATTGCAGGCTGACTGGAGCCAGCTCCAAGCAGAGCGAACCGGTCAGGCAGATTTATACCGCCTGGAGCGCACAGCGGTTCAGGCCTCCTCAAACAACGCTCGACGCAGGGTGAATGCGGTGTTGAATGAGATCATGCAGGAGATACTGGTTGAGCGTGGGGCAAACATGGTGCTGGCGGTAACCGCAGTGCATGTGGGCGGTGTTGACTATGACATCACCGCTGAAATCATAGCACGTCTCGACAAACGGTTGCCGTCCCTGACGGTTGAGCGACCTAAGTAATGAGTTGACGGCCTCGTGGACCGCGTTTGGCGGTGCAGTGCCTTATCGGATTGCCCACTTCATGACCGGCTTGAAAGCAACTTCCAATGGCTGATCCTCGCTTTTTCACAAAGGCCGGGCCTTTCTCGCTAGAACACATCGCCCAGAAAATTGGCGCGAAGGTGGAACACAGCGATGGCTCGCGGGAAATCAGTGACGTTGCACCGCTGGATTCAGCGACCGCCGCTGACATCAGCTTCTTTGACAATCCCCGCTACAAGGACGCGCTTGAGGCCACCAAGGCAGGCGCTGTCATTATCGCTTCAGCGTCCGTCGATCTGGCGCCTGAGGGCGTCACGTTGCTCGTCACAGACGCTCCGTACCCCGCCTATGCGTCCACAGCACTGCTGTTCTATCCGCATGCGTCCCATGGCACCGCTGAAGTCAGCCCGGCTGCCCATGTCGACCCCTCAGCCAGACTTGGCGCCGATGTAGACATAGCCCCGGGGGCGGTTGTTGGCGCTAACGTGGAAATCGGGCAGGGATCATCCATTGGGGCCAATACAGTCATTGGCCGGGGTGTTCAGATCGGACGTGAGTGCGCTATTGCGGCAAACGTGACGCTGTCCCATGCCCTCGTTGGAGACCGAGTGATCATCCACCCCGGGGCGCGCATTGGGCAGGATGGATTTGGATTTGCCATGGGCCCGAATGGCCACCAGAAAATCCCACAGCTTGGCCGCGTCATTATCCAGGACGATGTGGACATTGGGTCCAACACCACTATTGATCGGGGAGCCGGTCCTGACACTGTGATTGGCGAAGGCAGTAAGATCGATAACCAGGTTCAGCTGGCACACAATGTCAGCGTTGGCCAGGGCTGCGTAATTGTCTCACAGGTGGGGATTTCCGGGTCCGCTAAACTCGGCAACTACGTGGTGGCCGGCGGCCAGGTTGGCATTGCCGGGCATCTGGAGATCGGCGATGGCGCGATGCTAGCGGCCCGCACTGGCGTGCCCAGCGACCTTGAGGGCGGTCAGCAATATGGCGGAACTCCGGCGCGGCCCATGTCGCAATGGCGGCGGGAGTTGGCTGCGGTTGCCATTCTGGCCAAGCGCAAAAAGAAGAAGAAAGCCTAGCGGCACAAACAAAAGACGACCACAGCGACACTGCGAGAAACAAGATGGCTGACGAGACAAATACCCAGGGCGACATGCAGACCGCGGACATCATGCGCGTTATGCAGCTATTGCCGCATCGCTATCCCATGCTGCTGATAGACAGGATCATCGACATTGATCGCGACAAGTCAGCAACCGGCATCAAGAATGTCACAATCAATGAGCCGCATTTTCAGGGGCACTTCCCCGACATGCCTGTCATGCCCGGTGTGCTTATTGTGGAAGCCATGGCACAGACAGCGGGCGCGGTTGTCATGAACAATATGGGCGCCGTTGCCGACACAAAGACGGTGTATTTCATGACAATAGATGGCGCGCGTGTTCGCAAACCGGTTGTGCCCGGTGATGTGCTGGAGCTGCATGTTTCGATGATCCGCTCACGGGGCCCCGTCTGGAAGTACTCCGGCAAGGCGATGGTCGGCGACACATTGGTGGCGGAAGCAGAGTTTAGTGCGATGATTGCAGACCGCGATGCCACCCAGGGGACACAGCCACCCAAGATATCAGCCTCCAAGGCCAAATCCGGAGGAGACGCCTGATGGCCATCCACCCAACAGCTGTTGTGGCGGACGGTGCCAAGCTCGGCAGCGATGTCGACATCGGCCCCTACAGTGTGATCGGCGAGAACGTCGTTTTGGGCGACGGCGTGGTCCTGCATAGTCATGTTGTCATTCAGGGCTGGACCACAATCGGCGCTGGCACCCATATCTTTCCTTTTGCTTCCATTGGGAATGCGCCCCAGGACAAAAAATTCCTCGGCGAAAAGACAGAACTGGTTATCGGTGACAACAACGTCATCCGTGAAGGGGTGACGATCAATCCCGGGACGCAGAATGGCGGCGGATTTACCCACGGGGTTATACGAACCAAAGCCACAAGGGACAGAGAATACCACAGCGCAAGAGAAGGCCGCGGACCCCGGTGAGACCAATAGGTGGCGCACCCGAA
>JBHJJF010000140.1:0-3255 GCA_050042885.1 Candidatus Phaeomarinibacter sp.
GCTCATCCATCGTGGGACAAAGGCCGGATACAGCAGGCACAGCAGCTGCGGTTCTGCAGACCTTGGTGGCCTTGTGCTCACCGGCGGAGTTGGCGGGCGCGTTTACTAGAAACTTCCATGAGGGCCGCGTGGTTCTCTTGCGGAAGCCGATGGTGAAAGCGCGCTGACTGTCCTTGGTGCAGCCTCACTTTCATAGCGGGCGTTCAGGTTGGGGGACCTGAACGCCCGCTTTTTTGTAAGCACATGGGATGCTTGATATCCGGCCTAAGCCGCCCAGCCTCCGTGGAATGAGATGGGGACGTGGTGGGTCAACCAGATTTTCGCCAGTGGGCCTGCGTCCACGGCGTTTGCGTCAAAAACACTAAAGAAAGTGCGCTCGCTTTTGGCATCCAGGCATTGCGCAATAAGCCAGCCATCATCGACGGCGCCTGACTTCTCATCGCGCGCAACAAAGACTGGCTCGCCCACATGGGTGTTGTCCGCCCCAAAGTCGAAGACCTGAGTCTGGCCGGTTTCCATGTTCATGCGCTTGATTCCGCTGTTGACGACGCCTCGGCCGCCGTACGAGTAGTAACCGATCTTGTGCTTGCCGAGCTGGACGCGCGGATCGGTCATCGGGAATTCGTGATTACCTGCATCCAAAATCTCTTCGCGCGCCTTGGCCGTGCTTCTTGAGATGACATAGCGGCGAATAGTGCCTGGGCTTTCCGCGTTGCCCCACTTTCCGACCATGATCTGCTTGAACAGGGGATTGTCGCCGATGAAGTGGTCCGGCTCATCAAACCCGACAAAGTCAGCGATGATTTCATCGCCTGAGTCATAGGCATTCAAGGCGTGCCACATATAGGACCCAGGCACATCGAAGAACTGCGGGTCGCCCCCGGACTTTGGAACAACCGCCAGAACGGTTCCCTGGGAGGCGTCAAATGACAGGCTGTCCGTCACGCTGTTAAAACCCGCCATGAAACCCAAGGGCGAGAATGTGCAAGGGTGAAGGACGAAGATGATGCTCGACTTGGTGGCGAAGAAATCATGGATGTACACCTGCCGGGGCGCCTCAAAGCTGAACTCGCTCGCCAGCTCGAGGGACGAATCGTACACCGACACATAGAGCGACATGGTTGGCCCAAAGCCCTGGCCCGCCAGAATCCATTCGTTTGTCTGCGGATCAAGCTTGGCGTGCGCCTTGTAGCCGCCGGAGATGGCTGATGTTGGCAAGGTGGACTGGGTTTCCAGCGTTTTGGGATCAAGAAGAAACGTTGCCCCGCCTTCGTCACGGGCAGCTATCTTGCCGTTGACGGGATAGACTGTCACGCCGGCCTGGCTTTCAATGTCTCCGCCCATGAGGTTGGAGAAGACCCCGCCGGGGCGGCGGGTTGTCCAGGTCGCGTGTAGATATTTGCCGGCTTCTTCTTCGGCCTGGAGTTTCGGTGTGTCTACAAAAGCATTTGAGTAGTGGGCTTTGCCATCGCGGATTGCCAGGCGCTGCACCAGCCCGTCGCCGTCCAGCAGATGCTGCTTACGGTAACCGTTTCGCTCAAACAGACCCGGACCGTTGCGATAAAGAACCCCGGACATGTCAGCGGGCAGGGTGCCTTCAATTTCTGGCATGTAGTTGCGGCCCCCCAGTTCGGATACGCCCAGCAGGGTCATCCAGTGTGGTGCGGCATCCGTAGAGGTAGAAGCGTAAGCTGCTGACATGAAGCGGCCCCCGTTTGCGTTGAATGTGATGGGGAGCAATGCCGCTGCTGCGGCCCCGCTACCGGTAAGCAAGGCGCGGCGGCGCGTTAGGCCGCTTGCGTGGCTGCTGGATAAGTGGGTCATCATTTTGCCCTCCCTGCAGAGCGATGCTGTTGCTGAATCTTTACGGTGTTAAGATAAGTTGCATTCTAACGCTGTCAAGATTAGAAAACGTCTATGGCGACAAAATCGAAAAATGCTGGCAAGTCTGCGGCTTATCACCATGGGAACCTGAAACAGGAACTGGTGTCAGCCGGTCGCCGCCTGCTTGAACGGCGTGGTGTTGAGGGGCTGTCCCTGCGTGGCGTGGCCCGTGAAGCCGGGGTCAGCCAGGCGGCGCCCTACCATCATTTCGAGGACAAGGACGGGTTACTGGCGGCGATTGCCGCCGAAGGTTTTGCGGGTCTGTCCGCTGAAATGGCCAGGCAGTCGGCGGGTGCCGAAACGCCGGGAGGCCACATGGGCGGACTTGGATCAGGCTACATCGTCTTTGCATTTGAGAACCCGGAGCTCTTCCGCCTGATGCACGGTCCACGCTTTGCCGTCGCAGACAAATACGATGATCTTCTTACTATTGCCGCGGACAGCTTCATGATGTTGCGGGATGGGGTGGCCGCCTGCCGTCCGGGTGCCAGTGATGAGGAAATTGAGATGGCCTGCCATGCGGCCTGGTCACTCGTTCATGGCGCGTCGATGTTGATCGTCGACAAGCGCATTGATGCAGGGTCGACGCGCCACGAGATTGTCGCCTTCGCCAATCAGATGACATCGCAATTGCCGGTCTCTGGCTGACGGGGGCTCTGGCCTGGCACAAAAAAAGAGGGGAGATCCGTTCTGGATCTCCCCTTTAGAGTGTGCGCCGTAACCCCGACGGTTGTTAGCGCTGCTCGATACGGTTCAGGTTGGTGCCCTGCGTGGCTTACCAGTCGGAGCCGTAAGTGGCGGTGTTGCCGATTGCCGTGGCCTGAATGGAGGTAAAGGCCGCGTGGTTCGTGTTGTCTGTCTTCAGGTTCACAGACGCCTTGATGTTGGCGTTGTTCGTCTGGTTGTTCTTGGCGTTCAGCGGTGCAGGGTTGCCGTAGCCGGCTGATGCACCGTGTGCCGAGTTGCCGATGGCGGTGGCTGACCCATGCACCTGACCCCAGCCATCGCTGGTTGTAAGGTTTGTGGTTGCCGTCACCTTGGCGTTGTTGTTCTGTTCAATCGACAGGTTGGATCCGGTGAAGTTGGACCCGGCGAGAACCTTGTTGCCGATGGCGACAGAGTTGGCGCCGACATAGCCGTCAATCGTGTCCACCGTGACATCCACTTTGGCTTTCACCTGACCGTCATTCGTCTGGGTAGACGTCAGGTCAAGGGTCGATCCGCGGGTAGCTGCGGTGAAGTCGTTGGCAAAAGAAGCAGCCGTTGCATCCACACCCGCACCATCGTCATACACAACCTTAACGTCTGAAATCACCGTGTTGAGATTGATCTGGCCGTTTAGGACCGTTGACGTAGGAGCCGTCCAGGTCG
>JBHJJF010000141.1:0-3613 GCA_050042885.1 Candidatus Phaeomarinibacter sp.
CCATCACCGTCGTGCTGGTGATGTGGTTTGTGGACTTCGTCGACGCATGGTTCACGCCGATGATCCCGGATCGATACCGGCCCGAGCAATATCTCGACTTCACGGTGCCGGGCCTCGGTCTGATCATCGCCGTTGTGCTCCTGACCATTCTGGGTGCCCTGACTGCCAATCTGTTTGGCCGCACGCTTGTAAGCTATGGCGAGCGGCTGGTGGGGCGGATGCCGCTGGTCCGCAATATCTATGGCGCGCTCAAACAGATTTTTGAAACGGTGCTGAGCCAGTCGCAACAGTCATTTCGGGAAGTTGCCCTGATCGAATATCCGCGCCGGGGCGTCTACTCGATTGCGTTCGTCACCACCGCCGCCAAGGGCGAGGTACAGGCAAGGGCGGATGAAGAGATGGTCAGCGTGTTTCTGCCGACCACCCCCTACCCGTCTAGCGGTTTCCTGCGCTTCGTACCGCGGCGCGACGTCATCACGCTGGAAATGTCCGTTGAAGATGCCGCCAAGATGGTGATTTCAGCCGGTCTTGTGGCGCCAGCCTTTGATGTCGAAGCCTCGAAGCTGCCGAAGTATCGGGTGCATACGCAGGCGGAAGAAGACGAGCGCCACGGCACATCATGACGATGAGCGGCAACCTGTTTTCGGATTTGCCCAAGAGCGCGCTGGCCGACGAACAGTTCAACGCATTGCTGGAAAACGGCCCGGTCAAAATCGAGCGCATCGTCTCGACTGGGCAGACCGCTCCCGATACAGGCTGGTTTGATCAGGAGCAGGACGAGTGGGTCTGCGTGCTTGACGGCGAAGCACATCTGGAAATCGAGAATGGTGCAACCAACCAGCTGAAGACCGGAGACTGGATGCTGCTCCCGGCGCACTGCCGACATCGTGTCACCTACACCCGGAAAACGCCGCCAACCGTTTGGCTGGCGGTGCACATCTATCCAGCCCGCAGATAGCGGATCGCTTCGTCGCGCTCGAAGAGGTAGAGCAGCACCCGCAGGGCGGCACCGCGCTCGGTTTCGAGTTCCGGGTCGCGGTTGAGGATGAGTTCCACGTCATCGCGGGCCGCCGCGATCAGGTCCGCATGGGCCTCCAGGGACGCCAGCCGGAACTGGGGCAGACCGGACTGGCGGGTGCCCAGCACTTCCCCGGCGCCGCGAAGGATCAGGTCTTCTTCGGCGATCACGAAGCCGTCTTCCGTGTCCCGCAGGGTGGCGATGCGTTTCTTGGCCATCTCCCCCAGCGGCGTCTTGTAGAGCAGCAGGCAGCTTGAGGCGGCTGACCCGCGCCCGTCACGCCCTCGCAACTGGTGCAGCTGTGCCAAGCCAAACCGTTCCGCGTGCTCGATCACCATGATTGAAGCATTGGGCACGTCCACCCCGACTTCGATCACGGTCGTGGCGACCAGCACATCAATCTCGCCGGCCTGAAACGCTGTCATCACTTCTTCGCGCTCCGGCCCCTTCATGCGGCCATGAACGAGGCCGATGCGGGCGCCAAGAGCCGCCTTGAGACCGGCATAGCGGTCCTCGGCAGCAGCCACATCCAGCACGTCGGATTCTTCCACCAGCGGGCAACCCCAGTAGCCCTGGCGTCCTTCTCCAATCGCACGTTGCAGGCCGTTGGTGACTTCATCCATGCGTTCAAGCGGCAGGGCGCGGGTGGCGATGGGTTTGCGGCCTGCAGGTTTTTCGGTCAGGCGGGATACATCCATGTCGCCATAGGCTGTCAGTTGAAGCGTGCGCGGGATCGGCGTTGCGGTCATCACCAGTACATCGGTGCCGGCCACGCCCTTGGACGACAGCTCCATGCGTTCGCGCACACCAAAGCGATGCTGTTCGTCGACGACAGCAACAGCCAGATCCTTGAACGCGACGCTGCCCTGAAACAGCGCATGGGTGCCCACGAGGATATCGATCTCGCCGGCTTCAGCCGCAGCGACAATAGCCTCGCGCGCCTTGCCCTTGTCGCGCCCGGTCAGCACGGCCATGCGGATGCCCGCCGCCTCACAGAGAGGTTCCAGCGTCTTGGCGTGCTGGCGCGCGAGGATTTCCGTCGGCGCCATCAAAGCCGCCTGCGCCCCGGCTTCTACCGCCACCAGCATGGCCATGAGGGCCACCATGGTCTTGCCCGAGCCCACGTCGCCCTGCAACAGGCGCAACATGCGGTAGGGCGCTTTCAGATCGGCTTCGATTTCAGCGACGGCCACACGCTGGCCGCGCGTGAGATCAAAGGGCAGGGCCTCTTCCACCTTGCGGCGCAGGCTCCCGTCGCCGGACAGGGGACGGCCCCGGCTGCGCTTCATGCGGGCACGGACAAGCGCAAGGGCGAGCTGGTTGGCCAGCATCTCGTCATACGCCAGGCGCGCGCGGGCGGGATGGCGGGGGTCAACAGCGTCCGGCCCATCTGGCCGGTGAACTGCCTTCACTGCCGCATGCCACACCGGATAGTCCTGCTGCCGGGCCCAGGCCGCATCAATCCACTCGGGCAGCTCCGGCACGCGCTCTAGGCCTGCCAGAATGGCCTTCGTCAGAACCTTGCCGGACAGTCCCGCAGTCAACGGGTAGACCGGTTCGTAAGGCGGCAGATCAGCAGCTTCCCCCGGGGTGAGAATGTGATCGGGATGGGTCATCTGGATCTGGCCGCTGTAGGCCTCCACTTCCCCTGAGATCACCCGTGTTTCGCCTTCCGGCAGCGTCCGCCGCAGATAGTCCTCGCGCGCATGGAAAAAGGTGAGGGTGATCTCGCCGGTCTCATCGGTGCAGGGAATGCGGTAAGGCGCGCGGCTGCCGCGCGGCGGCGGCCTGTGCGGTCCAATGGTGACCTCAAGTGTTGCGATCACGCCGGGTTGGGCATCAATGATGTGCGGTCGGTTGCGCCGGTCGATCAGGCCGACCGGCAGGTGCCACAGCAGATCGACCACTTTGGGGCCCGTCAGCTTTTCAAGCAGCTTCTGCAGGCGCGGGCCAATGCCGGGCAGCTTGACCGCATCCGCAAAAAGCGGAAATAGCGCTTCCGGCCGCCCCTTGGGTGGGGCGGCGTGAGGTGTCTGTGTGGCAGGCGGCGTCATGGGCGTGATTTAGCATGATCACGCAGACCTGACCGCCCATGTTCTGCGCCGAGCGTCTTGTCTACGAGGCGAGGTAGGCTGTGCCGTGCTCTTCCAGCATGGCAAGCATCATCTGTTGTCCCGCTTCCGCCTGATCAAGGTGGCTTCGGCTGACAGTGTGGGCCACATAGCTCAGTATGCGCGCCATCATGAATGTCGGTAACATGACCAGGTGATCATCCGGCAACGCCCGCAGCTCGCGGAAGCCTGAGATGAGCGCAGCCAGACAGGGATCGAAGTACTCCGACCCGGCGAGGTCAATCAGCGCTGTGGCGAACTCAAACAGCACCCAGCTTTCACCGGTGTCATCAAAGTCAATCAGCCTGATGCCGTCATCACAGACCATGATGTTTTCCGGCAGCAGATCTCCTTGCGTCAGACCATATCGGTCATGAGCCTTGCCAAAAGCGGCCAGATCGCTCGAGACCTTGGCAGAAACGTTATCGATCAGTTTGAGCTGCCTGTCGGTAACATTCCGGATCTGTCGAAAGTCACCCAGCTG
>JBHJJF010000142.1:0-19637 GCA_050042885.1 Candidatus Phaeomarinibacter sp.
TGATCTGCAACTCACAAAGGCGGTTACCGACACAGCGATGGATGCCATAGCCGAAGGACATCTGCCGGCGGGCGTTTGCGCGATCGATGATCACCGTATCCGGGTCTTCAAAGACATCCGCATCGCGATTGCAGGACACGTACCACATGGCCACCTTGTCGCCCTTCTTGATCATTGTGCCGTTCAGTTCGACGTCTTCAAGCGCCGTCCGGCGCATGTGGGCCAACGGCGTCTGCCAACGAATGATTTCTGACGACAGATTCGGGATCAGGCTCGGATCAGCGATCAGTTTGTCGTATTCGCCGGGGAACTTGTTGAGAGCATAGACACTCGCGGTCATGGAATTGCGCGTCGTGTCATTGCCGCCAACAATCAGCAGGATGATGTTGCCGAGATATTCCATCGGCTCCATGTTCTTTGTCGCTTCACCGCGGGTGAGCATGGTGATGAGATCATTGCCCGGCTTGTCCGAGTTGACCCGCTCATTCCAAAGACCGGTGAAGTACTCAAGGCACTCCAGCAGATGCGCCCGCTTCTCTTCGACGCCACCCTTAAGGGTCTTGGCATCCGTCGTCGTCATGTCAGACCAGAAAGTCAGCTTCCGGCGCTCCTCAAACGGGAAATCAAACAGCGTCGCCAGCATCATCGTCGTGAGCTCGATGGAAACACTGTCCACCCAGTCAAAGGTTTCGCCGCGCGGCAGCGAGTCCAGCACGAAGCCGGTACGCTCGCGGATCAGACCTTCCCAATTCTTCAGATTGTTTGGTGCAACAATCGGCTGCACCGTGATGCGCTGCTGGTCATGCTTGGGCGGATCCATGGCAATGAACATCGGAAGCCGGAAGTCAGCCGCCGCGTCAAACAGCGTGATGCCGCCATGAGTCCAGTCAGATGAGAACACCTGATGGTTTGTATCAACCGCCATGATGTCTTCGTAGCGGGTCACAGACCAGTATTCGCCGAACTCTTCATCATAGGCCTTGTGAACAGGTGCTTCCTTCCGCAGACGCTCGAAGTAGGGCCAGATCACGTCTTTCTGGAACAATTCCCGCTTTGCAGGGTTTATCTCATCAAGCGGCATGCTCCAGGCACGCTCCGTGTGATCAACGTCAATCTGTGGATCTGCAACGGCCTGGGACATGAATGCTTCTTTCGGGTTGTGGCGACGGCGTCCTTGATCACAAGGACGCCGCAAGGTCTGTTCAGTTCGCTAGGCCGGGCGTTAGGCCGGAATACGAACCGGCATATAGGTGTAGCCCTTCACGAAGACAGACTTCGTACGTGTCGGCTCTTCCAGCACTTCGATCTTCGGGAACCGCTTGAGGATTTCTTCCCACAAGATTTTGATCTGTAGTTCACCCAGGCGGTTACCAACACAGCGGTGAATGCCGTACCCAAACGACATCTGACGGCGCGCGTTCGGCCGATCAATGATCACGGTGTCCGCATCTTCAAACACGCTCTCATCGCGGTTGCCCGACACGTACCACATGGCAACCTTGTCGCCCTTCTTGATGTGCGCCCCGTTGAGAACGATGTCTTCAAGCGCCGTGCGGCGCATATGCGCCAGCGGGGTCTGCCAGCGGATGATTTCAGATGACAGGTTCGGAATGAGGTCCGGGTTGGCGATCAGCTTGTCGTACTCACCAGCAAACTTGTTGAGGGCATAGACACTCGCCGTCATCGAATTGCGCGTCGTATCATTGCCGCCGACAATCAGGAGAATGATGTTCCCCAGATACTCCATCGGGTCCATGTTCTTGGTGGACTCGCCGCGCGTGAGCATGGTGATGAGATCGTTACCCGGTGTATCGGAGTTGATCCGCTCGTTCCAGATGCCGGTGAACGCTTCGAGGCACTCAAGCAGTTCAGCACGCCACTGCTCATCATCAGCCACAATCTCTGGATTGTTGCGGCCGGTAGCCACATCAGACCAGCGCGTCAACTTACGCCGCTGCTCAAACGGGAAATCAAACAAGGTCGCCAGCATCATTGTCGTGAGTTCGACGGATACTTTGTCCACCCAGTCAAATGCTTCGCCACGAGGCAGGCTGTCCAGAATCTCACCCGTCAGTTCACGGATCAAACCTTCCCAGTTCTGAAGGTTTTTCGGCGCCACAATCGGCTGCACGGTAATGCGCTGCTGGTCATGCTTGGGCGGAGCCATGGCAATGAACATCGTCAGCTGGAAATCGGAAATCTGGTCGAACAGCGTGATGCCGCCATGTTCCCAGCTCGAGGAGAACACATGGTGGTTGGTATCTACCGCCATAATGTCTTCATAGCGGGTGACCGACCAGTATTCCCCGAAGTCAGGCGAATACGCTTTGTGGACCGGAGCTTCTTTTCGCAGGCGCTCAAAATACGGCCACATGGCATCTGCCTGGAAAATGTCAGGGTCCGCAATGTTGATGTCTGCAAGCGGCATGCTCCACGCCCGCTTGGTGTGATCAATCGTTTCTTCAGGTTGGATGGCGGCTTGCGACATGAACCGTTTCCTCCGGTTGGCCGGCACCCAAGCAGAGGCCGACATGACAAACACCGCACTTCTCCATTTGTTGTCATGGAGTAAGTCCGGCGTGCCGCTTATGACCAGCGGCCAGTTACCGAAAAGGATAACGCAGGGAAAATCGAGGTTCTAGAGAAAAATGACGCAGGCGTCATTTTTGCTGCGGCGCAAAACAACCAAGCAAAAAGCCGGGCCTTTCGTCACGAAAGACCCGGCTTCTGAGGTTTTTTGCCGATCGAGAGCGACTAAGCGGCGCGGAAACCAGCCAGCCGTTCCGCAATAATGTCGTCCGCTTCCTTCATAATGCGGTCAACAAGCTCTTTGCAGGTCGGGATATCGTGGATGAGTCCAGCAACCATGCCACAGCTCCAGCCGCCCGCATCCATGTCCCCGTCTTTCATGATTTTCGGATAAACACCGGCCACTTCTTCGGCAATGTCACCAAAGCTGAGCTTGTCGCCCAACTCCTGCTCTTTCTGCAGAAGGCGCTCAACCGCATCGTTGTTCAACACCCGCTCGGTGTTCCGCAACGGGCGCATGATGAGACGCGTATCAAGTTCGCTGGCTGCAATCAGAGCCTGCTTCACATTCTCATGCACAGGCGCTTCCTGGGTAGCTATGAAGCGCGTGCCCATGTTCATGCCTTCAGCCCCCATGGCCATGGAGGCGACCAGACTGCGGCCATCGGCCATGCCACCAGACGACACGAATGGAATTTTCAGTTCTTCCGCCGCCCGCGGCAGTAGAATGAAATTGGGCACATCGTCTTCGCCCGGGTGACCACCACACTCAAAACCATCGACGCTCACCGCATCACAGCCAATGGACTCAGCCTTGAGCGCATGACGCACAGATGTGCATTTGTGGATGACCTTGATGTCGGCTTCTTTAAGGGCCGGGAGCCACTGGGCGGGGTTGTTACCAGCGGTCTCAACAGCCTTGACGCCACTCTTGATGATCACATCCACAAAGCCCGGATAATCCGGAGGCGTCACCGCGGGCAGGAAGGTGAGGTTCACGCCAAAAGGCTTGTCCGTCAGGCCTTTACAACGCTCGATTTCGGCAGCCAGCTTCTCAGGCGTTCCCTGCGTCAGGCCGGTAATGATGCCAAGCCCACCTGCGTTGGAAACAGCCGCCGCCATTTCCGCAAAGCCAACATAGTGCATGCCACCCTGAATGATCGGATGCTCAATACCAAAGAGTTCTGTAATACGCGTGCGCATGGTCGCCGCCCCTGTCTGTTTTTTTCGAAACTGTCTACAGCGCGCAAAACCACGCCGTCTCATCGCGCATTTTGGCGATCCGGACGTGAAAAGCTAGAGCGTTCTTTTTTAAAACCGCAGGGTCCTGCGGAAGCAGGCGGGAGCCGCGGCTAGATTCCAGCAGCGCCTGCCATGTCGGAAGGTCCGTTGTCCCAGCCACCACCGAGCGCCCGGAACAGACCGATCTGGAACTGGGTCGTGTTGGCCTGCGACTGTGCAAGCGTGATCTCGGCATCAGCCAGGGTGCGCTCTGCATCCAGTACGGTAATGAAGTCATCAGCACCAAGCTCATAACGGGACTGCGCCATTTCGGCGGACTGCGCGGCAGCATCCCGAGCCAGGGCAAGTGCCGACTGACGCTCAAGCTCCGCGGCATAGGTTTGCAACGCTGTCTCTGTTTCCTCCAGCGCCACGAGCACGGCCTGGTCAAATTCCGCCAGCGCCTGCTCCATGCCTGCTTCCGCTGCTGCGATACGTGCACGACCTGCCCAGATGTTTGGGAAGGTCCACGAAATGAGAGGGCCGAAGGAGAAAGACACAGCACCGTCTTCCTTAAGGCTGGCAATCTGCAGGGCGGTCGTGTCAATCGTCCCACCCAGAGAAATCTGCGGGTAGAGCTCGGCGGTCGCAACGCCGACGCGGGCAGCAGTAGCCTTGAGGGCGTTCTCGGCCTCGCGCACATCCGGGCGACGGGCGATCAGACCGGCACCATCTCCAACAGGAATGGTCGCCGCCACAATCGGGGCTCGGGGACAGTCCCGGGCGGCCTCAACCATGGCAGCGGGCGGCTGGCCAACAAGTGTTGCAAGCCGGAACCGGGCATTTTCCCGATCTGCCTTCAACTGCGGCAGCGACGCTTTTGTGTTTTCGACGTTCACCTGTGCCCGCACAATATCAAGCTTGGTCCCCTGCCCGCCCTCTGTCAGCTGACGGGTCAGATCGACAGTGCGTTTCTGCAGGTTCAACGTGTTTTCTGTGACTGAGATCTGCTGGTTGGCCGAACAGATATCCGCGTAGGCGCGCGCTGTCTCGGCGGCAATCGTGATGCGCGTTGAGTAGAGTGCGGCTTCCGCGGCCTGCGCATCAGCACGGGCGGCAGCCACGGAATTTCGGACCCGTCCGAATAGATCCACCTCATAGGAGAGATTGAACCCGGACGAATAGGAGAGTTCCTCCGGGTTCAGGTCTTGAGTTGGCCCCCGTGCAGCGTCGCGTTCATAGGTTACGCCGGCACTTACATCCGTAGACGGAAGATAGGCAGCCCGGTTCTCGCCAAGTGCGGCCAGCACGCGGTCGAGATTTGCAAAGGCCGCCTTCAGATCGTTGTTTTCCGACAGCGCCTTGGCGACATACCCGTCAAGCTCAGGGTCATCATAGAGCCGCCACCAGTTGCTCTTGGGCTCATCATTTGCAACCGGTGCAATGGCAGAAGTCACAAACTCGCTTTGCGCAATCGGCGCAGTCGAAATAGCGGATTTCGGCACGTCGGGCGCAAATGAGCATGCCGCTAGTGCCGCCGTCGCCATACCGCACGCAAGTTTCGCACTCGCACCCATGCCTGTTCTCCCTAACGCTGCCTCGCAAAGGCAGCAGAAAATCAGGAAGGACAGTGCCGTATTTTGGTTAACACCAACCTTATCCGGCAGGATTCCGGCTAAACGGGGCCGCCCGAGAGCCATAATCTCCAATACAGGCCAAAATCCCATAGAACGAAACGAGATTCGGGCCGCTTTTCGCATCCATATGGCGGTCAGTTGCGTATTCTGAAGCGACCGGAATTTTCGCCGATCGCAACTCAAGAAAAGTCATACTGGTTTGACCACCCGCACGCCCCGCCATCTTCCAAATGCAAAATACGACCTGCTGCTTGTCGGTGCCGGCCTTGCAAATGCGCTAATCGTAAGGGCGCTCAAGGAAGCCAAACCCGATCTGAGGATTGGAGTGGTGGACCGTACTCCCGCGCCGGAAGCAAGTCATACTTGGTCATTCCATATGAGCGACGTATCAGCCGATGCACGTAAGTGGCTGGCACCCCTGATCACGCATGAATGGCACGGACAGGATGTAAGGTTTCCCCGCCATTCCCGCTCGTTGGATACAGGTTATGCCAGTGTAAGCGAAGACAGGCTGCGCGCGCAGATTGCGGAAGACCTCGGCCCAACGCCCGTCATTCAGGGAAACATAGTCTCTATCACCGCAGAGGGCGCTCAGCTGGACGGCGGACATCACATCGAAGCCAAGGCAGTGATCGACGGACGTGGCCAGAGCGGCAATTCAGACCTCAATATCCGCTTTCAGAAATTCGTCGGCCAGGAATTGGAAATTGAATCGCCACACGGGCTGACACGCCCGGTCATCATGGATGCAACCGTCCCTCAGGAAGACGGCTACAGATTTTTCTATCTGCTGCCACACTCCCCTTCCACACTGCTGATTGAAGATACCCGGTACAGCGACGGCGCAGATCTGGACGATGACATATTCCGCTCCGCCATCGCCGACTACACCGCCAGCAAGAGCTGGCGCGTCAAATCGGTGCTGCGCGAGGAGCGAGGCGTCCTTCCCATTGCACTGGGAGGCGACTTCGACGCCTTCTGGAGCAGCACACCCCCAGGGACAGGTCGTAGTGGCCTCGCAGCAGCGCTGTTTCATCCGGTTACCGGCTACTCACTGCCCGACAATGTGCGTCTCGCACAGGCGATCGCGGAACTACCAGACATCACCGCGCAGACAATCGCGGCAACGACACATTCACATGCGAAAAACGCATGGGAAAAACGCGGTTTCTATCGGCTGCTCAACCGGATGCTGTTTGACGCCGCCCGCCCGCAGGATAGGTACAAGGTTCTGGAACGCTTCTATCGCCTGCCCGAGCCACTCATTGCCCGCTTCTATGCAGGCACAACAACACTGGCTGACAAAGCCCGCATTCTCACAGGCAAGCCGCCCGTGCCCATCATGGCTGCAATGCGCTGCCTCAAGGAACCCTCCAAGGGATCAACGTCCGGAGTATCACCCTCATGAACATCGTCACACCCTCCTCCAAGAAGGCCGTCGTCATCGGCGCAGGTTTTGGCGGCATTGCCCTTGCCATCCGCCTGCAGTCTGCCGGGTTCCAGACCACGCTGCTTGAGAAGCGCGACAAACCTGGCGGCCGCGCTTACGTCTATGAGGACAAGGGCTTCACCTTCGACGCCGGCCCCACTGTCATTACTGATCCGTCAGCGCTGGAAGAACTCTTCGCACTTTCCGGCCGCAAGATGGAAGACTATGTAACGCTGTTACCGGTGGACCCGCTCTACCGGCTGGAGTGGGAAGACGGCACCAGTTTCAACTACACGAATGATTCAGACGAATTGTTCCGTCAGATCGGCAAGCTGAACCCCAAGGACGTCGACGGCTACAAGCGCTTCCTCGACTATTCCCGCGAGCTGATGGAAGAAGGCTACATCAAACTCGGGCATGTCCCGTTCCTCAACTTCCGGTCCATGATCAAGGCTGCGCCACAGCTCGCCCGCCTGCAGGCATGGCGCAGCGTGTACTCAAAAGTCTCAAGCTTCGTGGAGGATGAGCATCTGCGGCAGGCGTTCAGTTTTCATTCGCTGCTCGTTGGCGGCAACCCGTTTGAGACCTCCGCCATCTACGCCCTGATCCACGCCCTGGAACGTGAATGGGGTGTGTGGTTTGCAAAGGGTGGAACTGGTGCCTTGGTCAGCGGCATGCTCGACCTGTTCAAGGATCTGGGCGGTGAGCTCTACCTCAACGCAGATGTGGCAGAGATCACCACATCCGGCACCAAGACCACCGGCGTTACGCTGTCTGACGGGACACACTTTGTCGCCGACATGGTCGCCAGCAATGCAGACGTGGTGCACACCTACGAAAAGATGCTGGGCCACACAGATCGCGGCCGCAAGGAAGCAGCCCGTCTTAAGTCCAAGCGCTTCTCCATGTCCCTGTTCGTTATCTATTTTGGCGCAAGCAAACCTTACGAAGATATCCAGCATCACACGGTCATCTTCGGCCCACGCTACCGCGAACTGATTGGCGAAATCTTCAAGGGCAAGGAGCTCGCCGACGATTTCTCACTTTATCTCCATGCGCCTACACGCACGGACCCGTCACTGGCGCCTGATGGCCATGGCTGCTTCTACGTCCTTTCACCTGTCCCACATCTGGGGCACGCTGACATCGATTGGGATGTGGAAGGCCCCAAGTACCGCGACCGTATTCTGGGCTATCTCGACAAGCACTACATGCCCGGCCTGATGGACAACCTGGTCACCACCCGCCATTTCACGCCGAACGATTTCCGCGATGAACTGAATGCCTACAACGGCTCCGCCTTCTCGCTCGAGCCTGTCCTCACCCAGTCGGCCTGGTTCCGAAGTCACAATCGGGACGACAAGCTGGAAGGCATGTACATCGTCGGGGCTGGCACACACCCAGGCGCCGGCATTCCCGGCGTGGTCGGCTCTGCAAAGGCAACCGCCGCCATCGTTCTTGAAGACTTTGAGATGGAGCCTGTGGCCTAGCGCCTGCAAACCGCACCATGGATGACGTCGTTGCCGAAGCCCGCACCACAATTCAACAGGGCTCCAAATCCTTCGCGGGCGCCGCTGCCCTGTTTGGCCGCGACATGCGCGAGAGTGCCTACATGCTCTATGCGTGGTGCCGCTACTGCGACGACGTGATCGACGGCCAGGAACTGGGCTTTGCCAAGGCCGAGGAAGACAAAAGCGACCCCCAGGCCCGGTTTGAAATGCTGCTCCAACGCACCCGCGCGGCATATCGCGGCGAAACGGTGAATGATCCTGTCTTCACATCCTTCCAGCGCGTCGTGCAAAAGCACAACGTGCCCGAGCAATATCCACTAGACCTGCTGCGCGGGTTCCATATGGATGTGGCGGAGCACACCTACGCAACACCCGCCGACACACTCACCTACGGCTACTATGTGGCGGGAGCCGTGGGTGTGATGATGGCCATGGTCATGGGCGTGCGGGATGAAAACATTCTAGATCGTGCCTGTGATCTGGGTATCGGATTTCAGCTCACCAACATTTCGCGTGACATCATCGACGACGCGAAGATCGAGCGCATCTACTTGCCGCAAAGCTGGCTTGAAGAAGAAGAGATCCCCTACACCACGGCAGCCATTCTGGACCCTGCCAACCGCCCCGCCATCGCGCGCGTGGCGCGGCGGCTCGTGAGCGAGGCAGAGCCTTACTATACCTCATCTCTGCACGGCATTGCCCATCTGCCATTCCGCGCGGCATGGGCCATCGCCACCGCCCGCCGCATCTACCGGCGCATCGGTATGGAAGTGCTCGCAAAAGGTGAAAAGGCTTGGGACGACCGCACCGGCACATCGACAGCACAGAAAATTAGCTATGCCGTTCTGGGGCTGGGCGATGCCGTCATATCACGCTTCCGAAAGTCAACCGCAGGACCATCACGCGCAGGCCTTTGGACACGGGCGACAGACCTCAGCCCTATCGGCTAAGCCGCTCTCTTCAGCTCTTTCATCTGCGACCGCAGTTTGTCAGGGTGCGGCGCATAGACAAATCCGAACGAGACGCATCCCTCGCGGGTATGCACTGCATGATGCAGATGATGGCTCTCGACCAATCGACCCAGATAGCCGCCTTTGGGGTGATATCGGAACGGCCAGCGCTGATGCACAAGTCCGTCATGGGCCAGATAATACAGAATGCCGTATGTGGTGATACCGGCAGCGACCCACCACAGAGGCGCCCATATACAAGTACCCGCAAGGAAGAGAACGATCGAGAAGCCGGCGAAGACAACCGATTAAAGGTCATTCTTTTCAAACCTTCCGTCGCGCGGTCGATGATGGCTCTCATGCCACGCCCAGCCCCAGCCATGCATAATGTTCTTGTGGGCCCACCACGCAAATAGCTCCATCGCAGCAACGGTCCCAAGCACGATCATCAAAGGGCCAACCAAATTCATGTCGCGTGGCCCCCTTCCTTATGTGCAGCAAGTGACGCCCGGCGAACCGCCGGCAGGCGCCACCAAGGTTCCGTTGGATGATGATGGTGCTCGAGATGATAGCCGAAGTGAAAACAGGTCAACAGGGACAATACCGGGGGCAGATCAACGCTGCGGGCATGATGGTGATCTTCAAACGGGTCGCCGTCCACAGGGCGATGCGGCTGATAGGTGCCAAAATAGAAAAGCTGCAACGACGACAGCAGTGCCGGCACAGCCCAGAACATGAGGAGGTTTGGGACGGGTGCGCCGATGCCGAACACATAGACCGCGAGGATGAAGGTCAGTATGCCGAACTCTTTGAGTCCGAAATAGTGACGGAAGAACCCAAAATACCAGGCAAGAAAGCTGTGCGGATTGTCCGTGTGGTAGTCCGGGTCTTCGACCGTGCCTGGACGCGCGTGATGCCGCAAATGCTCCGGTGCCAACGCCTTGAACGAAAAGCCCGCATAGATGAGAAGACAGAACGCCGCGATGCGCCGGTTCAACGTAGGACGGAATGGCGCAATCGATCCATGCATCCCATCGTGGGCCACAATGAAAAGCCCAACGGAAAGAACCGTCTGAGCGGCGATGATGAGCGGAGCCAGCCAGACCCAGGCAGGTGTGAGCGGGACGAAGAAAACAGCGGCTACATGAACAAACAGCCAGGCGCCAATGACCAAAGCCGCAAGCGCCAGTCCAACAATCGTCTGCTTCTGCCGCGACACCGGCGGCGCCGGGGATGTCATACCGCGCGCTCCTTCACGCGTGTTGCAATCCAGGAAAATGCCAGAGTGGCGATCGAAAACCCAGCCAACCAAAGCCAGGTTTGTTCCAGCTGCATGGCTGGCACGTCCCTGAATAGTACCGCCTGATACGCATCAATCACCCACCCTGTCGGGGTCACAGCACCAAGGTCCTGTAACCACTGCGGCATCATATAGCGCGGCACCATGGAGCCGCCCACCGCTGACATGACAAGAACAATGGCATTGCCTGTGGCCAGCGCCTGTGCACGAGACCCCGAAACCGACACCACCGCCATGGCGAGACCGGCAGCACATGTGGCTGCCAGAAGCGTCGTGACAGCAAAAGCGCCGATCGCGCTCCAGAACATGACCTCATAACCGAGCCAAGCGACCACAAAAACCACGAGGGCCTGCACGACACCCTGCCCCGTCAGGAACAGGTATTTGCCGGCAACCAGGGCACCGGCCCCACCACGCGTAAGCATAAGTCTGTCAATGATGCCGCTGGTCCGGTCTTCAATCATGCCGACGGCGCCCTGAAGTGACGCAAAAAACAGAAACATGATCGTGATCGCGCCAGCATAGTACGCAACAGCCGGATCACGCTCACCCTCGGCAGCCGCCATGATCTGCACAGCAGGTGGTGAAACAGACCCCGGCACGGCAATGCCAAGTGCCCGCTGGGCCGCCGCAGACGCCAGCGCCCCCGCGATGGGCTTCGCGTCGTCAGCCAATACTTCAACCGAAGGGTCTGTTGCTTGGCGCGGCGGCAGGACCAGAACAGGCCCGACCACCACAATCGCCGCAGCAGCCTTGCCGGACAGAACAAGGGTGCGAGCGGCTTCACGCGCTAGGCGATCATCAGGGAGTCCGCCGGGCGCAAACCGTATCTCCGCATCGGCAACCAGCGCCAGACCAATGGCAGCGCCCTGGTCGGATTGCGTCGCATTAGAGAAAACGACTTCGATCTCCAACCCATCTCCCTGGGTCCCGGAGAACACGGCTGCGAAGATGACAAAAATCAGGGCAGGCAGAACGAAGGCCATGACAAGCGCGCCACGATCCCGCAGAAGCCCAATCAGACTGGCATAGGCGATGACAAGCACTATGCCACCTCACTTTCGCCGGTGAGGTCCGCATACAGGCTGTCGAGGCCAGGCTGACGGATACGTGTCTCGCGCACCACGGCACCTGCTGCGGCAAGCTGATCTGTCAGAGCGCCAACATCTTTGTCCGAGACCGAAAGACGGCCACGCCAGCGACGCCCTTCTTCAAGCGACTTGAAATTGTGTTGGTAAAAGAAGGCCACAACTTCGGGAGGCGCCGGTTCGTTCAACACCAAGATCAGTTCTCTGTCATTACCAAACCTCTCAGCCACAAGAGCTTCGGGCGCGCCGGTCTTAATGATCTCCCCGTGAAAAATAATGCCGACTTTGCTGGCAACTGAGGCGGCCTGGTCCAGATCGTGGGTCGTGATGAGAACGGACATGCCAGCCTCCGCCAGCGACCTGAGGACCGCGTTGATGCTATTGCGAGCCTCCAGGTCAACCCCGACCGTCGGCTCGTCCAGCACCAGAAGCTTGGGCGCATGCAAGAGGGCAGACGCAATGTTCGCGCGGCGCTTATACCCACCAGACAATATCTCGATGCGTTGATCCATCCGCTCTTCCAACCCTGCGGCAACAACCGCATCGCGGATTCTTTCGACGAGCTTGGCTCCCCGGATTCCAGCCAGTCGTCCGAACACGGAAAGGTTTTCAGCAACAGTCAGATATGGATAGAGTGCGATATCCTGAGGCACCAGACCGACCTTGGCACGCGCCAGCCGTGATATCGCAGGATTGTCTCCATCAATCTCAACCTTGCCCGCACTCGGTTTCAGCCGACCACACAGTGTTCGGATAAGTGTCGACTTGCCGGCTCCGTTTGGCCCAAGCAACGCAAAGACCTCGCCTCGCATAACGCGCAGGTCGACATCATTCAGCGCCAAACGGTCTGCATATCGATAGGAAACGCCGGACACATCGAGAACAGGGAATGGGGTGGCCACGGCGTACCCGTCAGCCCTTAAGTGCCGCATCAAATACAAGGCCGGTTAACCGACGCATGTCAGGTGAGTGACCGGTACCAGCTTCAAATGCTTCCAACGCTTCATCCACGTGATGGCGAACGGCTGCATGGGCCACATCCAGGCCCTTCACACGAGCCAGTGTCGGCTTACCACCATCCTGGTCTTTGTCTTTCCCCGTACCTGCCGACGACGCAGCTTTCACATCGAGTATGTCATCGAGTGTCTGGAAGGCCAGGCCAAGATGATTACCGAAATCGTCAAGGTGGTTAAGGCGGGTCCCCTGCTCCGCAACGCCATTCGTCAATGCCCCGGCCTGCGCAGCTAATGAAAACAGGGCTCCGGTTTTGCGCCGGTTGACGGTTTCAATGTCTGCTGCGCTCGCGCCTGCAGCCCCGTTCACGTCATACTCCTGACCACCGGCTAGGCCCTCAGGCCCGATTGCCTGGGTGAAAAGAGATACGAGCTTGGCTCTGTTGTCAGCACCAACACCTTTGAGCCCTGCGACAATTCCATAAGCTTGATTCATCACGGAGATAGCCGCCAGAATCCCCGTCGCTTCGCCATAGACACGATGTGTTGTCTGCCTCGCACGGCGCAACTCCGCGTCATCCATGGCAGGTAGGTCATCTATGACAAGAGACGCCGCATGGACCATTTCAACAGCACACCCCGCATCAAGCGCTGCTGGTTTATTGCCACCGCATTGCCGCGCAACCAGAGCAGTGATCAGCGGCCGCAACCGCTTACCGGGAGAAAGAACGCTGTAACGCATCGCAGCATGCAGGTGTGATGGCGCCCTGTCTTCCGGCGGCAAAAGAAAACGAAGACGGTGCTCAATATCTTCACGCAGAGACGAAATCATCAACAGCGTGCCGTCGCCCTCATTTTCGGGGGCAACATTGGCTTCCGGCGCTAGTGGTAGATGTGATGTTGCAATCGACAAAGACGCAGCAGCTCCCAACACGTGACCAGCTCCAAACAAATCAAAAACCCCAAACCGGGCGGTTTTTGCACCCAGAGGCCTTTTACGGCTGAGGGGGCTGTTCGGATTGCCACACGGAAACCAGGATAGGTCCGGCGGGATGGTCCAAGAGGAGTGTTGCACGCAAAAACGGGCCTGTCTTGGCAAACAGGCCCGCTTAAACACACATATTGGCTCCGGCTTTAGAACATCAGATCCGCAAGTCTTTTGCGCTGATAGGCAGAATCGCCATGCTGGCTGTCACCCCAGAAGGCCCGACGGCGATAAAGCTGCGCGTCGCAGTCATAGGTGAAGCCAAAGCCACCGTGAAACTGGATGGCGCGATCCGCCGCAAAGCTCATGGCGGTCGCCGCCTGTGCTTTGGCCATGCGGGTGGCAATTTCACCCTCACCTTGCGCTGAAAAGCTGTGCGCCGCAGCATAGACGTGGCTACGCGCCTGTTCATATGCAATCAGCGCATCCACTGCTGGATGCTTTAGCGCCTGATAGGAGCCGATAAGCTTGCCGAACTGTTTTCGGGTCTTGAGATAGTCGACGGTATAATCAATACAGCTAGCCGTGCCGCCGCACATCTCAGCCGCCAGCAGCAGACTCGTCACCAGCTCTATATGCGCCAGCGTCTGGGCAGCCGAAGCGCCACTCAAGACCTGGTCGGCCGACACCCGAACGCCGTCCAGCGTCACCTTGTAGGAGCGCCGGGTCTCATCGATGACCACCTCACGCTGAAGCGCGTCATCGCCCAATGTCTCTTTGGGTACGATGATCAACGCCGCTGATCCTTCCAGAGACACGGAAGCAACCAACCATGCTGCAGTAGCGGCATCTGCCACCAGCACCTTCGTCCCGGACAGAACCAAGGCGTCTCCATCTCGGCTGGCGGTGCAACTCATATTGGTCAAATCCCAATCGCCAGAGCCCTCCATCAGCGCCACGGCAGCTGGCGTCCCCGCACACAAATCCGGCAACAGCGCATTTTTCTGCGCGTCAGTTCCACCATGAAGCACCGCCTGCGCAGCAACCGTCGTCGAGAGGAACGGCCCCCCCATCAACGACCGGCCCATCTGCTCAACTACCGGCACCACTTCCGCAAGGCTGAGGCCGACACCGCCAAACTCTTCTGGGACGGCAATCGCCAACCAGCCAAGCTCTGCCAGCTCGCTCCATACGGCGGGGTCATGACCCGTCTCGTCATCAAGTAGTGACCGCACTTTGTCGACGGGTGACTTTTCACGGCAGAAGCGCTGGGCAACTTCCAGAAGCTCTGCCTGTTCATCGGAAAACCCGATGGAACCATTGTTGCTGAATGTCATTTTTCTTGCTCTTAGGATTTCGGCAGGCCGAGCACATGCTCGCCCACAATATTGTGCTGGATCTCACTGGTGCCGCCGCCAATGGTGGCCGAGAACGAATTGAGATAACCGCGCTGCCAGATACCATGCTCATGGGCATCCACGTCGCCTACATAATACGCAGCGCGTGTTCCCTGAAGGCGCGTGGCAAACTCCGCCATGTGCTTCATGAACTCGGTCGATGCGAGTTTTGATGACAACGGAATGGACAGCGGCCGCTCCTGATTGAGCGGCGCAATGCCGGTGCGGGCAGACGACAGACGCATGGACCGGCTTTCCATCAGCAGCGCCACCAGCTCATCACGGATGAGCGGGTCTTCAATCGCAGGCTTGCCGTTGTAGTTGGCGGTCTTGGCCAGCTCGACAACTTGGGTAATGTCCGGATAGGTCATGACATACCCACCGGGCTGACCACCGCGAGCACCGCGCTCATATTCGAGCGTGCGCATGGCGACCTTCCAGCCTTCGCCTTCTTCTCCCATCAGGCAGTCACCGGGAATGCGCGCATCTGTAAAGAAGGTCTGCGTAAATCCATACTCACCGGTCAGCTTGCGAATCGGTGTCGTCTCGATGCCCGGCGCATCCATCGGCGCCAGGAAAAACGACAGGCCTTTATATTTGGTCGGCGCATCCGGATTGGTCCGCGCCAGTAGGATCATGTATTTCGCGAAGTTGCCCTGTGTGGTCCAGATTTTAGAACCGTTGATAACCCACTCATCACCATCGCGAACGGCTTTGGTCTGAGCGTTGCCGAGATCCGAACCGTTCTCGGGCTCAGAGAAACCCTGACACCAGATGTCTTCCGCAGACAGAATGTTCTTGATGTAACGGGCTCGTTCCTCGTCCGTGCCCATGTCAAGGATCAGCGGCCCGGCCCAGTTCAAGCCGATAGCATTTAGCATGATCGGCCCACCCGCCCGGCTCATCTCCTTGGTGGCGAGATTCTGGAACACTTCCGGCAGACCACGCCCGCCATACTGCTCCGGCCAGTTGGCGCCAAGATAGCCTGCAGCCCACACCTTGTTCTGCCACTCGCGCAGAAAATCAAACTGCTGCTGCGTGCCTACTTCCATGAATGTCAGCGGCAGCATGAAGCCCGGGTCTTTGGGCGTGTTCTCCGTGAACCAGGCTCGCGCCTCAGTGCGGTACTCATCCAGCTCCTGCTGGGTGGGATTACTCATCGTGCGTCTCCATTACCAGGTATCAACAAAGGGACGGCGGCGTTGGCGGGACGCGGCTTCAACCGGCACCGTCTTGATGCCGTTGATGATCCATTTGCGCGTCTCGATCGGGTCAATTACCGCATCAATTTCGTGAAGTGTCGAAACACTCAGGGCCTTGCCGTGTTCGTAATAGGCAGCAAGAAGTTTTTCAAAAAGTGCGTCGCGGGCCTCGGGGCTTTCGGCAGCAGCCAACTCTTTTGAATACCCAAGCCGCACAGCGCCCTCAAGGCCCATGCCGCCATACTCACCGGTCGGCCATGAGATCAGGAACACCGGCGACGTAAAGCTGCCGCCCGCCATGGCCTGCGCGCCCAACCCATATCCCTTGCGCAGGCAGATCATGAAGAGCGGAACGGATATGCTTGCACCTGTGACCAGCATGGACGATGCACGACGAACAGTCGCCAACTCCTCGTGGTTCGGTCCGACCATGAAACCAGGCGTGTCGCACAAAGACAAAAGCGGAATGCCGAAGGCATCGCACAGCTGCATGAAGCGGCCTGCTTTTTCGGATGCTTCGGCATCGATGGCACCACCCAGATGATGCGGATCGTTGGCGAAGAGACCGAAGGGCCGCCCTTCGATCCGCACAAGCGACGTGATCATCCCGCGCCCGTAGCCCTGACGCAGCTCCAACACGGAGCCTTCATCGGCAATGAGTGAGATGGCATCACGCATGTCGTAGACACGCTTACGGTCTTCCGGGATCACATGGCGGAGCCTGCGCTGGTCGGCACAGGTCCAGCCGTCGGTGTTGCCTTGAAAGTAGCCGAGCAACTGTTTCGCCTGCGCGACGGCGTGCGCCTCATCGTCTGCAACAAGATCAACCACACCATTGTTGGCCTGCACCTCAATGGGGCCGACTTCATCCGGGGCATAGGTTCCAAGCCCGCCGCCCTCAATCATGGCAGGCCCTCCCATGCCGATGGCGCTGGACTTGGTGGCGATGGTGACATCCGCACAGCCGAAGATGACCGCATTGCCGGCAAAGCACCGGCCATTGTTGATGGCCACTCGTGGCGCGGCACCTGAGGACGCAGCAAAGGTGGCAAAGGTTTTGACGTCGAGGCCGGTCGCCGACACATTTCGCACATCTGTGTCGCCCGGCCGACCGCCGCCGCCTTCAGTAAAAAACATCACTGGCACATGCCACTTGTCTGCCAGCTCCAGCACGCGGTCCGTCTTCTTGTGGTTGAAGTAGCCCTGCGTCCCGGCAAGCACGGTGTAATCATAGGCGAGAACCGCAGCTCGGCTCGTGGTTTCGTCGAACACGTCCCCATTGATGGCACCAAAGCCAGCCACCATGCCGTCACCCGGCGTGTTGGCAATGAGATCATCCAGCTCACGCCGGTTGCGCTGAGCCGCCAGCACCATCTGGCCATACTCAAGAAAACTGTCATCGTCGCACAAATCTGAGACGTTCTCGCGGGCCGTGCGGAAACCAAGCTTGTGGCGCTTGGCGACGGCGGCCTGACGTTCATGGTCGAGCGTCTTGTTGATGCGGGTATGCAGCTCGGCGAGGTCAGGCCGGATGTAGTCCAGATCGACGTCGGCTGCGGCTACAACGCCATCAGCCGCACCCTCACTCGGCGCAATGAAAACGACCGGGGCGCCCTTATCCAGCACAATGCCGGGATCAGCAGCCACAAGACGGACCGTGCCCGCGCGCGGCGCTGTAACACCATGCTGCATCTTCATCGCTTCAAGCACGGCCACTTCCTGTCCGGTCTTCACCTGTTCGCCGTCAGACACCATGACTGATACAAGCAAGCCCTGAAGCGGTGCCAGCGCGCCGACAGTTCCCTCAGGCGCATCCACATGCGCAGCAACCGGCGCACTCTTGGAGCCAGTCTCGGACGGCGCAACTCGCAGGCCTTCATCTGCCGAAGCTGTCGCGACAAGCGCTGAACCCACGCGGTCGATGAACTGTGTATCCACCTGCCAGGCTGAAAGATCAGGATGCGCCAGAAGCGCCCGTAGAAATGTTTGGTTGGTATCGACACCGCCAATTGCAAACTCACCAAGGGCGCGATGCGCCTGACGCATCAAGCTCGGCCAGTTTTGATCAGTACGTCGGACAATCAGTTTGGCAAGGAGCGAGTCGAATTGCGGATTGGTGGGGTAACCAGCAAAGCCGTGACTATCGATGCGAATGCCGGGGCCGCCTGGCGCGTCAAATCGAGTCAGATTGCCACCTGCTGGCAAGACAGTCCCGTCAGCCTCCATGCTCTCCGTATTGACCCGCAGCTGAACAGCCGACGCGGTTGGAACCGGAAGTGCGTCCAAACCACAAGCAACAATGCTTTCGCCTTTAGCGATCTGGAATTGAATGGCCACCAGGTCAAGTCCTGTGGTCTCTTCAGTAACCGTGTGTTCCACCTGGATACGCGGATTGCACTCAATGAAGAAGAAGGGTGCATCACCGCCGTCCACGCTGGCATCCAGCAAAAACTCAATCGTACCCAGACCCAGATAGTTGGAAGCAGCGCCCAAACGCACAGCTGCATCAAGAATGCGCTGCCGGAGGGAAGGCGCAAGATTGGGCGCGGGTGCCAGCTCGACGAGTTTTTGATGGCGGCGCTGGATCGTGCAGTCCCGCTCCCACAGATGAGCAACGCTGCTGCCGTCCCCGGCAATCTGCACTTCAATGTGTCGAGCACTTGGCAGGTAACGCTCCATATAGAGCGAGCCATCTCCAAAGGCGCTTTGCGCTTCGGCCGATGCTTGGGCAAACGCCGCGGAAATTTCATCAGCATTTTGAACGATTCGCATACCGCGACCACCACCGCCGGCGACCGCTTTGAAGATGCCCGGCGCCCCGCCAAGGGAGGCAAAAAAGGCCGCCGCATCGCTTTCAGTGCCCAGTACCGATGACCCTTCGATCAAGGGCAAATCGTTCGCTCTCGCAAGATCACGGGCCGCTACTTTGTCGCCCAGTTGAGCCAATGTTTCCGCCCTTGGACCGACAAAGGTCAGGTCGGCTGCGTCACAGGCAGCAGCAAGGTCCGCGCTTTCTGCAAGCAAGCCGTATCCCGGGTGTACCAAGTCACAGTCTTGGGATTTAGCCGTCTCAACAATGGCGGCGACGTCCAGGTAGGCAGCAACACCCGTGCCCTTAAGCTCAACAGCCATATCCGCAAGCTGAGTATGCAGTGCCCCTGCAGCGTCTGTCGAGTAGACGGCTACTGTCTCAATGCCAAGAGACGCTGCCGTGCGGATTATCCGCACGGCGATTTCGCCACGATTGGCAATCAGGCACTTACTATTCGAGGTCAAACTGGTGTTCCCGGGCAACATTTTTTGCTTTTTCGGGCCGCATACTGGCAGGGCTTGGCCTTAATCAAAAGAGGCATTAAGCGCAGATTTCCGCGGCCTTCCCCCGCCGGAGCGACACACAGCCTCTTGAAGACGCCTCCAGATCATATTAACTGACATCTTGTCAGTTGAGTAAAAATGCTGTTCTCTCACGAACAAAGCTACATATCCCCGACGTAA
>JBHJJF010000143.1:0-15893 GCA_050042885.1 Candidatus Phaeomarinibacter sp.
GGAAAAGGAAGCTGCCATTAACCAGTAGGGATTATGTTTGAGCGTGTTGCCGATTAGGGCACACTGCGATTCGCACCCTGTACTGATCATCCTCAACGATCTGGATTGCTGAACCCCGCCCGATGGCCGCCTATATCATCAGACGCCTGCTGCTCATGGTGCCGACCATTCTCGGCATCCTGCTTGTGGCCTTTGCCATTGTGCAGTTCGCGCCGGGCGGGCCCATCGAACGCATCATTGCGCAGCTGCAGGGCAATGATGTGTCCGCCACCGCCCGCATCGGTGGCTCACCAGGGGGTGATCTGGGAGCTGGCGCGCAATCCGCCGGAGGGGATGCGAGCGCCACGGCCAAGTATCGCGGCGCCCAGGGTCTGGACCCCGAATTCATCGCAGACCTTGAGCGCCAGTTCGGCTTCGACAAGCCGGTCCACGTGCGCTTTGCCACCATGGTCTGGGACTATGTGCGTTTCGATTTCGGCGAGAGCTATTTCCGTGATGTAAAGGTACTCGACCTGATTGCGGAAAAACTGCCCGTGTCTATCTCCCTTGGCCTGTGGACCATGTTCATTGCCTATGGGGTGTCTATTCCACTGGGCGTGATGAAGGCCGTGCGCGACGGCACGCCGTTTGATGTGTGGACATCGGCTGTCATCATTGTCGGCTACGCCATTCCCGGCTTCCTGCTGGCCGTGCTGCTCATCGTGCTGTTCGCCGGTGGCAGCTATTTTGATCTCTTTCCGCTGCGCGGGCTGACGTCAGACAATTTCGACGACCTCTCCTTTTTCGGAAAGATCTTCGACTATCTCTGGCATATTATTTTGCCGGTGACCTCCATGGTTCTGGCAGGCTTCGCGACGACGACCCTGCTGACCAAGAACTCGTTCCTCGATGAAATAAAAAAGCATTATGTGGTGACAGCGCGCGCCAAGGGTCTTGCTGAAAAGCAGGTGCTTTATGGCCACGTGTTCCGCAACGCCATGCTGATCGTGATAGCGGGTTTTCCTGCCGCCTTCATCGGCGCATTTTTCACGGGCGCCTTGCTAATCGAGACAGTATTCTCGCTGGATGGCCTCGGATTGCTGGGTTTTGAGTCCATCGTCAACCGCGACTACGCAGTGGTCTTTGCCACGCTTTACATCTTCGGTCTCATTGGCTTGTTGGTGAGCCTCCTGTCGGACATCACCTACACACTGGTGGATCCGCGCATCGACTTCGAGGCGCGGTAAGTCATGAGCACACTTCTCGACAGGACGCAGCTGGGCAACATCAACTGGGAAGCCACGTGGATTGGCCGGATCAACAAGGCCCGCACGTCTCCCATCAACCAGCGCCGTTGGCGAAATTTCCGGGCTAACTCGCGCGGTTATTGGGCCCTGTGGGTTTTTGGCGTTCTGTTTTTCATCAGCCTGTTCGCCGAGTTCATTGCCAATGACAAACCCCTGCTCGTGACGTTCGAGGGCGGCATCTACACGCCGGTCTTTACGGCTTATCCAGAAACGGAATTTGGTGGTGACTTCGCCACCGAGGCGGACTATCGCGACCCTTTCGTTCAGGAGCTGATCCAGGAAGCGGGTGGCAGTATTCTCTGGCCGCTGATCCCCTACAGCTATGACACCATCAATCTAGACCTTCCGGTGCCCGCGCCCGCGCCACCCAGTGCTGAAAACTGGCTGGGAACAGACGATCAGGGGCGGGATGTGGTGGCGCGAGTAATCTATGGCTTCCGCATCTCGGTGCTGTTCGGTCTGATCCTGACCTTTTTTGCCTCCATCATCGGCGTTGCCGTGGGCGCGGTGCAAGGCTATTTCGGCGGTTGGACGGACCTTATCGGCCAGCGCCTGATCGAGATCTGGAGCTCCGTTCCGTCGCTCTATCTGATCATCATCATCGCGGCGGTCATTGAACCGACTTTCTGGATATTGCTGGGCAGATTGCTGCTGTTCCAGTGGGTCGCGCTTGTTGGCGTTGTGCGCGCTGAGTTCCTGCGGGGCCGCAACCTGGAATATGTCCGTGCGGCGCGGGCTCTTGGCCTGCGCAACATCACCATCATCTTCAAGCATGTTTTGCCCAATGCCATGGTGGCGACGCTGACCTTCCTGCCGTTCATACTGAATTCGTCGATCACTGCGCTGACCGCGCTGGACTTTCTCGGCTTCGGCCTGCCGCCGGGCTCGCCGTCATTGGGTGAACTGCTCGCACAGGGCAAGAACAACCTTCAAGCCCCGTGGCTGGGCTTTACCGGGTTCATCGTGATCGCATTGATGTTGAGCCTGCTGGTCTTTGTGGGCGAAGCAGTCCGCGATGCGTTTGACCCGAGAAAGACACTGCAATGAGTGGTGGCGACCAAAAGCTCGTCGAGGTCAAAGACCTGTCGGTCGTCTTCACGCAGGACGGCAACGAGACGCTGGCCGTGGACCAGATTTCTTTCGACCTCGCGGAAGGCGAAACGCTGGCACTGGTGGGCGAATCCGGCGCAGGCAAATCCGTGTCGGCGCTGTCGTTGATGCAGCTGCTGCCGTATCCCGCAGCATCGCATCCCACGGGCTCCATCAAGTACCGGGGCCAGGACGTAATAGGTGCAGACGAACGCACCCTGATGGGCATTCGCGGCAATGAAATCTCGATGATTTTCCAGGAGCCCATGACATCGCTCAATCCGCTGCATACCATCGAGCGGCAGGTGGGCGAGGTGCTGGCGGTTCATCGCGGATTGCGGGCGGAAGCTGCGCGCAAGCGGGTCCTTGAACTTCTCAACAAGGTTGGCCTGCAAAATGCCGAGTCACGTCTGGGCGCCTATCCGCATGAGCTGTCAGGTGGCCAGCGCCAGCGCGTGATGATTGCCATGGCGCTCGCCAATGAACCGCGCCTGCTGATTGCAGACGAACCCACGACGGCCCTGGATGTCACTGTGCAGGCGCAGATCCTCAAGCTGCTGAAGAGCCTGAGCCAGGAGATGGGCATGGCCATGCTGCTCATCACCCATGACCTCGGCATCGTCCGCAAGATGGCGAACCGGGTCTGCGTCATGAACAAGGGGAAAATCGTCGAAGAAGGCGAGACCGCCAGCCTCTTTGATGATCCGCAACACGACTACACAAAACACCTTCTGGGCAGTGAACCCAAGGGCAAGCCACTGACCGCCCGGCTCGATGCCCCTGAAGTGATGTCGACTGACAACCTCAAGGTCTGGTTCCCGATCAAGAAGGGCGTGCTGAAGCGTACCGTTGATCACGTCAAGGCGGTCGACGGGATCTCTTTGACAGTGCGCCGCGGCCATACCGTCGGGGTGGTGGGTGAATCCGGATCGGGCAAGACCACCCTTGGCCTTGGTTTGCTGCGGTTGATCGAGTCCAATGGTCCCATCGTCTTCATGGGTCAACATATTGAAGATGATGGCTGGTCGGACCTGCGCAGCCGCCGTGCGGATATGCAGATTGTGTTTCAGGATCCGTTCGGGTCTCTGAGCCCACGGCTTTCAGTTGCGCAGATCGTTGAAGAAGGTCTCCTGGTGCACGGCACCGATCTAGACTACGACGCGCGCCGCAAACGCGTAGCAGAGGCCCTTGAAGAAGTCGGTCTTGATCCCGCAACCATGGACCGGTATCCGCATGAGTTCTCCGGCGGCCAGCGTCAGCGCATTGCCATCGCGCGTGCCATGGCGTTGAAGCCGGACTTCGTGGTCCTCGATGAACCAACAAGCGCCCTGGATATGTCGGTGCAGGCCCAGATTGTCGACCTGCTACGCGATCTCCAGCAGCGCCATGACCTTGCCTACCTTTTCATCAGTCACGATCTGAAAGTCGTGCGCGCGCTGGCCGACGAAGTGATTGTCATGCGCAATGGCAAAGTTGTCGAGCAGGGCACATCGGATCAGATATTTGATACTCCGCAGACGGAGTGCACCAAGGCGTTGATGGCAGCAGCCTTCGACCTTGAAACCGCCCCTGAAGGTGTGGTTTCGAGTTAGGCTCGTGCGTCCAGCCGTTTGATCGATGTCACCGGACCGTCGGTTTGTGCAATGCGGGCAATAGCTGGCTCTACCGGTTCTTCAACCGTCTTCATATGGGTTGCGTTGGCATGGAGCAGGGTCGCGCCATCCACCATGATGCCCACATGCCCTTTCCAGAACACAAGATCACCGCGCTGAAGCGGCTCGTGTTCGGGGACCGGCGTGCCAAGGGCTGCTTCCTGCATGTCTGTGTCACGTGGACAGGGGACGCCGGCGGCCTCCAGCGCGCACTGAACCAGGCCCGAGCAATCAAGCCCAAGACTGGAACGACCACCCCACAAATAGGGCGTCTCCAAAAACTGTTCGGCCACGGCCACATAGTCCCGCACAAAGCTTCCGGTCGCCCGCAGATGATCCGTGAAGACAAACCCGGCACCATCCAATGCGCCAAAGCGTCCGTCCAGGCGGGTGACGACAACCGGGGCGTTGAGAGACAACCAGCTTTGCATGGGTGATTTGAGATCCGCATCCCGATAGACAAAGGTGCGCACCGCCGCAACCTGATGCGTCGGGGCGCGAACACTCTCAGCAATGTCGTCCAACGCCGCATAGCCTACATAGTCATCGCGAACAGCCTGAACCCAGGCAAAACCATTAGCCGTGTCAAACACCCGAACAGTTTCCCCAAAGAGCAGTTCGGTGTCGCGCGGTCCATCTGGCTCAGGTCGGCCGCGCAAGGCGGTGACCGGGACTCTGACATGGGCATCACTGCCGTCGACAAAGCGGTCAGCGTCCACGCGATCCTTCAGGCGGACATCAGCAAGATCATCACGAAAGGCATGAAGGCGCGGGTCGAGCGCCGGGCGCAGGGAAGCCATCAGATGTCCTTGGCGTGCTTGGCAATCAGTTCTGCAAATTCAGAAAGATAGACTGAGCCCTTTACCGTTCTCTGAACAAGCACATTGCGTCTGTCACTTTCATCCCGCTTGCGTTTGAGAAGATCAAGCCGCCCCATGGCGTCCAATGCGCGGGTGATGGCGGGTTTTGAAATCCTGAGGCCTTCAGACAGGCCGCGCACGGTGTGGGGTGGCGGTGATAGATATACCGTCAGCAGGATGGCCATCTGTCGTGACGACAAATCCGGGCCGTCGTCGCGAACCGTGTCCGCAACCACATCATGCCACAGCTTCAACGCTTCAACGGATTTGAGCTCCATCGCTCTGCGTGCGCCCCCTCAGCACTCTTTCCGGCGTTGCATAGCTGCGCGACCGACCCCCCAAAGATCAATCCGCCGGAAATTATGGTTAATCGTAGCTGCGAGACGCGGTCGATTGCAACCGCTTACGAAATGAAGTGATCCGAGGTCCGTCAGCCGTAGCGATTGCACAACAGGCGATAGAGCGCGCGCACGGCCTGGATGTCCCCACCAACGGGGCGCCCAGGGCGCGGCTTGGCATTCCATCCATAGATGTCAAAGTGTGCGTAGGATGATGTTTCCGTCACAAACCTGTTGAGAAAGAGGGCAGCAGTAATGCATCCCGCAAACGGGCCGTCAGAAATATGGTTCACGTCGGCAATCTTGCTGTCGAGCCAACTGTCATAAGGGGCCCAAAGCGGCATCCGCCAGAGCGGGTCGTGAGCGTCGTTTGCAGCCGCTTCCAGGTCCGCCGCCAGCGCGTCATCCTTTGTGAAGAACGGCGGAAGCTCCGGGCCCAATGCAACACGGGCTGCGCCGGTAAGGGTCGCGAAGTCGACCAGCAGCTCCGGTGTTTCCGTATCGGCTTCTGCCAGCGCATCGCCCAGCACAAGTCGGCCTTCCGCATCCGTGTTGCCGATCTCCACCGTCAGGCCCTTGCGGCTGTCCAAGACGTCGCCAGGCCTAAAGGCATTGCCGGCGACGGAATTTTCTACGGCCGCAACAAGAATGCGCAGATGCACATCAAGGCCCCGCTCCATGATCATCTGGCCTAGCCCCAGCGCTGCGGCAGCCCCGCCCATGTCTTTTTTCATCAGTGCCATGAAGTTGCCGGGCTTGAGGTTCAGCCCGCCGGTGTCAAAGCAAACACCTTTGCCCACAAGTGTGATCTTCGGAGCATCAGACCGCCCCCACCGCAGGTCGATGAGCCGTGGTGCCCGATCACTGGCGCGTCCAACGGCATGAACCATGGGATAGTTGTCGCGGATCAGATCATCGCCCGTTGTGACAGCAAGGCGCGCATCAAACCGGTGGTGGAGTTTATCCGCAGCCGCCTCCAGCTCTGCCGGACCCATGTCCGAGGCAGGTGTGTTGATGAGATCACGTCCCAGGAAGATGCCGCGGGCGATACGTGAAACATCGTGGCAGTCAGCTCCCTCCGGCACGACAAGGCGCACCTTGGGAGCATCACCCCCGTCAGAGGCATTTGATTTGTAGCGGTTGAACGCATATGTGCCCAGCGCGAACCCAAGCAGAGCAACAGACGTATCGTCGGGTACCGGCTCCAGGGCATAGTCGCCGGGCTGCAGCTTGGAAGCGAGGCCGCCAAAGACGAACGGATCGCTTTGATCTCCAATCCCGAAGAGCACCCGCTCAATGGCGCCATCAGCGCCGGGAAGTGCAAGTGCCTCACCTGCCTTTGCCTTGAAGCCCTGAGCTTTTACCCACGACGCGTGCGCAGGGCTTGCGTTCTCCAGCCAGGCATCAAGCGCATTGGACGCAATGGGACTAACCGGCGTTGCGGGGCCGGATTCGAGAAACACATCAAGCATAGGTCAGGCCATATCCATTTTTGGAGCAGGGTGGGGCGATACGCGGGAGCGCTGCAGTGCACACACCTTCAATGTAGAAGACAACCCCGCTATATGGCACGGTCTGACGGACCAATGGAACACGTTCAATCGCCAATATCGACTGGTGGCGGAATGACACGTCACACCATTGCCCGGCGATAGAAGTGAGGCAGCCCCATGCATCCCCCTCCGCTGCAACTTGTGATCGGTGACAAGAACTGGTCGTCCTGGAGTCTTCGGCCGTGGCTCGCCCTGAAGAAGGCCGGCATCCCCTTTGACGAGGTTGACGTTACCCTCCGCGCGGGAGCGGAGACCAAGGCCCAATGCCTGTCCCATTCGCCAGCTGGCAAAGTGCCGGTCCTCAAATGGGGCGACGAAACCATCTGGGATAGCCTGGCCATTCTGGAAACACTCGCGGACCGTCTGCCGGACGCAATGTTGTGGCCGGACGATGCACAGGCTCGCGCTCATGGCCGGGCAATCTGCGCTGAAATGCACGCGGGATTTACCGCGTTGCGGCGGGACATGCCCATGGATTGCATCCACCATCGTCCGGGCGAAGGGATGAACGAGGCTGTTGGAGATGACATAAGCCGCATCATTGCAATCTGGACGGAAGCCCGCGGTCGCTTTGGCGAAACGGGCGGCGGTCCGTACCTTCTGGGTGCGTTTTCCATAGCGGATGCGATGTTCGCACCGGTGGTATCCCGGCTGGAAACTTATGCGCCGGATCTCGTGGCCCTGGGTGACCGGGATGGTCAGGCCCGCGCGTATATGGAAACCATCAATTCCATGCCTGAGATGCGCGAGTGGGTGTTGGGGGCGAGGGCGCAAATGGGTCGATAGAGCCCATCCGCGTCTCAATGTACTTAAAATCCAAGGCGCAAAACCGCCCCTCATGATTAATGGTTTCTTGAGGGCTCTTTGCCACCATGTCCTTCAATGGAATTGGACCACGTTTGCGGTGCTGCACGCAGTCCTGCATTCGTGTTGAAGTGTGGAAGAGAGTTCCCGTGAAACAGCGTCCGACTTCTGCGTTGCCTGAAGGACTTAACCATGGCCGCCTCCGGCGCGCTGTAGCCGTATGTGCTGTCGCCGCCCTCGTGGCGGGGTGTCAGACAATGGGCGCTGGCACCAAGGCCGGGCCGACGCTAGAAACCCAACTTAAGGACGCGGACGTCCTTTCAGAGGTCAACGGCAATGTCGTGGCCAAGGCAGCCTATTGGGGCGGTCTGTTTGAGCAGGACCCGCGTGACGCAGAGGCAGCGGCTGAATACGCATCCGCATTGCGGGCCATTGGTTCTGTTCCCGCAGCCCTTGATGTTTTGAACCGTGCCGGCTCCCTGACGCCGGACGATCCGCGCATTCTGGCAGAATATGGCAAAACGCTCACAGCCGTTGGCAGAGCGACGGAAGCCATGCCTGTATTCGAGAAGGCATTGGCCGCCGACCCACGCAATTGGCGTACCCTGGCTGCCCGCGGCGTTGCGTATGATCAGCTAAACCAGCATGACCTCGCCCGCGACAGCTATCGCGCGGCAATTGCAATCGCACCCAGCGAACCGACGCCATGGAACAATCTCGGCCTGTCATATGCGCTGACCGATGATCTGGAAGACGCAGAGCTCGCCATGCGCGAAGCCATGTCGAAACCAAAGGCTACGGCAAAGCTGCGCCAGAACCTGGCATTGGTTCTTGGATTGCGCGGCGACTATACGGATGCTGAGCGATTGGCCCGCGCAGAACTTGCGCCGGAGCCCATCGATGGCGATGTGCAGGAACTGCGCAACATCGTCACTCAGCCCGCATTGTGGGCACGTGAGGCCAACGCCGACAACAATCCGGTCATTATCGAATAGTCACGACCTTTCGAGGCTCTGGGTGTTCTAAGACAAAACCCGCAGGTTGAGCCTGCGGGTTTTTGTTTGTGAAGGTGTCCGGCAAAAGCGCGGTCTAGTTCATGGTGAAGCGAATGACCGCCGGACCCAGGATTACCACGAAGAGAACGGGCAGGAAGAACAGGATCATCGGCACCGTGAGCTTGGGTGGAAGGGCAGCGGCACGTTTCTCGGCGGCAGCCATGCGGATGTTGCGGTTCTCCTCCGCCATCACACGCAGGGCCTGACCGAGCGGCGTACCATATCTCTCCGCCTGAATAAGACTTGTGGTCACCGCCTTGACGCCTGGCAGGCCCGTACGCTTACCCAGATTATCATAGGCCTGGCGGCGGTCCTGCAGGTACGAGAGCTCGGCGGTCGTAAGGGCCAGCTCCTCCGCCAACTCAACGGACTGCATACCAATTTCCGCGGCCACCTTGTTGAAGGCCGCTTCAACAGACATGCCAGACTCGACACAGATCAACAGCAAGTCCAAGGCATCCGGGAAGGATTGCTGAATGTTCTGCTGACGCCGTGTGATGATGTTCTGCAAAAAGACGTTGGGCAGATAAAAACCCACAAAGCCGGCCAAGATCGACATGCCGAGCTTGCCCATGGTTGGCGTGGACAGATCAAGCACGAAGAAGATGTAGAACGCCGCGACCGCACAGACGATCGGCGGCATGGCAATGCGGAAAAACAGAAACGTGTAGATCGGTCCCTGTCCGCGAAAACCCGCCATCTTGATCTTCATCTGAAGATCCTCGTCCTCCAGCAACTTGCGCAGGTTCAGCTTGTCGACCAACCGCTTCGTAAAACCCTTGGGTGTTGACCGCAAAGTGCCGCGTTTTGCGCCCTCGCGCTCTTCCATTTCCGCCCGAAGCTTGCTGCGCAACGCGTCGCGCTCACTGGCAACATATTTCATTCGGGACGCCAGCGTGTCCTGTGACAGGTAAGGGAGCCCAATAGAGATAATTGTCGCGAATGCAGCCACAGCGGACAGCAGCATCGCCATCATCTGCGGGTTCGTAACAATATCTACAAAGGCCATGAACATGGCGCGGAGTCCCTATTTCATCAGTAGTCGAAAGAAATCATTCGCTTCATAACCAGAACGCCAATCAACATCCACATGACGCCGCCAATCAGCATGGCTTGACCCATCCGCTCTTCAAACAGCAGGTTGATGTAGTCCGGCGTTGTTATGTAAACGAGCATCATCACGCCAGGTGGCAAGATGCCAATGATCGCAGCAGAAGACTTGGCCTCCTGGCTCATGGCCATGATCTTGCCCTGCAGCACCTTGCGGTCACGCAGAACCTTGGACAGATTGCCCAGCGCTTCAGACAAATTGCCGCCTGTCTTCTGCTGGATGGAAATCACAATGTGAAAAAAACGCAGGTCCGCCAGCGGCACCCGTTCGGTCATCTTCTCAAGCCCCTGCTCAAGCGTAATGCCCACCCTTTGGCCCTCAACAAGTTCCCTGAACTCATCGCGGACGGGCCCTTGAGCCTCCGAGGAGATGATCGTGATGCAGTCATGCAGCGGAAGACCGGCTTTCAAGCCACGCACAATGACATCCACCGCATTAGCGAACTCTTCCGTGAACTGCTTGAGGCGGCGCGGCTTGAGATAGTTCAGCAACCAGCGGGGAAACCCGAAACCGGCAGCAAATCCTGCCAGCAAACCAATGTAGGGTGGTTGCCCGCTGATCATAAGAAGACCCGCGACGACCAGCCCGCCAGTCGCACCAAGAAGTGTAAAATTGCGAGGCGAAATACTAAGCCCCGCCTGCTCGATACGTGATCGCATGGTAACGGTCTTCTTACGGGCCGCTTGAGCTTCTTCGAGTTCCTTCAGGGTTTCCTGCACCTGCTTGCGGCGCTGCGCATTTGGGTCGATGGCGCCAACGCGGCCTGCGCCACGTGCCTGCCTGCCACCAGCGGCAACATTCATGCGCTTGTTTGATTGGGTACGCTTTTCAAGAACAGGAATGATCGCAACATAAGCGACACCGCCTACGCCAAGCACCGCCATGAACACGGTTGCGATAAAGACCAACTGGGCATCAAACATCTGATCTGCCCCTAACCCTCAGCTTCTTCAAGTGCTGTAACCAAATCACTCTCAAGCCCGTAGTAGCGCGCCCGGTCCCAGAAATTGGGTCGGGCGATGCCGGTCGATCTGTGTTTCCCATTGATGTTGCCATGTGCGTCTTCGCCATCCATCTCGTAGACGAACAGATCCTGGGTGATGATCACATCACCTTCCATGCCCGTTACTTCAGTGATGTGGGTGATACGGCGTGACCCGTCGCGCAGACGCGCGGCCTGAATGATGACGTCGATGGAGCCGGAGATCATTTCGCGGATCGTGCGTGACGGCAAAGAGAAGCCGCCCATGGTGATCATGCTTTCCAGACGCGACATGGCTTCGCGCGGCGTGTTGGCGTGCAATGTTCCCATAGAGCCGTCATGGCCCGTATTCATCGCCTGCAGAAGATCAAATGCCTCCGGTCCACGTACCTCACCCACAATGATGCGCTCCGGGCGCATACGCAGACAGTTGCGCACCAGATCGCGCATGGTGATCTCGCCTGACCCTTCAAGGTTCGGTGGGCGTGTTTCCAGCCGGACAACATGGGGCTGCTGCAGCTGAAGTTCAGCGGCGTCTTCGCAGGTGATGACGCGTTCATCTTCTTCAATGAAAGCTGTCATTGTGTTGAGAAGCGTCGTTTTACCTGAGCCCGTACCACCGGAGATCAGAACGTTACACCGGCATTTCCCGATGATGCTGAGGACGCGAGCGCCTTCAGGAGAGCTAGACCCGAATAGCTCCAGGTCTTCCATCCGCAGTTTGTCTTTCTTGAACTTGCGGATGGTCAGGCTGGGGCCGTCGATTGCCAGCGGCGGGGCGATGACGTTCACACGACTGCCGTCAGGCAGGCGGGCATCACAAATTGGGCTTGATTCATCAACGCGTCGGCCGACCTGGCTCACAATGCGCTGGCAGATGTTCATCAGCTGCGAGTTGTCGCGGAACTTGACACCCGTTGCCTGGGTTTTGCCGCTGACTTCGATGAACACATCCGAAGCCCCATTGACCATGATGTCCGCGATGTCATCGCGGGCCAGAAGCGGTTCCAGCGGACCATAGCCTAACACGTCGTTGCAGATATCCTGGAGCAATTCCTCCTGCTCCGAGATCGACATGACAACGCTCTTGATCGAAATGATCTCGTTGACGATGTCGCGAATTTCTTCACGCGCGCTCGCACCATCGAGTTGGGCAAGCTGCGTCAGGTCAATTGTGTCGATCAGTGCATTGAAGATGGTCGTCTTGATTTGATAGTAGTCTGCCGAACGTTCCTGTGGGCGAGCGGGTTTCGCGACTGGCGCTGCTGGCGTGGGCTTTGGCTTGGGCGAAGGCGATGCCGGCTTGGGAGCTGCAGCTTGAGGCGTCGTCGGGCGCGCCGGTGCAGGCGCTGGCGTTGCCTGCGGGCGTGAAGGCGTCGTCGGTCCCTCGTTGTCGCGGCGGCCAAACATGGTGGGCTACCCCTTTCTGCCAAGCAGGCGGGACAGGAGCGATCCGTTGGTTTTGCTAGACGCTGCGATCTGGCGCCCTGAGACGGCGGACGCAAGATGGCGCATGCCTTGAGCGGTTTTGCTGCGCGCGTCGATCTCTTCAATCATTTGGCCATTGTTGGCCGCTTCACCGAACAAGGCGGCATCAAACGGAAGCACCAGCGCGGGCTCAATTTCGAGCGCTTCCGCAAAGTCCTTCACAGGAATTTCCGGCCGTTTAGCAACACCCACCTGATTGATAACCAGATGAGGCGAAATATCGTTGGGCCGCGCTGTCCGCAGCGTATCGAGCATATTCTTGGTATTACGAAGGCTGGCGAGATCCGGTGTGGCGGTGACTACAATCTCATCAGCTTCAAGCAGAAGCTTGCGTGTCCATGAGCTCCAAATGTGCGGAAGGTCGAGGACAACGCACGGCACGGAATGGCGGACCACATCCAAGACCAGTTCATACGTTTCTTCATCGAGGGCATAGTCGCGGTCGAGTGTGGCCGGCGCAGCAAACAAGCTAAGGTGCTCCGTACACCGAACAAGCAGGCGCTCCAGCAAGACATCGTCCAAGCGCTCCGGCGCGTACAATGCGTCGGCTACGCCCTGAGCCGGGTCTTGGTTGAAATCAAGACCACCTGTGCCAAATGCCAGATCAAGGTCTACAACCGTAACGTCTTCATTCATGTGTTCGGAGATGCACCAGCCTGCATTGTGGGCAATGGTGCTTGATCCGGTGCCCCCGCGTGCGCCGACAAAAGCTATTGTGCGCCCAAGTGGCGGAGCATCAGGGTCCGCATAGAGCGTCGAAATGCTATCAACAATCTGTAGCGGGTTGAGCGGCGCCACCAGATAATCGTTCACGCCCTTACGGATGAGTTCACGATACAGCGTGATGTCGTTGGCGAGGCCCACAACAACAATACGGGTCCCGGCATCACAGACTTCAGCGAGCTTGTCGAGTGACCCGAGAACCTGATGTCCAGCCAGTTGGCTCTCTACGATGATCAGACCAGGCGTGGGCGTATCGACATAGTGCGAGATTGCAGCGGCAATGCCGCCCATGTGCACTGTTAGGTGTGCCTTTGCGAGGCGTCGGTCCTGTGAAGCCCGTTGCAGAGACACGCCCACATCAGGTGTCTCGCAGAATGCCTGAATGGTTACGCGCGGCACAGGCCGAATGATCTGACCGTCCCCGGCAAGCGGAACATCCTGTGTCATCGACTGCGGCTCCACGCCGCCTGGTGGCTGCGCCTGCATGTCCTGAGCATCAGGAAACGGCGGCATCTGTGGGTCTATGTGATGGGCTTCGCTCATGGATCAGGCTCAGTCCTCGCTAACCTGGCTGGCGGCGCCGGATTCTTCTTCACCGCGTTCTGTTTGCGTTGTTTCGCCAAGACGATAACGCTCAAGCACAACATCACGACGTTGTGCATCTCCCGGTGTCATGTCACGAGGGGCCTCAAGATCACCCGGGTCGGCCAGCATCACGGCTAGATTGTTCTGGGACGCGCAGCCGAAGTTGGCAGAACGCGTATTGTTCGGATTGTAAGCGGCATCTTCTGACCAGTTCCCGCAGGGCGAGGGCGTCGCCACATATTGCGAGAATGATAGAATAAGCGGGGCGTCTGAAGCCGCACCGGAAGCGCGGTAGTGACTGAGACGCAGACTGTTGGGACCAATGGCCAAGCTGTCGAGCAGTGTTTCAACTTCCGCTGCTGCACGAGAGGCCGCGCCACGATTTGGTGCGCCGGTTGGAATGGACATGACCATCGGGCCATTGCCGCGGTTTCTGTAGCGTAGCGCGTAGGCCTTAAGACGACTGACATCGTCGTCGCTCAAAGATGTCGAGTCAGGCGCAACGCGCAGCATCAGTGCTGCGGACTGGCTGTCGACAGTAATGGGGTGCGTTTGCTTCACGGACGCCGCCTGTAGCGGTCCGTTCTGAATGTTGCCGCACGCTGCGACCGTCAATGTGAGACTTGCGGCCAAGAGTGTCGGAAGGCGGAACAGATGACGCATAGCCGCATTACTCCATAATGAATCCGACAGGACCCTGAAGCTGCTTCTTCAGGTCTTTCTTGCCGGAACTCTTGGTGCCATTCAAACGGCCAAGCAGGATGGTTTCCATATCGCTCGCCGGGATGCTGTCATCCGTTGGCAGGACGAAGTCACTTTCGTGCTTTGGATCAACGAGATAGGGCGTCACGATCACAACAAGTTCTGTCTCGGCGTAGAGATAGTCTCGCGAGCGGAATAGTGATCCGTCAATTGGGATGTCCTAGGCGCCAGGAACGCCATCGATGTTTTGACGTGTCGATTCCTGCAGGAGACCCGCAAGCGCCAGCGAACCGCCGGAGGGCAGTTCGACAGCCGTTTCAGCACGTCGGACCCGCAGCGCCGGAAAGGTGATGCCATTCAGCTGGGTACTCGAGCCATCTTCGTTGACAACCGTGCCGCCTTGGACGACGAAGGCTCCGTCCGAGGACAGCTCACTGTCCTCAGTAGAATTCTCCAGGCTGAGGCGGCCTTCCGTCAGGACAACAGGCGTAAAGGCAAGGCCGACACCAAACTGCTTGAACTCGATCCGCACATAGCCGTTATTGTCCCGGTCGGATGGGACAGGGAATTCACCACCAACGAGGAAGTTGGCGCTTTCCCCCGTGATTGCCGTCAGCGGGGGCTCGGCCAATGTGCGAAGGAGGCCATTGCGCTCGAGTGCGCGCAGTGCACCGTCGATGTATGAACCAGAGGAGTCATCAAATGACACGCCGCTGGAGGACGGGAACACCGTACCCCCTTCCGTCGACGGTCGTGTGGAGGTTGGTGCCGTTGTCAGACCACCTAGTGCCCGGCCCTGAACCGAGAAGGCATTGTTGGTTTGCAGCCGCAAGGCCAGATCACCAATGGAGCTGATGGACGAGAGGTCGATGCCCAGTTGTTTGATCAAAGTCCGCTGCATTTCAGCAATCGTGACTTTGAGCATCACCTGTTCCTTGCCGTCGATCGACAGCATGTTCAAGACCTTCTCAGGGTCGCCAACAAAGCGGGTGGCAATCTCGCGCGCTTTGCTTGACGCAGCGGCGTTGGGCACCACACCCGTGAGCATCAGATTGTCATTGATGGCTTCCACGTCGATACGGGCGTCCGGCAGATGGCGGCCGAGCATTGTCAGGAGCGAGTCGATATCACGTTCAACACGGATCTCAAGGTTGAGGACCTGACGTCCGGCATTATCAAAGAAGAAGGCATTTGTTTCGCCCACTTCCATGCCCAGCAGGTAGGTACGGCGGGCGCTGCGTACGATGGCGTCTGCGATTTCTGGATTGGCGATCAGCACATCTGACGCATCAACGGGGAGCTCGATAACGGCTGACTTGTTGAGCCCGAGGGCCATGACCTGACTGTTGGCGCTTTCACCCCCGGTGTCGACCTTGACGACCGGGCCACCCTCTTCGCCGCCGAGAAGCTGCGCTGCGTTGGTCGGTGCAGCCGCAGGACCAGCGGTCAACAAGAAAGACACGGCCGCAGCGATTGCGGCATTGCGCATCACTTCAAATCGCGATGGAGTGGCAGAAGCCTGGAAGAAATCACTCATCGGCTCGTCCTTGGTTGCTCAAGGGCCTGGACGCCATAGCGCACGACGGTGACGGCGGCGCCGCGGCGAGCATTTGAATTACTGCCTGATCCACCAAGCGCGCCGGTATCAACCGGGCCGCCTGTGGC
>JBHJJF010000144.1:0-14853 GCA_050042885.1 Candidatus Phaeomarinibacter sp.
GTATCTTCACCGTCAGCGCGGGCGAAATCAGCCGTTTCGCCCAACTTGGCCTCGTAGTTGATGCCGATATAGGGATTGAGCCCGCCTGTCACCACGTAGTGGAAACGGAGTCCGGCCTCGATCTTGGAGAAACCGGGACCAATCTCACGTGCCCGATTCTCGCTGGCGCTGATATCCAGCTCCACAAGGGGCTGAGCAAAAATCCGCCGGGTCAGGAAGATTTCTGTTTCGGCTTCCACACGAAAGGCAACATCACCATCGTCCGACAGATAGGCGTTGCCCTCGAACTCGATCCACTGCTCGAGCAGGCCGGTGAGACCGAGCGCCAGATGCGATGTCTCCGGGTCTGGCGCCAGATCATGTCGCAGGCCACCCTGGACATCAAAGAAGTCCGAGACCGGTCGACGGTACAGCAGGTGCACCTCGGAACTCTCGAACTCACCGCCATCAGTGCTCCGCTCGGCTTCAATGCTGAGCACAACCTTGTGGCTGTCATTGCCAATGACAAGATCGCCCTCGACAAACCCCACACCATCTCCGTCCTGGACCCGGTACTCTAGCCGCTCCACCGAGACATGACTGAGGATCATGTTGTCCATCTCTGCTGCAACCGCCGGCAGAGAGGACGCGGCGAGTATGAAGCCCGCCGCCGCAACACGCCCCCACATCAGGGGTGCGCCTTTGCTGGCGTGTCCGCATTGGCCATGCCCCACAGCGTTTCAAGCTCGGGATCAACCACCGCTGTGTCTTCAGGTCCGCCCTCCACAATGACTTTGCGGAACATGCCCGCGGCCATGTGGTACATGAGGTGGCAGTGAAACGCCCACTGCCCCGGCGCATCCACTTCGACATCCGCCGAAATGGTGACATTGGGCGGCACGGTCAGAACATGCTTGAGCGGGTTCCACTTGCCCGCCCCCACATCAACGATCTTCCACATGCCATGCAGGTGCATCGGATGCGCCATCATGGTTTCGTTGATGAACGTGAAGCGCACCCGTTCACCATACTGCAAACGCAGCGGCTCGGCCTCTGACAGCTTCTTGTCGTTGATGGACCACATATAGCGTTCCATGTTGCCGGTGAGCCGGAGCCTGATTTCACGGTCGTAGGGCCGGTCGTCGTAGAGCGGCTCCTGGGCCCGCAAATCAGCAAGGGACAGAAACTTGCCGCCATTGGCCGCGTCAGGCTCCAGCCCCGAGCCTGGTGCATAGAACGGGTCATCTTCCTCGCTGGACATCATGGCGCTCATGTCATGCCCCATGGCGGCATGATCCATCTTGGAGTGATCCATGGCTCCCATGTCGTGACCCATGGCTGCGTGATCCATACCCGAATGGTCCATGCCGTCCATTGATCCATGATCCATATCCGCCATTGTGAGCCGCGGTGGATCGCGAAGTTCCGGCACGTCGGCAGACATTCCCTCACGTGGGGCAAGCGTGCCGCGGGCGAAACCGTCACGCGCCATGGTTTCCGCGAAGACCGTAAATGCCTTGTCCTCGCGCGGGCGGACGATCACGTCATAGGTCTCCGCAACCGCGATGCGGAACTCATCGACAGTTACCGGCCGCACATTATTGGCGTCGGCCTGAACCACCGTCATCTTGACTCCCGGTATGCGAACGTCGAAGAACGTCATAGCCGAGGCGTTAATAAAGCGCAGGCGAACACGCTCACCGGGCTCGAACAGGCCCGTCCAGTTCTGGTCGGAGTTCTGTCCGTTCATCAGGTAGGTGTAGCCCTGAACGTCAGAGATATCAGACGGCATCATCCGCATCTCACCCCAGTCCAGCCGGTTTGAGATCGCAGCATCAAGACCATCCTCGGATGCGTCCCTGAAGAACTCGCCAACCGTGCGCTGGATGCCGTTGTAATGATCCGGCGACCGCTTGAGGTTGCGGAACACCTGCATCGGACTGTCTTCATGCCAGTCCGACAGCACCACCGCATAGTCCCTGTCATAGCGGAACGGCTCGCGGCCCTCGGGCTCGATGATGATGGCGCCATACATCCCTGCCCCTTCTTGCAGACCGGAATGGGAGTGGTACCAGTAGGTCCCCGCCTTGGGTGCCTTGAAGCGGTAGGTAAAGGTTTCACCCGGCTTGATGCCCGGAAAGCTCATGCCCGGCACACCGTCCTGATCGAACGGCAGCACGAAACCGTGCCAGTGGATCGAGGTATCAACCTTCAGCGTGTTTGTGACGTTGATGGTGAGGTCTTCGCCTTCCTTGAACCGCAGGAGCGGCGCCGGCACCTGGCCATTGATGGCAAAGCCGTCGACAGGCTGGCCTGACACGTCCAGCGTGACTGGGCCCACCTCAAGGTCATAGGTGCCCGCAGCGGCAGGCACGATTCCTGCCAGCAGGCACAATAATGTCAGAATACGGAATGTCATAGCAGCTACTCCACTTCCACAGCGCCAACCATGCCGGCCGCGTAGTGACCGGGCACGTTGCAGGCAAACTCGATGTCGCCGCCAGACGTGAAGGTCCACACGACATCACCAAAGTCACCTGGTTCCAGAAGCACACTATTGGGATGGTCGTGGCTCATGGTATGGCCGTCATCGCCCATGGGCATGTTCATCATGTCGTGGTTGATGCTGTCGCCCATCAACACGCCATGCTGCTGCATCATCACCATCTCGTCCTGATGCGCTGCGTGATAGTTCGGCGTGCCCAGGTTGAACTCATGAACAAGGGTGCCGCGGTTAGCCACCTTGAAGTGGACGGTCTCGCCCGCAGCAACAACGTGTGTTTCCGGCTCAAAATAATTGTCGGCCATGACGACCTCGATCACCCGATCGGCATCTGCGACGTTGCCGGGCTTGCCGAATGACATGGGACCGGCAATGGCATCTTGTTCACCATGCTTTGCACTTTGATGGTGGCCAACCGACCCGGCGGCATAGGCATGTCCCGGGATGACAATGGCAAGGGCTGCAATCAGCGGCGCCAGGTTATGGATACGATTACTGATAGACATAAGGATACTCCGCATGAGCGTGCGTGGCGGCCCGCTTGAGCGCGCACAACTGCACGTGACTTGTCTGAAAAGCTCAAAGTGAAGCGCCGCTTAAACGGCGGCGGTTCAGCTCAGACTGGGCGGAGGTGGATCGAGCGCTAACGTGCTGCCTGCTTGCGTTGATGCAGGGGCCGCGTCGAACGGGGCATGCACCCAAATCTGCTCGCTGCGCAAAGGCACCAACACCGACTTCATCCCGACCATGCAGGATGCCGCAAGAGGACAGTTCCGGAGTTTGGCGGAATCCGTTTCAGTGTCAGCCGGTATCTCATGACCCGCATGGTCCATTGCCATCATGTCACACCCCAAGGCATGAGCTCCCGCTACATCAGAAGACGCAAAGGCCGGAGCTGCTGCTGTAACCAGCATCAAAATGGACAGGAGTTTGGCTATGAAAACACGCATGCGAAAAATGTAGAGCTTACAGCGAGGGGAAGGTCAAGCCGTCTCTGTTGCTTCGACCTGTCCAATCGCATCGAGCGTGGCCTCGAAGGTCAGCAGGATCGACTGATGGCGGTTCTTGAACTCGCGGGCGGGTTTCAGGACTTCAAGGTCTGACCATTTGCCCATGGGCGGGTCACCGCCGTCTTTGAGCATGGCCCGCATCGTATTGAGCGCGCCTTCTATGTCTTCACGTGTTGCGCCGATAACGTGCCGCGCCATGACAGAGGACGACGCCTGGCCCAGGGCGCAGGCATGAACCTGATGGGAGAAGTCACTGACTTTTCCCTTTGTCATGTTCAGGTGCACGGTCACCTTCGAGCCGCACATCTTGCTGACGGCGCTGGCTGAGGCATCCGCATCCTCCAAAACACCGATCCGGGGGATGTCCCCGGCCAGTTCCAGGATGCGGCGGTTGTAGACCTCGTTCAGGCCGTTTTCGCTTATGGTTTCGCTCATGAGACTGAATTTGTGCCTAAAAGGGCAGAATTCCAAGCCCTCTTGTCATCCGATCTGCGGGAACACACGTAGACGTTAATGGTTTCAGGCAAGACAGTGTCGCGGCTGATATCGCAAATGTGCAATGTTGTATGCGCAGTTTAAGCAATGTGGGGCGGGGTTTCCCGTGCCATATATCCAAGTACCGGCGCGCGTGCCGACACAGAGTATGTCTCGCTTCGCGCTCCGTTTTCACCAATGAAGCGCCTCGCCGCGCCTCATGCCCGGAAGCCTAACGACGATACCGGGACGGGGGGCCGCGCGTGCGCCAGGAAGGACTGACTACGATGGACGCCATGGTTGAAAAGATGGATGCCACCGACATGACCGAAGTAGCGGAGACAAAGCCGAGCCGTGCCGAAGCGGAAGCCGCTGTTCGCACTCTTATCTCATGGGCCGGCGACAACCCGGACCGCGAAGGCCTGATCGACACGCCCTCTCGCGTGGTGCGTGCCTATGAAGAGTTTTTTGAAGGTTACGATGAAGACCCCTCAGAAGTGCTTGGCCGCACCTTTGAAGAGGTTGAGGGCTACAATGACATCGTGATGCTTCGCGATATCTCACTGGAGAGCCACTGTGAACATCACATGGTGCCGATCCTCGGCAAGGCCCACATCGCCTACATGCCGATCAATTCGGTGGTCGGGATTTCCAAGCTCGCCCGCGTTATCGAGATTTTCGCCAAGCGCCTGCAGACCCAGGAATCCATGACGGCTCAGATCGCTGACTCCATCGTGGATGCCCTGAAGCCTGCCGGTGTGGCCGTGATGATCGAGGCCAAGCACCAGTGCATGACCACCCGCGGCATCAAAAAGCCTGATGTAGCCACGATCACGACCCAGTTTACGGGCGTTTTCAAGGATGACCCGAGGATGGAAGAGCGTTTCTTCCGCCTTGTGCGCGGCGACCGTAGCTACTAAAACGCTGCCAACCACACATGATTTCTGCGGCCCTGCATATTATGTATGCGGGGCCGTTTACTTTTGCAGATGATGTTTGCGAGTTAGAGCCATGACCACGAAACCTGAATTTGCCCCCCGCGTGACTGTTGAGCAGGTGGAAGAAGGCCACGACCTGGCGCCGAAATTCGACGCCAACGGCCTGATGCCAGTTGTGACGACGGACGTGCATACGGGCGACGTGCTGATGGTCGGCTACATGAACGACGAGGCCTTTGCCAAAGCAATAGAAACCGGCGAAGCCCACTACTTCTCCCGCTCCCGCCAGGCGGTCTGGCACAAGGGCGCTACATCCGGCCTCGTGCAGAAGATCGTCGAGCTGCGCATCGATGACGACCAGGACTCGGTCTGGATGAAGGTGGATGTCGCCGGGTCCGGCGCGTCCTGCCACGTGGGTTACATGTCGTGCTTCTACCGCGAAGTACCCATGGGCAAGCGCGAGACCGAGGGCGACTTCAAGTCCGTGGTGCTGACATACAAGGAAGACGAAAAAACGTTTGATCCTGTTGAGGTCTATGGCGACGCGCCGAACCCCACAAAGCTTTAGTGTGCAAGACTTCATGCAGATAACAAGGGGCAAGTGCCACTGCGGCGCGGTTACCTTTTCCTTGAACGTGAAACCGAAGGCCCTCGTCGACTGCAACTGCTCTTTCTGCAGTAGGATTCGCGGTCTGTGGGCCCATTGTCATGTCAGTGAAGCTGACATCGCGACCGGCCCTCACGGCACGCACGCTTACAGCCATGGCGACAGACAACTCGCCTTCCACAGTTGCAAGGTCTGCGGCTGCACGACCCATTGGCAAGGGCTGACACCGGAGAATCAAGACCGGCTTGCGCTCAACATGCGCATGGCTGACCCCAAGAGCATCGCCTCCATTCCGATCCGCAAATTCGACGGGGCAGTCACCTGGTCTTTCATCGACTAGGCACGAGGACCACCCCACTGTTCTTTTGTCATCTTGCAAAAGAAGTGCGGCAGGCCGACATTGTCTGCATGATGGGTGAACACAAAACCTGCGCCCTGCATGACCTTTTGTGAGGCAGTGTTGCGGACGAGCGTAAAGCACCACGCTTCTTCCAGCTTCATGCGCTCAAACACATCGTCGACGCAGGGCCGCGCGAACTCGTGCCCCCGCCCCTGCTTCCAGAACGCCGGTACCACCGCATACGCCATTTCCACAATCGGCTTGCCGTAGAACAGCACCAGCCGCAGGCCGGCATAGGCACAAAAGCGGCCCGTCTCTTTGTCGGTGATATGCCACAGGCCGAACCCGTTGATGTCCCAATGGGCAGCCCAGGTTCGCGCGGCGCTGCGGCTCTTGTCTTCGGCAAACGGTAACCCATCCGCCGAGAGTGTATCGGTTGCCCGTGCATCCGACTGAATGAGCCGTAGATCCCGCCAATCGTCGGGGCGGAATGGCCGGAACACCATGCGATCCGTTTCGAGTTCCATGGCATAGATCTCCTCAAAATCGGTGCGTCAAACCGTGACTTGCACATATGGCGAATGCTGGCATCCTGCCCCCAAAGTCACGGGCCAAGAGTCGTCTTGGCCGAAGGGCTGCGGACCATAAGGATTTTGATGCGATGACGCGACCCCGAATTGGCTTGGCACTTGGCGGCGGCGTGGCGCGCGGCTGGGCTCATATCGGCATTATGCGGGTGCTGATGGAAGAAGGCATCAAGCCGGACATCATTGCAGGCACATCTATCGGCGCCGTTGTCGGCGGCTGCTACTCCGCCGGCAAACTGGACGAACTGGAGCACTGGGCACGCAGCCTGACCCCGCGCCGGGTGCTGGGCCTGCTGGACATGACCTTCGGCGGCTCCGGGCTCCTCTCAGGCATGAAGCTGGCAAAGCTTCTGGAAAACGACATTGGCGACGTCGAGCTGCAGCATCTGGGCACGCGGTTCATCGCAGTCGCGACAGACCTTGCAACCGGTCACGAGATCTGGCTGCGCGAGGGCAAACTCGTGCCCGCCCTGCGCGCGTCCTATGCCCTGCCCGCGGTGTTCACGCCCGTGAAGATTGAAGATCGCTGGCTGGTGGATGGTGCGCTGGTGAATCCAGTCCCTGCATCGGTTTGCCGTGCCTTCGGGGCGCGGTTGGTGATTGCCGTGTCGCTGTCCTCCGACACCTACGGTCTGGGCATGGTCACGGAAGGCGAACAGATCAACAAACTGGACTTTGGCTATGACGAGCAGCCAAACGGCACCGCCCCCTCGCTCGCCCGCGCCATGGTATCCCGGGCCACCCGTCCGGACCGCGCACTGGTACGTCAGCTATTTGGCTGGGACCACAAGACGCCGGGCATCACGACGGTGATGATGGGCGCCCTCAACATCATTCAAGACCGCCTGGCCCGCATGCGCCTTGCCGGTGACCCGCCTGACGTCATGGTGGCGCCGCGCATCGGCCACATCTCCCTCAGCGATTTTCACAAAGCTGACGAGTGCATCAAGTTGGGCGAAGACGCCGCCCGTCAGGCCATGCCGGTGATCCGTGAGGCCATGGATTTCCTGAGCGGCAAGCCGGACATGCCCGGCGAGCCGGTGTCCGAATAGGAATAGCAAATGGCAATCGACCTCTACACCGCAGCGACGCCCAACGGCTGGAAGGCATCGATCATGGTGGAGGAGCTCAAAGAGGCGGGTGCCGACTTACCGGATGTAACGATGCACACAGTCGACCTGCGCAAGGGTGAGCAGTTCTCTGACGCTTTCACGGCCATCAATCCCAATCAGAAAATTCCAGCAATCGTCCATGACGGGCGGGCTGTGATGGAGAGCTGCGCCATCCTTGAATATCTGGCGGAGCAGTTCCCGACATCGCTGCTGCCGATGGATGAGCGCAAATGGGATGTGGTGCCATGGCTCTATTGGCAGGGAGCCAATCTGGGACCCACATTCGGCAACAAGCTCAGCTACACGCGCTACATGGACGATGTGGAGTCTATCAAGAAGGAGCACCCCCTGACCCGCTTCAACAACGAAGCGCAAAGGCTTGTGGCGATTCTGGAAACCCGGCTGGGCGCACACGACTTCATCTGTGGAGACGCCTTCACCGTCGCCGACATTTCGATCTGGCCATGGGTGCGTGGCTGGAAATGGAGCAAGGTGGATATCACCGGGTCCCCCCGCCTCATGGCCTGGGTCGACCGGGTGCGGGCGCGCCCTGGGGTGGAGCGTGGCATTTCCTATGGGGTGCCAAAGGACGAGATCGATCAATGGAGCGCAGAACGCAAGGCTCAATACGCCAGATCAGGCGCAAGCATTGCGTCCAACACGCCCCACAAACCGTCCTAACAGCGACCGAAATCTCTTAGCCGCTGGCGATATACGCCTTCAACGACTCGGCTTCGAGCTCGGCGTCGGCGATGCGCCGTTTCACGACGTCACCAATCGAAACGTTGCCGGTGAGTTTACCGTCTTCGGTGACAGGCAGGTGCCGCATACGCCCCGCCGTCATCATTTCCATGAGGCGCTCTGTCGAGTCATGCAGGCCGCATGTCACGACTTCGCGGGTCATGTAGGCTGAGACAGGTTCTTTGAGAGCATCGCAGCCACTGCGCGAGGTGGCCCGCACAATGTCGCGTTCGGACAGAATGCCCGCCACACGCTCTGCAAAGTCCGTTACGACGATGGCGCCAATGCGCTTTTCCGCCAGCATATTGACCGCGTCCTGTAACGTGGCCTCCGGCGTGATCGTCGCAACATCCCGACCCTTGTCTTTCAGGATGCTAGTTACAGTCATCACACGCTCTCCCTATTCAGCGATGATGAATCCAACGCGGAGATCGGGTTTCGCGCCAAAATCCGCTCAATTCGGCTGTTTTTGACGGAAACACGTATGAGTCCCTCTCAGACCCACTCCGCGCATACGAACACCAAGTATGAGCGCGACATTCCGACGCGACAAGCCAAGAAGATGAACAAGGTCAATAAGTTAGGTCAGCCATATTGACACACTTATCTTCATTCGCGGGGTATTGCCCAGTCTAGGGTGGCCGCATTTCAGGCACATTGCCCGCCTACCAGCGACGTCACAAAAACAAGAGGGACACCGGAAGCCATGATTTTGCGTCGCCAATACATCAAGCGTCTCAAGACTGACCTCGACCGCTGGTCCCAGCGCGGCCTGGTTGATCCCGCGAAGATCCCGGCCATCGTCAAGGACGCTGAAGGCACCGGCGGCGGCACTGCACTTACAACGGTCCTTGCCGTCCTCGGCGTGGTGCTTCTTGGCTTTGCGGCGATGAGTTTTGTTGCCGCCAACTGGACGGAGATGTCCAAGCTCACAAAGCTCCTGGTGCTCGCCTTCGGCATGTGGGGGTCCGTGGGCATTGCCGCCTGGCGCATTCGCACAGAAGACGAGGAGCCGGGTCTTTACACCGAAGCCGCCATTCTTCTGGCCGTCATCCTCTTCGGCGTCTCCATCATGCTCATCGGCCAGATGTATCACATCGGGGGTGAGTACTCCGACGGGTTGATGCTCTGGATGGCGGGCGCGCTGGTGACAGCCTGGCTGGTGCCATCCCGCGCCGCCCTGGTGCTCGCGATCATCCTCACGCCGATGTGGAGCATCGCGGTGATGATGGAGAACCCGGCGCTGCTGCACTGGCAGTTTGTGATCCCCATCTCTGTTGCCGGCCTGCTGGCAGCGGCCATGGGATGGCGGCCGGCAGCTCACATCATCATCAATGCGTGGGGCGTCAGGTTCGGAACCACCGCTCTGTGGCTGATGGAGCACTTGGACTGGTCCACCGACAGCGTTTTCGCGCTCGCGGCAATGGTGGCGCTCATCGTCTTTGCCAAGGGCCACATCGCCATGCGTCTCATCGCACCCTTTGAGGACGCAATGATCCATTGGGGCTTACTGGCCGCAATGGGCACAGCGTTCTGGCTGCCGCTCGCATCAGACGGAGTGCTTCCCGACGAAACCTATTACATCTGGGTGGCTCTGATTGTTGGGGCAATGGTTCTGGCGACTGTAGGCATGGCATTCCTCCAGTCGCGTGTGTCGATGCCCGACGCAGCCATGCTTGCCGCCGCAACGGTGGTGCTGGTGGTCTATCCCTATGCCCAGTTTGTTTATGGAGATATTGCCGGATGGCTATTAGTCATCGCCTATTTCGGGGCATCGGTCTGGTGCGTGAGCTACGGCACCCGCACCCATGATCGCTTCGGCATCAATCTGGGCTTTGCGGCCTTTGGGCTCATGGCGCTTTACGTCTATTTCGAAACCGTGGGCACGCTGCTGGACACTGCCGCCTTCTTTGCAGTCGGCGGGTTGCTGCTGATCGGCCTGAGTGTCGGCCTTGGACGGATCAGACATCGGCTATTGGCCCGACAGACCAAAGCCGACAAGGAGGCCTGAGCCATGATCAGCTGGAGAGAAAACATCGCACGCGCCCCCTACCGGCTCTGGGGACTTATCCTTGCGGCGGTGATCATGACCTTGCTGCTGGGTCAGATTGTCATGGAGCGGGTCACCCTTTTATCGTCGGGTACCGAGGTCCGTCTCGCGACAGCCCCGGTCGACCCCCGAGATATCTTCCGCGGAGACTATGTGATCCTCACCTACGACATCTCCCGCCTGCCGGTAGACAGGCTGGCTGAAGATCCGGATCAGTTCTCAGGCGGCGATACGGTCTATGTGACCCTCAGCGAAGCCACGACGGGGCTCTGGCAGGCAACGGCGATGCATCACCGGCAACCGGAGGCGGACGCGGGCACGGTTTCCATCAAGGGCCGGATCGACTGGATGGATACAGCACCCCTGACACCGACGGCCGTTGCCGGGGAGGCACCAGTGGAGGAACGCTGCGTGGGCTGCCGCAACGCGCGCATCTCATATGGCATTGAAAGCTACTTCGTGCCCGAAGGTACCGGCCGCGAGCTTGAAGACATGCGTGACGAGGGCAGCGTGACGGTGATTGCGGCGGTCTCTGAAAACGGAACCGCCGCCATCAAGGGGTTGATCCTCGACGGCGGCGATCCGGTGTATCTGGAGCCTCTGCTCTAGCAGAGCCGACCCTCGAACAGAGCCTCTGCTTTAGCGGAGCAGGTGACTAGTCGTCGTTCTTGGTGTCCGGGAAGCGGCTCATCGGGAACGGCTTCTCATACTGGTTGAACGTGACATAGGCCAGGCACTGCCAGACGAACTGGACCAGGTTGCGGCTGAAAGTCTTGAGTTCATCATTTGCGTCGCCGCGGACCAGAATGACCACGAACTGCAAAGCGCCGAGGAAAATCGAGATCGAGAAGGCCAGGTTTCCGAGGAACCAGAAGCCAAGCATGAACAACAGCCGGACCCAGAGCGCCTCATCGCCATTGGCATCAGAACCAATGCGCTTGGTGTTGGCGTCGTCGTCGGGGGTTTCACCGGCAGAAGAAGCTGTGGCGTCGCTCATTTTGAACAATCACTCCTGAAATATGGGTGCTCCGCAGGCACTGGATGATCCCATGACGGGATACTCTCTTTGCGCGGGGCGTGATTTGGATTTGGGAAGTCACACAACGCTTTCAATAGGTTAATCCCTATTTTCCGTCAGTTGCTTGTTATTCATTTGCCTCGACACCGGGGTCAAACCGGGGAAACAGCAGAATCCCCGCAATGAAGCCCCCAAGATGCGCTTCCCAGGCGATGGTGGCTGTGTCCCCGACATCCGCCATGCCCAAGGCCCCGGTCAGCAGGGTCAGACCGAGCCAGACGGCAGTGAACATGAGAGCCGGCCCACTCCCCAGCGCCTTATGGGCAGGACGGCGTGGTACCGCGCGCAGCTCTTCCGCCCCGTAATCAAAGCCGAAGCGGGCCAGCGGCCCCTGTTTCTCGAACACAAAGAGGGCAGCCCCGGCCACAACGCCGGAGATGGCTCCTGATGCCCCGACAAGAGCTGCAAGAGACCCGGCCTGTGCGCCCGCATAGACGATGCCCGCAATAAGGCCACAGGCCAGATAGAAGAAGAGGAACCGGATGGTTCCCAGCCGGCGGGCCACAGGCGTACCGAATGCCAAAAGCCAGACGGAATTGAAAATGAGATGCATCCACCCGCCATGCAGGAACGCATACGTCACCGGTGACCACAGATCCGCATACATGCCGCCGGGAAAAACGAACTGCGCCCCATCGGCAGTTACGCCATAGCGCGCCGGGAAGAGCGCGAAGGTTAACAGGAACTGAAAGTCAGCCTGCGGGTCCATGAAGGACCGTGCCAGATGGATGCCGAACAGCAGGGCCACGAGCCCCACCAGCAACCCGGGCGCCCGAAACATGGGATAGCTCTGCTGGGGACCGGCCCCCGAACCAAAATCGTTACTCACTGGTTAAGGCTCCGCCCTATCGCGCTGCTGTGAGCGCGGCTTCAACAAGTTCAAGCCTGTCATTGCCGAAATACATGTCCGTTTTGTTAACGAACATGCTCGGAGACCCAAACCCGCCGCGCTCTATGACTTCTTCTGTATTGGCCCGCAGACGGCCCTTTACATCGTCCGACACGATTGCCGCCTGATAGCCATCCCAGTCCAGGCCGACCTTGTCGCAGATATCCTTAAGATGTTCGGGCTGGGAGATGTCCTTGAGGTCGCCCCAATAGGCTTCAAAGGCCGCCCGGCTGTACTCGACCACTTTTCCCTGATCCAGAGCGAAGATGGCTCCCCGCATGACATCGACCGCGCGCACCGGGAAAACCGGGGGCATGCCAATCTTGATGCCGCAGAATGTTGCCCAGTCCTGCAAATCCTTAACGTAGTAACGGCCCTTGACCGGGTGCGGATTGGCCCGCTGCTCGTAAACGCTTTCGTTAACCTTGTTGAAGATGCCGCCAACCAGAACAGGCCGCCAGTCGATGGTCGCCCCAGCCCGTCGCGCCACGGCTTCGACCCGTGAAAAGGCCAGATAGGTCCATGGGCTGGAGCAGTCATAATAGAACTCGAGTGTTGCTGGCACGTGATCTCTCCCAAAAGGCCGCTTTTTGCTTTGTTTTCGGTCCTAGATGGCCGCAACCGCTGCAAATTGGCAAGCGGCATCGCCCTGTGTGGCCCGATTAAGCACGCATGTCCTCTCCGGCTGTGCCGCTTTGAACCAATCTGAGACATCTCGGACTGGCACGGTTCTGGCGATTGTCAGCAACATGAACGGCACAACGACACCCACCCCCCGCAAAACAGCCAAATCCATGGTTAATCCGTGTCCGGATGACCCGCTGAAGCGCTGGCATGGCCATTGCTCTTATCGGTCTGCGCACCAAAACCGGGCGCCACACTAACGAAGGAAAGCGACACGCCATGTTGGGCTCCACGCAGAACCAGAAAAAAGCACAGAAGCGCACCGAATGGATCGCGGCTGTTGCTGGTGGCATTGCTGCCCTGGCGCTTGCAGCCCTGAGCATGACGGCAGGTGAAGCTCTGGCGGCCAACGAGCCGTGGGAAGAGAACTACACCATGAGTACGCCGTACGGCTTTCAGCCGGGTGAAACAAATCGCGCCTTCGACCCGTCAACCCGCGATGCGAACGGGAACCGGGTCGTTTCCAATACGTTCACAGAGTTCAGCAATACTGCAGGTGTTGCTGGGCAGGGTTCCGGCGTCGGCATCAATGGCTCTGCGTTAGCCGTTGGTAACCAGCTCAACGTCGTGACCAATGGCAACAACAACACAGTGATCGTCAACTCGACACAGATAAACAATGGCGATCAGGAGGCCGTTCTCAATGGCACGCTCGATCTTGACTAACTCCCCGACAAAGACACGCGGTCCTCTGCGCGGTATTGCACTGACATTCGGTGCGCTGGCTCTGGCCGGCTGCATCAGCCCGGTTGCAGGCCCCAGCGGCACCTATGCAACACCGATCGGCAACGCGCCGGTGATCAGCAACGAAACGCCGTACTCTACGGCGCTGCGGTGCATGTCTCGCCATGTGCGCGCCCAGGGCATGTCCGGCCCCCGCATCGCGGTTGGCCAGATTGCCGACTACACCGGCAAGGAAGAATTCGAAGGCGGCCGCAAGGTCACTCAGGGTGCAGCCCTGATGGCCATCTCCGCCCTCGCCAAGTCCGGCGTCCGCCTCGTCGAGCGTTTCGACACAGGCGTCTCCGAGCTTGAGCTGAAATATGCAAACAACAAGCTGATCGGCGACACCGGTGAAAAGGGTGCTTACCGTCAGGTCCACGCCGGCCAGATTCCGGGGTCTGACTACTACCTCGTCGGTGGCATCACCGAGCTGAACTTCAACATCCGCTCTGGCGGTCTGGACGGTCTCTTCTCTGAAGAAAACCCGTTGGGCACAACAGCCACTCTGGTTGCCAATCAGTACGTGCTCAATGTTGGTCTGGACCTTCGCCTGGTGCGCACGTCCACGCTCGAAGTTGTTGACGTGATCTCCTACCAGAAGCAAATCATCGGTCGCGAACTGCGCGCTGGTGTCTTTGACTTCTTCGGCGGCAACCTGATCGACGTAGGCGCTGGCGAAAAGGCCCTTGAGCCGATCCAGCTGGCTGTTCGCTCTGTGATCGAACGCGCCGTGCTGGAAATGATCGGCAGCCTCTACAGCGCTGGTCCGCAGACCTGTGCCGGCAACGATCCGCTTGGTGGCAGCAACCACGCTGTGAGCCACAACTACAACCCGGCCCCGGTTGCTCCGGTCCAGCAGGCGCAGACTTACGCCGCTCCTGCGCCGATCCAGGCCCATGCTGCTCCGGCTTATCCGGCAGCACACAACTACTCCCCCCGCGCAGCTGCACCCCAGGTGGTGACACAGCCTGCACCGATGACGACTTCTGGAGGATATGACTATGGTACGCGTAATCGCCCCTACGGCTTGTATGCCGGTTCTAATGGCAGCGTCGATTGTGGCCTTCGCGGCTCTCTCATGCGCCAGCTACGCTCAGGAAGCGACAGGTGGCGTCGGTGCCGAAGCAATCACCGATGC
>JBHJJF010000145.1:0-22244 GCA_050042885.1 Candidatus Phaeomarinibacter sp.
GATCGTATTCCCCATATCGCTCGTTCTGGGCTTTTTGCCGGGGGAGCTGGGCTTTGCAGGGATGTCACTGGTGGCGCTCCTGTTCATCCCGTATTTCTTGTTGGGACTGGCCACAATTCATGCTATCTCCCGCCGCTGGCACTCGAGAACTGCCATTCTCATTGGTTTTTACCTGATCCTCGTACTCTTCGGCTCGCCTGTGGTGCTGGTCGGCATTCTGGGTCTGGTGGAGGCCTGGATGGGGCTCAGGGCCCGCTACGCGGACCCGCATCCGGATGCCGAGTAAGGCACCAACTATCGACCGCTAACCGCCTTATGGGCGGGACAGGCGCTTTTGATCTCTCTGCACTGGGCAGTGAGACCGCGCTTGCTGGAACGAGGACTATTTCAATGGACGTAATTCTGCTTGAGCGGGTCGAGAAACTCGGCCAGATGGGTGATGTCGTGGACGTAAAGCCCGGCTATGCCCGTAACTTTCTTCTGCCGCGCGGCAAGGCGCTGAGGGCCAACAAGGCCAATCGCCAGCGCTTTGAAAATGAGCGGGCACAGCTTGAAGCCCGTAACCTGGAGCTTCGGACCGAAGCTGAAGCCGTACAGACCAAACTCGACGGCGAAAGCGTAATCGTGATCCGCCAGGCATCTGAGTCTGGTCAGCTTTACGGCTCTGTTGCCTCCCGCGTTATCGCTGCCGGTCTATCCGTTATCGGCTTTTCGGTTGAGCGCCAGCAGGGGAGCCAGCAGCGCCCGATCAAGATCCTGGGTCTGCACGAAGTGCTGATCCGCCTGCATCCGGAAGTGACAGCGACCGTAACAGTCAACGTGGCCCGGACCGCAGAAGAAGCAGAGCGTCAGGCGCGCGGTGAGGACGTCACCATCGACCGTACGGATGAAGAAGAGGAAGCAGCGCTTCTCGCTGAGGAAGTCTTCGAAGATGCGGAACAGGCTGCTGCGCTGGAAGCTGAAGATGGCGATGCCGCCGATGAGGGCGACGAAGCTCCTTCTGAGGAAGAAACGCAGGCCTAGTCACCCGCCACTTTCCATGCACGGACGAACGCCGCTGCCTGATCTCAGGCGGCGGCGTTTTTCGTGGTTTAGGAACACCTTGCATGGGGTCGACGTAGGGCTTGTAGCTCCAGCAATCGGCCTGGGCTGGAGGCCGCTCCGAAAAAGCGCATGCGGCCATCAGCGATTCTATGAGTCAAAAGAGTCACTTGCACTGAATCGTGGACATCATCCACAGGCTGTTTTTATCACTGTGACTGCAGACGGGGCTCCGCGGCAGCCGCCCACGTATGCAAGCCGGTGCTGATGCCTAGCCACGGTTCACAGCATGAAACACTGAGTCAAAAGAATCACTTGCACTGAGTCGTGCACACCATCCACAGCCTGTGGATATCATTTCAGGGGGCAAGTCCCCGGTTTGTCATCCCTCGGCTGAAACTCAATTGGAGATGGGCTACAAGGTGCTGATGGAACCTGCACCAAGCCCCTACCCCATTGCTGACGACGCACCTGATGCTGATTTTGACGGCATCAAGTACAAGGAAATGCCGCATTCGATTGAAGCGGAACAGGCGCTGCTGGGCGCTGTGCTGGTCAACAATGAGGCCTATGACAGGGTTTCGGAATTTCTTTCTCCAGACCATTTCTACGAACCGCTGCACGCCCGGATTTTTGAGGCTGTCGCGCAGCTTGTTGTGGGTGGGCACCTCGCGACGCCGGTCACCCTAAAGGCATATTTCGAGCATGACAGTGCTTTGGCTGATGTGGGTGGCCCGGCCTATCTCGCGCGCCTTGCGGCAGCCGCCGTGGCCACACCCCATGCGAAGGACTATGGCCGAGCTATCTATGCTCTGGCCGTCCGGCGCGAGTTGATACGCCTTGGCGAAGACATTCAGGTTGTGGCTGAGGACAGCCCGGTGGATCTGCCACCGTCGCAGCAGATCGAAAACGCTGAGGCTTCGCTCTACAACCTCGCCGAGAAGGGCCGCTACGAGGGCGGTTTCATGCCCTTCAAGTCCTCGCTGACAACTGCGCTGGATATGGCCGCAGCCGCGTATCAGCGTGAGGGGCGTCTATCTGGCCTCTCTACCGGATTGCGGGACCTAGATGGCAAGCTGGGAGGGTTGCAGAACTCTGACCTCATTATCCTGGCCGGTCGCCCCTCCATGGGAAAAACCGCGCTCGCGACGAACATCGCCTTCAATGCGGCCCGGTCCTATACTCAGGAGCTGGATGAGAATGGCCGTGAGGTCGTCACCAATGGCGGTGTGGTGGCTTTCTTCTCATTGGAAATGTCAGCTGAACAGCTGGCAACACGTCTTCTGGCGGAGCATTCAGGCATTTCATCTGAAAAGATCAGGCGTGGCGAGATTACCGCCGATGAATTCGGACAGCTGCGCGAGGCGACCGAAATGCTGCAGTCGATCCCGCTTTACATAGACCATACCGGCGGCATCGCGATCTCAACCCTTGCTGCCCGTGCCCGTCGCCTGAAGCGCCAGCATGGTCTGCAGCTGATTGTGGTCGACTATCTGCAGCTGGTCACGTCATCTGGGAAGAACCAAGACAATCGGGTGCAGGAAGTGACCGCCATCACAACTGGCCGCAAGGCCCTGGCCAAGGAACTGAACGTTCCGATCCTGGCCTTGTCCCAGCTGTCGCGTCAGGTGGAACAGCGCGATGACAAGCGTCCGCAGCTCTCCGATCTGCGCGAATCCGGCTCGATTGAGCAGGACGCCGACGTAGTGATGTTTGTGTATCGTGAAGAATACTACCTGCTTCGGGCTGAACCGAGTGCGGACTCTCCAGAGCATCTAGCCTGGCAGGACAAGTGCAATCAGGTTTTCGGCAAAGCCGAGGTCATCATCGGCAAGCAGCGCCATGGCCCGACAGGCCGTGTCGAGTTGCAATTCCAGGCTGAACTGACGCGTTTTGGCGACCTTGACCATTTCCACCAGTCCTATGATGGTCCGTGATCTCATTTTCCAGGATCGCGGCTCCCTTCTTGACCACCTCCAAACCTTCCCCCGGATGCATAACCGTTGACGTTGGCGCACTTGCGCGCAACTGGCGGGCGGCCAATGAAGCAAGCGGCACGGCAACCGCCTCTGCCGTCGTCAAGGCTGACGGCTATGGCCTTGGTATCGGGCCCGTAGTCGAGGCGCTTCACAGTGCAGGATGCCGACATTTCTTCGTAGCGCTGGCGGACGAAGCAGCCGCATTGGGCCAGGCTGCTAGGGATGCCGATGTCTATGTTCTGAACGGTCCTATGAGTGGACATGCATCGGCGATTGCCGCTGCCGGGTTCATTCCGGTTCTCAACGACCTCCTGCAGGTGTCACAATGGGTGGCTCAGGCAAAAAAGGCTGACCGCCCCCTGCCTGCTGCCATCATGATTGACACAGGCATGAACCGGCTTGGGCTTAACCTGACGGACGTTCAGTCTCTTGCTGCCGACACGGCCTCCCTGGCGCTGCTGGATATCAAACTGGTCATGAGCCATCTAGCATGCGCCGACGATCCGTCCTCGGACATGAACGCGCGCCAAAAGACCTTCTTTGATGAGGCCCGTTCGCTGCTGCCCGATGCGCCGGCCAGTCTGGCCAACTCGGCGGGACTCTTTTTGGGAACTGACTATCACTATGATCTAACCCGCCCCGGCGTCTGCCTCTATGGCGCGTCTCCTTTCAAAACTGCCCCGGCCCCGTTTGAGCCTGTTGTTTCGGTGGCTGCAGAGATTATTCAGGTGCGCGATGTTGCCGCCGACGAGAGTATTGGATACGGCGCGACCTTCACCGCGACAGGGCCTATGCGGACGGCGACGATAGCTGCGGGATACGCGGACGGCATTTTCAGAACTGCAGGGAACTCAGCATTTGCAGTCGTCAACGGGACCCGGGTCCCCTATGTCGGTCGTGTCTCCATGGACCTGATAGTGCTCGATATTTCGGCATTGGATGCGCGCTCTGTGCGCCCTGGGGCCATGGTTGACCTCATAGGCCCAGGAGTAAGTGTGGACGATCTGGCACACGCATCTGGAACCATCGGTTACGAGGTGCTAACCAGCTAGGGTACACGATACAAGCGACGCTATATTTCAGGGTGACTTGTCTCCCGATTCAGACCCTTTGGAGCACTTGAGACCGGTGAATATATTTGCCCTGGTTGGACGCGCCGTCCTCACCTTCCTCGCAGAAGTCGGCGCCCTCTCCCGTTTCACGATGCGCGCTGTGCGCTCATGCTTTGCTCCACCGGTCTATCTGCGCCTTATCGGCCAGCAGATGCTCCGGATCGGCTACTTTTCTCTCCCTGTTGTGGGGCTTACAGCCTTCTTCACCGGCGGTGTACTTGCCCTGCAGATCTATATCGGTGGGTCACGGTTTAACGCGGAAGGCTTTGTCGCCAACATTGTAGCAATTGGCATTACCCGTGAGCTGGGACCTGTGATTGCCGGCTTAATGGTGGCCGGGCGCGTGTCTGCAGCTATTGCGGCCGAAATAGGCACCATGCGGGTGACAGAGCAGATTGACGCGCTCGTCACGCTGTCGACCAACCCGTTCAAATACCTAGTTGCGCCGCGCCTCATCGCGGCCGTTATTTCGCTGCCTCTGCTTGTTCTCATCGCGGACATCATCGGCATCTTCGGCGGGTTTATCGTCGGCACCCAGAGCCTCGGCTTCAATCCACTGGTCTATATCAGCAATACGGTTGATTTCATTGAGCCCAGCGACGTGACGTCCGGTCTGATTAAATCCTCCGTCTTTGGATTCATCATCGCTCTCATGGGGTGCTACTCGGGCTATCGCAGCATGGGCGGTGCACAGGGCGTGGGCCGGGCAACGACAAACGCCGTTGTTGCGTCATCCATCCTTATCCTTGCCGCCAACTACGTGATGACATCCATCTTCTTCACGTCCTGACTTTCTGATCGATCAAAAGGCATTCCTTCATGGCCGAGACGCCCAAAATCGAACTTCGCAAGGTACAGAAGCGCTTTGGTCCCAAAACGGTCCTCGACAGCATTGATCTGACAGTCGAGAAGGGTCACTCGATGGTGGTCATCGGTGGCTCGGGTACGGGCAAATCAGTCATGCTCAAATGCATCCTTGGGCTCCTTCACCCGACCAAAGGCTCCATCAAGGTGGATGGTGAGGAAGTTACCAGGATTTCTGAACGTCATCGTGAAAAGGTGCTGAAGAAGTTCGGTATGCTTTTCCAAGGTGCTGCCCTGTTTGACAGCCTCAAGGTCTGGGAAAATGTCGCCTTCGCGCTGATACAGGGCGAGAATATGGAACGCGGCAAGGCGCGAGATGTCGCCATGGAGAAACTCGCCAAGGTCGGCTTAAGTTCAGACGTTGGGGATTTGAACCCGTCTGAGCTCTCCGGTGGGATGCAAAAGCGCGTTGGCCTGGCACGGGCCATCGCCCATGATCCAGTGATCGTTTTTTTTGATGAACCCACGACGGGCCTTGACCCGATCATGGCCGATGTCATCAACCAGTTGATTGTGGACACGGTACAGGACATGGGAGCGACCGCGCTTTCCATCACCCATGATATGGCCTCTGCGCGGAAGATCGCCGACCATATGTCGATGATCTACAAGGGCAACATCATCTGGACAGGCACTGCAGCGGAGGTTGATACCTGCGGCAATCCATATGTGGATCAGTTCGTAAACGGCCGGGCGGACGGTCCGATGCAAATGGAGGTGCTGAAGGCCTTGCCTCCGGCCCCAAGCGCAAAATGGCAAAACTCGCCACCCGATTTGTCTGTCAGAATTGCGGCGCTGTCTCGTCCAAATGGGCGGGCAAATGCGACAGCTGCAACGAGTGGAACACTCTTGTCGAAGAGACGGCAGGGTCCGGCCCAGCTTCTTCTCCAGCAACCACGAAACTCTCTCGCGGCTCACGCAAGCTCATCGATCTTGTGCCGCTGGATGGGGACACGGCGGAAGCGCCACGCCATATCACCGGCATAGCCGAGTTTGATCGTGTTTGTGGTGGCGGCCTGGTTCCTGGCTCTGCGTTGCTTGTCGGTGGTGACCCTGGCATCGGCAAATCAACCATCCTGCTGCAGGCCATGGCGGCCGTTGCGCGTACGGGCAAGCGGGCGCTCTATATCTCTGGCGAGGAAGCAATCGCTCAGGTTCGAATGCGTGCAAAGCGCCTTGGCCTTGAGAAGGCGCCTGTCGAGCTGGCTGCAGCGACCAGCCTTGCCGATATTGTGGCGACACTGGAACAGGCCCCGGCGGCAGACGCCGTCGTTATCGATTCAATCCAGACCATGTGGTCAGATGCCCTAGATTCAGCACCGGGTACCGTGTCACAGGTCCGCGCCTGTGCGCAGGCGCTGGTTCAGGTGGCGAAGGCGAAAGGCACGGCCATCATTCTTGTCGGCCACGTCACCAAGGAAGGGCAGATCGCCGGCCCCCGCGTGGTCGAGCATATGGTGGATACGGTTCTCTATTTTGAAGGCGAGCGCGGACACCAGTTCCGCATCCTGCGCGCCGTCAAGAACCGCTTCGGCCCCACAGACGAAATCGGTGTTTTCGAGATGCGCGATACCGGGCTGGCCGAGGTCGCCAATCCGTCCGCTCTTTTCCTGAACGATCGGTCAGAAAGCGCGTCGGGGTCGGTTGTCTTTGCCGGGATCGAAGGCACGCGGCCTGTTCTGGTTGAAATACAAGCGCTTGTTGTCCGCTCGACGCTCGGCACGCCGCGCCGGGCTGTCGTGGGGTGGGACGGGGGCCGGCTCTCCATGGTTCTCGCCGTGCTTGAAGCGCGCTGCGGAACCAGTTTTGGCGGGTTTGACGTTTACCTGAATGTGGCCGGCGGACTTCGAGTTAACGAACCGGCGGCCGATCTTGCCGTCGCCGCAGCTTTGCTGTCGTCTTTGGACGACGCACCGATTGATCCGCAAACGGTGATTTTTGGTGAAATCAGCCTGTCAGGCGACATCCGCTCGGTTGCCCAAGCAGAAAACCGTGCAAAGGAAGCAGCCAAACTCGGGTTCAAATCTGCAATTGGGCCTGGCGGCCTCAAGGCTCTGTCAGGGGGGTTGTCGGTTCAGGAGATCGGCACAATCGGGGGCCTTGTTAACGCCATTTGTCATTCAGATGTGCCCGGCGGAGACAGTTGATGCTAGATAGTCGGCTGTACTACAACACCTGACAGGGGGCCGGCGTGACGGGGTTCGACGCCATTGTCATCGCTATTACGCTGATATCCGGGCTATTGGCGATGGTTCGCGGCTTTGTGCGCGAAATGCTGTCCATCCTTGCGTGGGTGACGGCTGCGGCGGCGGCTATCTTTGCGCTCCCCTATTTGTCTCCGGAGGCCCGCCAATACATTGACCCCACCTGGCTGGCGGACGGCGTGGCATCGTTCGTGGTCTTCGCCTTAGTGCTTGTGGTGGTCTCCTACATCAGTTTTCACCTTGGTGAGCGCGTGCCTGACGGTCAGGTGGGAGCTCTGGACCGTACAGGCGGATTTCTGTTCGGACTTGCCAGGGGTTTTTTGCTCGCAACCATCGCTTATATGTTCATCGCGTGGCTAGTGGCGCGCGAGGACTTCCCGCCGTGGCTGGATGACGCGCGACTATTGCCCCTCGTCTCCGCAACCGCAGAAACCCTGACGAATGCGGTGGCGCCGAACGCCAATGTGACGCCGGCAGCGCAACGCGCCAAACCGCGCGCTGCAACCGAGACTACGCCTGACAAAGCCGGGGGTACATCCGGCAGCAAGGCAGACCCGCAAAATGACGACGCTGACAGCGCCGCAAACGACGGGTATAACGCTGAGGAACGCCGACGGCTCGACCAGCTTTTCGAGTCGGTTGACGGGAACGGGCAGTAGAACCTGCTCACCTGCTCGCTTTTCAGTAAGCGCTGGCCAATGCGCAAGAGGTCACCTTGAACCCGCAAGATCCCCACAAGGCCGCCACCCCGAAACCCACCCCCGCCGACACGACGCCCATCGACTACGAAACGTGGCGCGAAGAGCTTGAAGGCGACACGCTGCGTGAAGAATGCGGCGTGTTCGGCGTATACGGCAATCCAGATGCCGCTGCCCTTACCGCCCTTGGTCTTCATGCCCTGCAGCACCGCGGCCAGGAAGCCGCCGGCATCGTTTCCTATGACGGGGAACGCTTCAATGCGGAACGGCGCATGGGCCTTGTCGGCGACCACTTCTCATCTGAAAAGATGATCAACCGGCTCGCTGGGTCCGCCGCCATTGGTCACAACCGATATTCCCCCACCGGCGAGACGGTCTTACGCAATGTGCAGCCTTTGTTTGCAGACCTGTGGGGTGGCGGCTTTGCCATCGGCCACAACGGCAACCTCACAAATGCCCTGACCCTGCGTGACCGTCTGGTCCGCGAAGGCGCCATTTTCCAGTCAACGTCTGATACCGAAACCATCCTTCAGCTCGTAGCGCGGTCCACAAAACCACGCATTATTGAGCGGTTGGTGGACGCGCTTTCCCAAGTCGAGGGCGCCTACGGCCTTGTCTGTCTGACCCCAAAGAAGATGATCGGCGCGCGCGATCCGCGTGGCATACGACCGCTGGTCATGGGGGATCTCAACGGTTCGCCTGTTCTGGCCTCCGAAACCTGTGCTCTGGACATTATCGGAGCCCACTTCGTTCGTGAGATTGAGCCTGGTGAAATCGTGGTGTGCACGGAAGATGGCATCGAGAGCCACAAGCCGTTCCCGCCCGAGCCAGCACGGCCTTGTGTTTTTGAGCACATCTATTTTGCACGCCCTGACTCCATCGTGGATGGCAAGAGTGTGTATGAAGTCCGCAAGAAGTTTGGGGCGCAGCTTGCCTACGAGTCTCATGAAGCTGCGGATGTCGTTATTCCGGTTCCTGATTCAGGCGTGCCGTCCGCGATTGGCTATGCAAATGAGTGCGGGCTGCCGTTTGAGCTTGGGCTCATCCGCAATCACTATGTGGGCCGAACCTTCATTGAGCCGACCCAACAGATTCGCCAGTTGGGCGTGAAGCTGAAACACAATCCGAACCGTTCGATTGTGGAGGGCAAGCGAATTGTTCTTGTGGACGACAGCGTGGTGCGCGGGACAACCTCGATCAAGATCGTACAGATGATGCGGGATGCCGGTGCCAAAGAAGTCCATCTACGTATTGCAAGCCCGCCGATCACCCATTCGGACTTTTATGGCATTGATACGCCGGACCAGTCGAAACTGCTGGCACATCGCTTCGATTTAGAAGGTATGCGGTCTTACATCGGCGTCGACAGCCTGGCATTCCTTACCGTGGACGGGCTCTACAAGGCGCTTGGCTATGAAAGCCGCAAAGAGGATGAGCCACAGCTCACGGATCATTGCTTCACCGGTGACTATCCTACCCCCCTTACGGATCGCGATGGTGACCGATCCGGTGGACAGCTCTCCCTCCTCGCAGAGATCGCCTGACAATGGCCGGACAATTTGAAGACAAAATCGTTCTCGTAACGGGGGCGTCGCGCGGCATTGGCTATGCAGTATCGCTCGCATTTGCCCGCGAGGGTGCTCACGTGATTGCCGTGGCGCGAACCGAAGGCGCGCTTGAGGAACTTGATGACGCCATCAAGGCCAGTGGCGGTACTGCGACTCTCGTACCATTGGACCTCACCGACTATGAGGGTGTTGACCGGCTTGGTGCCGCCATCTTTGAACGCTGGGGCAGGCTGGATGTGCTGATTGGCAATGCAGGCGATCTTGGCGTCATCTCGCCCATCGGCCACGTCCAGCCAAAAGACTGGCACAAAGCCATCGACGTCAACGTCAATGCCAACTGGCGGCTGCTGCGTTCTATGGACCCATTGCTGCGTTTGTCTGATGCGGGCCGGGCCGTATTCGTCACGTCCGGTGCAGCACAGAAGTGCAACCCGTTCTGGGGACCATACGCGGTCTCGAAGGCAGCGCTTGAAGCACTGGTAAAAACCTATGCTGCGGAATCTGCTGCAACCAACATACGGGCCAATCTTCTAAGCCCGGGGCCTATGCGTACCGCCATGCGAGCCAAGGCCATGCCCGGGGAAGACCCTGACACGCTTCCGCATCCAAAAGACGTGGCCGGATTGTTTGTTAAGATGTCGCATCCCGACTTTACGGAGAATGGCGTCACTCGCCGCTTTACACCGAGCGAGCAGTAGACTTCGCCGCTCACGCGCCTTTGGCTGGTTTTTTCTTGGCCGGTCTTTTTGCGGATCGTGCCTTGATCTTGGCCTTCTGAGATGTCCCGCGCCGTTTGCGTTGATCCGCATAGGGATTGTCACCCTTACGCATCAGCAGGCGGATGGGCGTCCCATCCAGATCAAACCGCTCCCGCAGGCTGTTGATCAAATACCGTGTGTAGCTGTCCGGGAGTTTTTCCGCGCGCTGCGAGAAGACTACAAATGTCGGCGGACGTGCCTTGGCCTGCGTCATGTATCGCAGGCGAATACGGCGACCCTGCACGGCTGGCGGCGGATGCCGCCCCACCGCCATTTCCAGCCACCGGTTCATGGCGGATGTGGGCACACGCATCGTCCAGCGCTTGTAGGCCCGAAAGGCCGCTGGCACGATCTTGTCCAGGCCCTGGCCTGTCAGCGAAGAAATCGGAACAATTTCGACCCCCTTCACTTGCGGCAGTAATTCATCAATCCGCTGGTCGATCTCCCGCAGTGCAGCGCTTCGATCCTCTACGAGATCCCACTTGCTGATGGCGAGCACAAGCGCGCGGCCTTCTTCCACCACATTGTCAGCGATATGCAGGTCTTGCTTCTCGAAGGGTTGTGTTGCGTCGATAAGCAGGACAACCACCTCAGCGAAATCAACCGCGCGCAGCGTGTCGGCCACGGACAGTTTTTCGAGTTTTTCAGTCACACGCGACCTGCGCCGCAGGCCAGCTGTATCCCACAACTTGATGGCCCGGCCTTCTGCGGTCCAATCCACCGAAATGGCATCGCGGGTGATACCGGCCTCCGGGCCGGTCAACATGCGATCTTCTCCGATCAGTTCATTGATGAGCGTGGACTTACCTGCATTCGGTCGGCCAACGACAGCCAAGCGGAGCGGCTTCTTAGGATCGTCCTCTTCGCTCTCCTCGAAATCTTCTTCCGGCTCGTCTTCGACCTCCGGGGCAAATGGGATGAGGGCCTGATAGAGATCAGAGGTGCCTTCCCCATGCTCAGCGGAGATTCCCAAAGGCTCGCCAAGACCCAGGCGAAACGCTTCAATGCGCCCGGCTTCAGCAGCTTTGCCTTCACATTTGTTGGCCGCGAGGATCACCGGTGTGTCACCCTTACGCAGGATGCGGGCGATCTCTTCATCTAGCGGTGTCAGGCCAGCGCGGGCATCCACGAGGAACAGGCATACGTCTGCTGCCTCAATTGCTGCTTCCGTTTGCCGACGCATACGGGCAGGCAGCACATCACCGCCGGCGTCTTCAAACCCGGCCGTGTCGATAACAGTGAATTTCAGGTCCCCAAGCTCAGCGGTGCCCTCCCGGCGATCACGAGTGACGCCCGGTGTGTCGTCAACCAGCGCAAGGCGTTTGCCAACCAGACGGTTGAACAGGGTCGATTTACCGACATTCGGCCGGCCAACAATGGCGAGGGTAAAGCTCATGGTTTGCGGCTCCTGCCGCGCTGTCTCGGTTGATGCTGCCTTGCGGTTCAGCGCAGTGCCAGAAGCTCGGCGGCATCCGTCAAAATGTAGACCGTCTTGTTAGCAACGATGGGAGCAATAAACGTGCCGCGCGGTATCTCAATCTCGCCAAGTACGTCTCCATTGTAGGGAGAGACCGCGAAGGCCTCGCCCGTGGAAGACGCAAGCAGCAAGCGGTCACCTACCAATACTGGTCCCGCCCATGTGATGGGTCCGTCACGATCCTCAGGGTCAGTAAAGCGTGGCAGCTGTGTGACCCAACGGATGCGGCCATCGCGCCGCGACAAGGCCAGCACTTCAGCACTAGTGGTGACGAGAAAAATAAAGTCACCCGCCACCCAGGGTGTCTGAACACCCGCCAGCGTTCGTGTCCAGACGCGCTCGCCGGTGCGGATATCAATTGCAACCATGCAGCCTGCGTGGCTAACAGCAAATACGCGGTCACGGTCGATTACAGGACGGCCGGCAATGTCACTGATATTGGCGAGCGCTGTGTTGGATAGCGTGCGTGTGAGCGTGTCGTTCCAGACTTCCTGTCCATTCTCAACGCGCAGCGCAAACACCTCACCGGACGAATATGGAACCACCAGCGTGTCGCCTGATACAGCGACACTTGGTGAACCAAGGATGCCTGCGGTTTCCTGAATTCCCTGATGTGTCCAGAGAACCTCACCTGTTGCCTGAGCCAAGGCAGTGATCTGATTGTCGAAGGAAATGGCAAACACGCGGCCGCCTACGGCAGATGGGGCTGCGCGAAAGGGTGTTCGCCCATTGTAGGTCCAAAACTCTTCACCAGTTGCAGCATCAAGAACCACCACTGTTCCAAAACCCGTTGCGACGAAGACGGCGCCGTCATCAAATGCGAGGCCGCCTCCAAACCCCTCCTCAGAGTCTGCATCTTCCGGCGTGAGATCCACTGCCCAAATACGTGTGCCACTTTCAGCATCAAACGCTCGAACCCCACCTTCTGCATCCAGTACATAGGTGCGCCCATCCGCTACAACGGGCGGAGCCGTGAGACGTCCATCACCACTTGAGCCTTCACCGGCGTCGACGCCCCAGACTTCGGCAATAACCTCCGGCGCATCAAGGTGACGCAGCACATTGTCCGGAAACCCGCCAGGCTGCGACCAGTCGGTGTTCACGTAGGGCGCAGGAAGAACTACTTGCAAGTTCGCGATGCGTGGATCCGCTTCCAACTGCTGTTCAAGCGATAAAACGGACATGCGCTCACCAGGCAGGGGGGGGTCGTCGGAAGGGCTGATCAGATCGCTTACCGTGTCGCAAGCCACCAAGGCTGCAGAGGCGGCGCCCAGCATAAAGAAGCGAGCAATGGAGGTAAAAGCATACGTCATTGCGCGTCCTCCGTTTCGTTTTGTTCGACGCCTAACGGCGCCGTTTCAGTCGCGCCGCTAGCGGGAAGTTGGCGCGCCACAGGCCCCTCTACCTGCAGGCCGCGCAGCATATCCCTTGCACGTTCTCTTGCCAGTGGGGGCCCGCCAGTTGCGTCTGCCAGCTGCTGGTAATACTCGGCTGCTGAGTTTGTGTCGCTGTCCCGCAACGCCGCGTAGCCCAGAAGTTCCAGTGCGGAAAACCGCCAGGGACTATCAACGGCAGCCAGGGGCGTCAGGCGGATCTTCAGATCATCCGGGCTTGCAGTATCGGCCATAAGGAGCGCGGCACGGATTGAGGCCAGCCCTTTGAGAGTTTCGTCGCCACCGCCGGCTGCAATTGCATCAAATGTGGCAATGGCGCCTTCAACGTCGCCCGCCTGAGCTTGGAGACTTGCCGCGCGCAGGCTTGCGGCGGCCTCATATCCACCGCTCGCGGATTCAGCGATGGCGGCAAATGCGTCCGCTGCGGCCTGTGTGTCACCCTCTTCAACCAGTTGACTGGCTGCTACAAACTCGCGGGCGGCGCCCTCAGCAGCAGATTGGCTGGCACTATTCCACCAGCTCACTCCCGCTACGATGGCGATAATACCGACGACGGCTCCGATGGCATATGCGCCATAGGACTTCCAGAGGTCCTCAGCGCGCTCACGACGCAAGTCCTCTTCAACTTCGCGAAAAATGTCAGACAAGAAGGCGGCTCTCTGGCTGGAAATCTAAAAATGGCAGGCTGAATCCAACGCCTGCGACGCTGACAACACACCGGTACCGGAAACTAGCCGGGCTTTGGCGGGGATACCAGCCATAAAGCACTTGAAAGCAAAGGCAGCAACGCCTTCGTCACCGCCACATCCGGTCCTCGAAGGAGGCTATTTTTTCATGGCGTAAGTATGTTCTTTAGCCGGGAAATGCCGCGATCGCACTTCCTTGGCATAGGCTTCGGCTGCCCCTTCGATTGCCGCGCCCAAAGTGGCAAATTCCTTGACGAATTTGGGCGGTGACGGGTTGAGCCCCAGCATATCTTCCAGCACGAGAATCTGGCCGTCGCAGGTCGGCGACGCACCAATACCAATTGTGGGGATGTCGATCTGGCTGGTGATGCGCGCAGCGAGCGGTTCTGCAATACCTTCCAGCACCACCGAAAAAGCGCCAGCTTCCGCGACTGCCCGCGCATCTTCCTCCAAACCGGCCCACTCGTCCGTTGTCCGCCCCTGGGTCTTGTAGCCCCCCATGGTCTGCACACTCTGGGGTGTCAGTCCAATATGCGCCATCACGGGAATGCCGCGCTCGGACAGGAAATGGATGGTTTCCGCCATACGCGCGCCGCCTTCCACCTTGATGGCGGTGCATCCGGTTTCATGAATGACTCGGGACGCATTGCGGAATGCGATCTGAGGACTTTCCTCATAGGTCCCAAACGGCATGTCCACCACGACTACCGCCTGATCCGCACCACGCATGACCGCCTTGCCGTGCAGTATCATCAGCTCCAGCGACACGCCCAGCGTGTTTTCCATCCCGTGCATGACCATGCCCAGGCTGTCACCGACCAGAAGCAGGTCCACATAGGGATCCACCAGCCGAGCCGTATGCGCGTGATAGGCTGTCAGACAGACAACGGGTGTATTGTTCTTTGAGTTCCGGATCTGCGGAACGGTTTTGCGGCGGACTGTGTTTTGTACGGACATTTGGGGGCAAAGCCTCCTGACATCTGTGCCTGAGAACCCGCTTTTGTGCGGCGCAGCAGACTAGTGTTGTGAAGCCGCGTTTGCAACACGTGCTTCCTGCTCACTATTGGGCGATAGCGCAATGAAGGAATAGGTGAGGAATGCGGCGCCGGCGACCGTTACGTAGTAGTTGACGATGACGTTGATGATTAGCCATCCGGCGCCGAACGCACCCAACCAGCCCAAGGCCGCGTCGCCGTTATCGGCGGCAATGTCAGGACTTTGCATCAGGGCTTCGGTGCCGCCAACGATGAGGAATGCTGCTACGTTGATTGCGAGCATCAGGATAAAATAGAGGACCCAGGCTCCCAGAAGCCGGAATGTATTGCCGTGGGATATCCTCCACGACAGCGAGATCGGTCTTTTGCGTTCAAGGGCGGCCGCGGGGAGCGCCAGGAACAATCGAGCGCCGATAGCGATGCCGAGAACAACAAATGCTAAGAGGACAAAGCCCGTCATCGGGTCAAATGACGCATTTTCTGCGTCTAGCGCCATCTCCGCCCCCACCACCGCAAAGATGACAGCCAAACCGGCGAGATAGAAGACGACACCAATCAGCCCCAAAACCAGGGCAATCAGGAAGTATCGGATGACCGGCATTGCAAGCTGCCACTGATGATCTGCATCAGCAGCCACACGGTGCGTCAATACTGCAACCAAGATAAAGACTAGATAGGCCGCAAGGATCAGAGCAAACACCGAGATGCCGCCCTGCCAAGTCATCGCAGCGGTATCACCGGTTTCCAAGTTAGGGATGATGCCCGACGCAAACGCTAACCCGAAGAGGCTGAGGGCGATGACCGCTGCCACGATGTAGAATGGCAGCAACGGCCAGGTGAACTTGAATGGTGCCGTGAACGCCTTTCCGAGAACATCAAAGACCGGAAGCTTGACCATTCTATCCCCCATCAGGCCACCCAACCTCTGATTGCGGTTGGTTTAGCTACTGTGACGGACGCTGCTGTATTGATCAAGCGTCCGGGTGATGCGCCTAGTTCTGGTTGCTACCGTAAGCCCAGGCTTTTTCTTCTATGTCCTTGTTGTCTGGTGCCAGTTCGTAAGCACGCACAAAGTCATCCTTGGCAAAGCTCCTTTGACCCAGTGCCTCAAAAATCCGTCCACGGACGAAATATGCAGCGGCGTATTCGGGATTGAATGCAAGGGCCTTATTTGCATCGTTGATCGCGGCGTCCAGCTGGGCCATTTCCAGAAAGGCGTTGGCGCGGGTGGTGTAGATATCACCGCTTTCAGGGGACAGATTCAGGGCTTTGGTATAGTCCTCGATGGCGGCTTCCAGCTGGCCGGTCAGTTTGTAGGCGACGCCGCGGTTCACATGGGCTGTGACCATATCGCCTTCCGGCAGATCACCGGCCTCCAGAGCGCGGGTACAGTGAATAATGGCTTGCTCTGGTGTCCCGTCGCCAAAAAACTGGGCGTGGCAGAGTTCGTTCTCAAGGATGGCGTCTATCTCTTCGGCGACCACCACGTCGCTACCTGGTGTGGTTTCGCCCTCAGATGCGGTCACGTCATCCGGCGCATCCGTTTGGTTCAGCAGCTGCGGTTCCACAGCCTCGATTGGCGGGGCCTCCAGTTCCTGGGCGGTAGCCGCAAGAACACCCGACGCAAGAACAAGACCTAGGCCGGCGACAATAGACGTGAACGTGACACGCACTTACTTACTCCCACTCAATCGTGCCCGGAGGCTTTGAGGTAATATCGTACACCACCCTGTTGATGCCGCGCACCTCGTTGATAATGCGGGTTGCCGTGCGGCCGAGGAACTCATGACTGAAGTCATAGTAGTCGGCAGTCATGCCGTCGGTGGAGGTCACCGCGCGCAGGGCACAGACAAACTCATAGGAACGCTCGTCACCCATGACGCCGACTGGCTTGACGGGTAACAGAACAGCGAAGGCCTGCCAGATTTCATCGTAGAGGCCGGCGTTGCGGATTTCTTCGAGGTTAAGCTTGTCGGCCTTGCGCAGGATATCCAGCCGGTCGCCGGTAATCTCACCGGGGACGCGGATCGCAAGACCGGGCCCGGGGAATGGGTGGCGGCCAACAAACGGTGCCGGGAGACCAAGCTCCCGCCCCAGCGCGCGCACTTCATCCTTGAAAAGTTCACGCAGCGGCTCGACCAGCTTCATGTTCATGCGCTCTGGCAAACCACCGACATTGTGATGCGACTTGATAGTTACTGACGGCCCGCCGGCAAATGAGACGCTTTCAATGACGTCCGGATAGAGTGTGCCCTGTGCGAGGAAATCGGCACCGCCCACCTTCTTTGCTTCGTCCTCGAATACATCAATGAAGGTCGCGCCAATGATCTTGCGCTTGCGCTCCGGGTCAGACACGCCTTCAAGCTTATCGAGAAACAGCTTCTGCGCATCCACATGCACAAGCTTGATGTTGTAATGATCACGGAACAGGGTCACGACTTCTTCCGCTTCGCCCATGCGCATCATTCCAGTGTCGACAAACACGCAGGTGAGTTGGTCGCCAATGGCTTCATGCAGCAATACGGCCACGACGGAAGAATCCACACCGCCGGACAGGCCACAGATGACCCTGCCCTCGCCTACCTGCTCACGTACACGCTTGATTTCCGTCTCACGGAAAGCCGCCATGGACCAGTTGCCACCGCAGCCGGCAATCTTGTGGGTGAAGTTTTCCAGAAGCTTCGCGCCACGCAGGGTGTGGACCACTTCGGGGTGAAACTGGACGCCGTAAAACTGGCGGGTCTCATCTGCGATGGCCGCGATGGGGGCGGTGTTGCTAGTGCCGATGACGGTAAAGCCATCCGGGATGTCAATCACCCGGTCCCCATGGCTCATCCACACCTGATCGCTTTCGCCGGTCTCCCAGATGCCGTCAAAGAGGGGAGATTTTTCAGACGCGGTGAGTTCTGCGCGTCCAAACTCACGCTCATCGGCAGTCTCAACACGTCCACCCAGCTGCGCCACCATCGTCTGCTGGCCATAGCAGATGCCAAGAATGGGGATGCCGAGTTCAAAAACCCGCTCGGGTGCCCGAGGTGTATCCGTGCCAATGACGCTGGCAGGACCACCTGAGAGGATGATCGCCTTGGGCGACAGGCGGTCAATAGCCTGATCGGCCTTGTTGTAGGGAACGATCTCTGAGTAGACGCCGGTCTCGCGCACCCGCCGGGCAATCAGCTGCGTGACTTGGCTGCCGAAATCGATAATCAGGATGCGGTCGTCAGCGCCGGCGGGGATGTCCAGGTCGGGTGATTGCGTCATATCGGGCTCGTCAGTTTAGGGCGTTGATGTGCGTTCAAGGCGACAGACGAAAAAACCGTCTGTGCCATAAGAATGAGGAGTGAGGTGAATGCCGCTGTTTGCAGGTGTTGCGGGGTCGGATGCCGAGAAGACAGGACTGAAGTCCGCATGAGACTCGAGGAAATCCTCGATACGCTGCTCATTCTCCGACGGCAGAACCGAGCAGGTGACATAGACCAACTGCCCGCCGGATTTCACAAGGTCAGCTGCCGACTTTAGCAATGCATCCTGCGTCTTTGTCAGCTTTTCGATTTCTTCTGCAGTAAGGCGCCATTTCTGTTCCGGGTGGCGGCGCCACGCACCGGTGCCGGAGCATGGAGCATCTATCAGCACGCGGTCGCACTTACCCGCCAGTTCCGAGAAGTTGCCGTCCTGCGGCCATTTCATGGGCTGGATGTTGCGGGCGTCGGCACGCCTCATACGTGGGGCCAGGTTTCCCAGACGGCGGGCATCGGTGTCTGTCGCGTAGATCTGTCCCTTGTTCTGCATGGTCGCTGCGAGTGCCAGTGTCTTGCCGCCGCCGCCGGCACACAGATCAAGCACCTGCATCCCCGGTTGCGCATCAACCATCAAGGCTGCCAGTTGGGAGCCCTCATCCATTGGCTCGATCATGCCTTCCTTGAAGGCGATGGTTCCAGCTATGAGGTGGTTGCCCGACACACGAAGCCCCGTGGGCGCATGAGGTGTCGGCGTTGTGTCTATCCCGACCGCCGCGAGGGCAGCAGCAGCTTCTTCGCGGGTGGTCTTGAGCGTGTTGACGCGCAGGTCCAAAGGTGCCGGCGTGTCGAGGGCTGCCAGCGCTGTGTCCAGGTCATCCCCGAACGCTTCCATCAATTCGGGTAGCAGAAAGTCCGGCACGTCATAGGCCGGCAGACCGTCCTGCATTCCGCTTGTCAGGGTGTTGATGAGAGAATGTTCATCATTGCTGAGTGGTGGCGGGGCGTGCCCCTCGCCGGAGAAGAGGGCGGCGACCTCCTGCGGAGCTTTACACTCGCCCAAAACAAGATCCGTGATGACCAGGGCGCGCGGCTCGACACTGGATGCCTTTGCGTAGAATCCACGCCGACGCAGGACCGAATAGACTTGCGATGAGATTGCCCGCCGGTCTTTTGACCCGGCAAAGCGATGACTGCGGCCCCACTGGCGCACCACATCATCGGCCGGGCGCTCACCACGCTCGATGTGCTCAACTATTTCGATCGCGGCCGCAACGCGGGCACCCGGTGTCAACGGCTTGGGCTCGGATAGTTCGGTGTTTCGCGGGTGATGGTGACGTCGTGCACGTGGCTTTCCAGAAGCCCCGCATTGGTGATGCGGTGGAATTTGGCCGTCTCATGCATTGTGGAGATGTCTTTGCAGCCGGTGTAGCCCATGGATGCACGAAGACCGCCGACAAGCTGGTGCAGCACAGCAGACAGGGGGCCCTTGTAGGGTACTTGACCTTCAATGCCTTCGGGCACAAGTTTAAGCTGATCCTTCACATCAGACTGGAAGTAGCGGTCTGCTGAGCCGCGGGCCATGGCACCGATAGAGCCCATGCCGCGATAGGCTTTGTAGCTGCGGCCCTGATAGAGAAATACGTCGCCGGGGCTTTCATCCGTCCCGGCAAACAGTGAGCCGAGCATGGCCACGTCTGCGCCTGCGGCTATGGCCTTTGCCATGTCGCCGGAATACTTGATGCCGCCATCGCCGATAACCGGACGACCTGACCCTTTGGCTTCGGCAGCGCATTCCATAATCGCCGACAATTGCGGCACACCAACACCGGCGACAATGCGGGTGGTGCAAATGGAGCCCGGACCGATGCCGACCTTAATGGCGTCTGCACCGGCTTCAATGAGGGCACGGGTGGCCTCAGCCGTCGCAACATTGCCAGCGATCACCTGTGTGTAGTTGCTATGTTGCTTAATGCGGCGAACAGAATCCAGCACGCCGGATGAGTGTCCGTGCGCTGTATCGACGACAACGACATCCGCACCTGCAGCGATGAGGGATTCGGTTCGCTCGAATCCATCATCGCCTACAGATGTGGCAGCGCCGACACGCAGTCGGCCCTGCTCGTCTTTGCAGGAATTGGGATGGAGTTTCGCTTTCTCCATGTCTTTGACAGTGATGAGGCCGGTGCAGCAGTAGTTTTCATCCACGACTACCAGCTTCTCAATGCGGTGCTGGTGCAGCAGGCGCTTGGCTTCATCCTGACCGACATTCTCGCGCACCGTGATGACTTCCTTCGTCATCAACTCGTGGACCGGTTGTTCTGCACTGCTTGCAAAGCGCACGTCGCGGTTCGTCACAATACCGACCAGCTTGTGGTTGGCCTCAACAACCGGAATGCCGGAAATGCGGTGCTGCTCCATCAGGGTCAGCGCATCTTCCAAAGTGGCTTCGGGCGCAATGGTCACCGGGTTCACGACCATGCCGCTTTCAAACTTCTTTACCTGACGGACTTGCTCGGCCTGTTCGTCCGGTGTCATGTTCCGGTGGAGAATGCCAAGTCCGCCGGCCTGCGCCATGGCGATCGCCAGGGGAGCTTCCGTCACGGTGTCCATCGCGGACGAAATAATGGGTATGCCAAGCTCAATATCAGCGGTGAGTTTGGTTTTTGTGTCTACGTCTCCGGGGAGCACGTCAGACGCAGCCGGGCGCAACAACACATCGTCAAATGTGAGGGCCTCGGGGATATTTCCGTTCTGGATTTGCAAGCCAACCTCCGCTTCTGCGCTTTGGGGCTGCGGGGTGGCAGGCGGGACGCAGGTTTTCGTCGTTGGCGGGGGTAATTACCATGATGCTGGCCCACGGCAAACCGTTTTGCGCCGCACAAACGCAAACTTGCTATGCAAAGGGCATCAAAGGGCTGTGAACCGTCGCGTCAGAGCCTGTTTCAGCCAGTCGCTGCCTAGTCTGAGGCCTGCCTGCCTTTGAAGCCAGTGGCCAGAACATACATCTCAGCCGAATCGGACCGGCTGGCCTTTGGTTTCACATGGCGGACCACTTTGAAATTTGTCCGTAACATCGTCATCAGGTCCTTTTCCGCGCCCCCCTGCAGAACCTTGGCAAGGAAGCCGCCGCCCGGTTTGAGGACCTCCATGGCGAAATCAAGCGCCAGTTCGCACAAATGCATAATCCGCAGGTGATCGGTCGGCTTGTGGCCGGTCGCTGATGCAGCCATATCCGACAGAACGACATCAGCAGGGCCGCCCATCAGTCGTTTCAACTCGTCTGGCGCCTCATCTGCCATGAAATCCATTTCGATGAGCGACGCCCCTGCGACAGGCTCTACCGGCAGAAGGTCAATGCCGATGACCTCACCACCGCGATTGTTGGCCGAGCCGCATCGCTTGACTGCGATCTGTGTCCAGCCGCCGGGTGCGGCGCCAAGGTCTACTACGCGCATACCCGGTTTCAGGATGTGGTGCTTGTCGTCGATCTCGATCAGTTTGTAGGCCGCGCGGCTGCGATACCCATCGCGGCGAGCTGCGGCTACATACGGATCATTCAGTTGCCGCTGCAGCCACAGGGTCGACGAGTTCTTCCGCCCTCTCGCCGTCTTTACACGCTGCTTCAGCTCGCGCGTGCTTGAGGCATTGCTACCACCGCTTTTGTTTCGCTTACTCATGAGACTCGGATCACTGTTGGTTGGTGGCGGATGGGGTTTGCGGTGACGGGTTGCCGGGCTTGCGGCGCCCCCGGCCACCACGTCGCCGCCGGCGCTTGCGTTTCTGGTTGCGGCGTTCTTCCCGCATCAAGGTGATGAGTATCCCCTCCCGCAGGCCGCGATCCGCCACGCGCAGGCGCTCACACGGCCAGGAGGTTTGTATGGCCTCCAGGATGGCGCAGCCTGCCAGTACGAGATCGGCCCGATCCTTGCCGATGCACGGACCACTCGCACGCTCGTCAAAATTCATGATGCTCAGGCCGTCGGTCACAGCGGTCACGTCCGCAAAGTCCACCCAGATGCCATCCACCTTAGAACGGTCATACCGCTTTAGGCCCAGGTGAATGCCGGCAATGGTCGTAACCGTCCCCGAGGTGCCAAGCAGGTGGATGTCGCCGTTCTCCACAGCGTTCGAAATCTCCACCTCCAGCTCATCAGCCAACGGACGGTCATCGAGTAGCGCTATCACCTCGGCACCCATCGCCTCATAACCTGTGCGATTGCCAGTGAGGC
>JBHJJF010000146.1:0-16112 GCA_050042885.1 Candidatus Phaeomarinibacter sp.
ATGGATGAGAACTTGAGCCAGCGGGCCACCGGCCAGCTGCGGATGACGTAGATCCGCCCGACGCTCTTCCGGCGCACACGCCAGACGCCCGGCCTGACCAAAGCGCAGCGCCTCTCCGCCCTGGCACTCAATCACGAAGCCATTTGTGTAGTCAGCATGACCATTGACCATCTGACCAACCGTCGCGCCGATGGCATAGCCGACCGGGCACCGGAAAACCTCACCCTTGTAGTCGATACCAATCTCGGCAGGCGACACCCGCCAGGCAGGAGACAAGCGGCCCTTGCCGTCAATGCACTCTGCTTTGACCGGCTTGCAGGCATCGGTGAGGCGGCCTTGCGCGTCGTAGCAGCCAATGAATTCTTCAACCACATTGATCTTGCCGATAGCCACCGGTGTCGGCTGCATGATGACGAAGGACGAGCCACCACCGCCGCCGATGAAGACGGTTTCGTTGTTGATGACTTCGCGCTCGATGATCGTTGTCTCGCGAATGGTTTCGCGCTCGATGATGGTCTCTTTTTCACGGAAGGTATCCGTCCCGCCATCCTTCTTGTCTTTTTTGCCGTTGAACATCGGCACATGCACGTTGGGCACGGGCACATTCACGTTGAACATCTTGGTGGTGACCTTCGGCACGCCAACAGACACCTTGGGCGCGTTGGGCATTTTCGAGCCATGGCCGCCATACTTGCCTTTGTCGGGGCCGGCGAAGGAGACGGCGCCGAGCAGCGTTGCAGTGAGAGACACTGACAAGGCGCCGACGGCAGCAATCCGGGTTATGTGTTTCATTTTGGCACTCCTGCGGGTCATTCAGGGGGGCAAATGACCCTGTTTCTGTCCTAAAGCGGCCAATTCACCGCTGATGCGACAGAAAATGCAGTTTGCGTGCCGGTGCTGCTGACTCTTAATCAGCGGCTCAAACCCTACTCCGCAGGCGCAATACGACCCTTTAGCCGCTGTGCCTCAGCCCGCCGGGCTTCGCGCCGGGCGATCCAGATGAACAGTGCTGGGGTGAAGTAGAGCGCCAGGATGGCCGAGCCGCCCACACCGCCAGCGATGCCGGTGGCCATGGGCTGCCAGAAACGGCCGCCAAACAGGATCAGGGGCAGGAAACCGCCAACCGTGGTGAGCGTCGTTGAGATAATGTGACGGCTGGCGTTGATCACCACCTCTTCCGCCGCATCGATATCGCCCTGCTTGGCTGCATCATCGGCCCTGAGCGCCGACAGCACGATGATGGCCCCGTTGATGGCAAGGCCGACCAGACCCATGGTGCCGACGATGGCCACGAAACCAAGTGGATTGCCGAACAGCCAGACGCCGAACAGCGCCAGGCCGACTGACAGGAACGCGACAGCAAAGACGATGCCCGCATAGCGGAACGAGTTGAACGACAGGATGATGGACGCAGCCATGAGCACCAGCAGCGGGCCCGCAAAGGCGGCAAAGCTGCCCAAGGCCTCTGACTGGTTTTCCGCGTCGCCGCCAAACTCAAACCGGTAACCGCGCGGCGGCTCGTAATTGGCATCCGCCATGTGTTGACGGAACTCGTCCAGGTTTTCAGCCGGCAGCTCAAACGGCACCAGGAACCCCTGAATGGTGTTGGTGCGTTCGCCGTTGCGGCGGGTGATGCCGGCAAGCTCGGGCACCAGACCGATATCCGCGATGGCCGTAAGCGGCACACCGGGCAGACCGTTATCCGTCAACGGGCCACGGACTGTCGGCAAAATATACTCGGAACGGATGTCGCTGATCTCGCCGCGTCCGCCGTCACCGACACGCACGCGCACCGGCAATTCTTCCGTCGCTTCCACAACCGAGCCGCCGACGGAGCCTTCAAAGGAGGAGTCGAGCGAGCGCGCAATATCGACTGCCTGAAGACCGGCATTCTTGGCCTCGTCTTCATTGGTGATGACGCTCAGCTTTGGTTGTCCGCCGGAGAGCTTGGCGATGGTGTAGGTCACACCAGACGTGCGGTGCATGATCGCCCGCAGTTTCTCGCCTTCCTCCCGCAGAACGTCCACATCGGGCCCAACGACACGCACTTCCAAGGGTGCGTCAGCGGGCGGCCCCTGCTCAACCGGCACGGCCAGAATGGTGGCGTTGGGGAATGCGTTGCGTAGGTCGTTCTGAATTTCCGGCAGGTATTTGAGTGTGGCGTCTCCTGACGTCGTGCGCACAAAAGCACCCGCATAGGACGCGAGCCCCTCGGACGAATTCGTCATCGTGTAGAAGACGCGCGGTGCCGGGTCCCCGATGACCCAATAGCTCTCAAGGACAGACTCGTGGCTGTTGAGACGATCACGGATCTTTTCGACCTCAACGCGGGTCTCTTCGAGCGAGGCCTGCGCGGGCAGGAACACCTGCACCTGGAACATGTCCCGGTCGTTGGCCGGGAAGAACTGGTTTTCCAGCGTCCCGGCCATCATGAAGCCGAAGATCGGCAGCACCACAGCCACCGCAACGCCGATGATGGGGACACGCAGGATCAGCCGGATGCTGCGCCGGTAGAGGTCTGCCAGCTCCCGATTGACATAACCGTCCTTCCACCAGGTGTGCTCACGGCGCGTGTCCGCATCGTCCTCGCTGGACACAAAGCCCGCGATGGCAGGAATAACCGTCATAGCAAGGAAGAACGAGCTTGCCAGCGCCATGATCACGCCGATGGCGAGCGGGCCGACGAACTCACCGGCACCGCCCGGCGCCAGGAAGATAGGCGCGAACGCCAGACAGGTGGTCAGCGTCGAGGCGAACAGCGGCACAAAGAGATGCGAAATCGTCTCTGAAATGGCTTCGCCAGGGCTTGCCCCGTTCTTGCGTGCGGCATTGAAGTCATCGACCACAACAATGGCGTTATCGATCAACAGACCAAGCGACACGATGATGCCCACCATGGACGTCTGGTGCAGCGGCATACCGATCAGATTGTAGCCGATAAAAACCATCAGCACGGACAAGGGCAGCGCGGCGCCGACGAGCAGCGCGGACTTCCAGCCGAGCGTGACCAGCAGCACGCCCAGCACAATGGCCGCACCGAGCAGCATGTTCGAGCCAAGCTCAATCAGGCGTGCAGACGTATAGACATTCTGGTCAAAGACCACGGTCTGCTTGCTGCCGCGCGGCACGTCTGCCTCAAACTCATCGAGGATCTGGTCAGCACGGATCGACCACAGATCGACACGCCCGCCCGCTTCCATTTCGGCGGAGACCATGACACCGCGCTCGCCACCCACGAGCGCCAGGCTACGTGGCGGATCGCGCACCCCTTTTGTCACCGACGCAATATCCCGCAGGCGGACAATTTGACCATTGGGCCTTTGTTTAATCGGGAGATCAGCGATTTGCGTGATTGTCTGAAATTCACCGGTCACTTCAATCGACAGATCGTTGACCGAATTGCGAATCTGTCCGGCGGACACCTTGGCGTCAGCAAGACCGATCGCGCGTGAAATTTCCGCAACACTCAGGTTGAGCGAGGAGACCGCCACAGCATCAAGGGTTACGAGAACTTCCTCTTCCGCCTCGCCATAAAGATCGGTTTCGCGGGTGCCGGGGATATTGAGCAACCGGTCCTGCAGATCATCCGCAAGCCGGGTGAGAATATCGACCTGAGGCTCACCTTCCTGATCCCACACCAGCCCGACAACCACCGTTGCAGCCGTTGACGAACGGTCCTGCAGGTCAGGTTTCGTCGCGCCGGGCGGCAGGACAGCTTCCGCTTCCGTTAGTTTGTTACGTGCCTTCGACCAGATCTGGTCAGGAACCATCACATAGTCGTGCAGCGCAATGCGCACAAGCGACGTACCAGCACGTGAGTCCGAATTCACTTCCTTGATTTCCGGTACTTCGCGAAGTCGCTCTTCGATGGGCTCTGAAATCAGGCTTTCCATACGCAGCGCATCGGCACCTGGCAGGAAGGTCACTACTGTTGCAAAGCGCCGGGTCAGCGCCGGGTCTTCCTGGCGGCCAAGACTGGAGAAGGCCAGCCAGCCCGCAATGATGATTAGCCCCAGCGTCAGAGCTGTCAGGCGCGGGTTCCGGTAAAAGAGATTGGACCACATGGACGTGCCGCTTTCCTGCTGACGCTACTGGACGCGTGACTGACTGACCTGGGCGGAACTGTTACCTGCCGGTGGCTCGACAATGCGAACCCGCTGACCGGGGACAAGGCGGTGCGTGCCTTCAACGATGAAGGCTTCTCCATCCTCAAGTGTGCCGCGCACAAAGGCGCGGTCTGCTTCTGTGTGAAGGAGTTGGACAGTGCGCCGTTCAGCGATGCCGGAATTCTTCGGGGCCTGCGCGGCCTCGTCACCCGTCGCCGTATCTGGTGCGACGACAAACAGCGCCCAGAGGCCACGACGGCCTTCCGTCAAGGCTTCCAGCGGCACCCAGAATCCGTCTTCGCGGACATTCTGCGTCAGCGTCACGCGGGCCAAATCACCAGCGCGTACGTCTGCAAAGGGCGCTTCCACCAGGAAGATGGCGTTGACGGTCCGGGTCTCTGTATCGACTTCGGACACAACCTGCGACAGGACAGCGGGATAAAGCTGCCCACGCACATCCATTTGATAGATCGAGCCATCATCCAGGCCCGACAGGGCATTTGGCGGGATACCGATATGAGCTTCGAGCCGCGCACTTTCGAGCAACCGGAAGATCGGTTGCCCGGCATTGACCACTGTCCCTTCGTCCACCATGCGGGCGACCACATGGCCGTTATAGGGCGCACGGATCGACGCCAACTCGATGGCGACTTCCAGTGGCTGGATGCTGGCGCGGTCCCCGGCCAGCTGGGCGGAGACGGCCTGGCGCGCGAAGCGGGCTTCGTCATAGCGCTGCTGAGACACGTTCCCGCGCTCAAGCAGCGTCTTCTGGCGCGCAACTGTGACGTTTGACAGGGAAAGGCGCGCACTGGCCTCGCGTTCCTGCGCCCGGGCCTGGGCCAGCTGCGCCTTCAGGCTGCGGGTATCAAGCGACGCAAGAACGTCATCCTGTTTCACAACCGCGCCCTCATCGACCGCGACGGACGCGAGAAGACCAGGACGTTCAAACCCAAGATTACTGGAGCGGCTGGCATTGATGCGGCCCGCATACCGCGCCTGGACGTCGTAATTGTCTGACATCTCGACGTTGGCCGTTACAACCGGCAGCAGGCGGTCGCGGTCAATGCTCTGGCTGATCGCATCAGGCGCACCGCTGAAGAAGAAGACGGTCGCGCCCGCAACCATCAACACGGCAATGCCTAAAAGAAGACGTCTGTTCACACTCGCACCCCACCCACTTTGCCGCCTTAGCACTCACCCCGAGCAGGGGTTAATCAGCAGCATCAAGCTTGTTACGCCGGGCAATCCAAACCGGACCACTTGCACTCGTAATACGCGTAGCCAAGTACGTTGCACTATGAAACTTACGTTGCCATGGTAAGTTGCATAGTGCAACGTACGCACACGCAAATTCCCGCAAAAAGCCTCGGGAATTGCCCCTTCAGGAGATACATGGGTGCGCCGGACCAGTTTTGCCAACTCTGATTGCACGCTCGCCAGCTCGCTTGAGATTATTGGCGAATGGTGGACCATGCTGATCATTCGAGAAGCGCTGACCGGCTATAAGCGCTTTGAGGACTTTCGAGAGCGACTGGGCATTGCCCGCAACATTCTGACGCGCCGCCTTCGGCATCTGGAAGCACACAGCATTCTGGACCGGGTCCAATATCAGGACCGGCCGCCGCGCTATGAGTATGTGCTGACCCAGAAGGGCAAGGAACTTGGCACAGCGCTCATGGCGCTCGCCCAATGGGGCAATAAGTGGAAGACGGCCGGTGAGACGCCCGCCCCCATCCGCTTCAACAGCGCCGAGACGGGGGCGCCCCTGGAAGTCCGGATCATCGACACCGCCACCGATGAGCCCATTTACTATAAATCCGTGGTCGTGACGCCTCCGGACGGCATCACCCGGCACCCGGGCAAACACGATACCTGACCAAAAAATGCCTGACTTCTAAGGCATTTTGGACTTTTTCCCCACCTAAATGAGTCTTATCCACCGCCTGTCCCCAGTCTGCCGCCGGGCTGGCACGGCGCGTGCTCTTTAACGTCCATCGGGCCCGTTCGGGGGCTGATCTGTGCCGCTGCGGCACGGCTTGTGTCCCGGATACGCCCACAGGATCAACCAGGGACGCTTTCCGGCACAGCCGGACAAGCGGACAGCCAAAAGAGCGCGTACCAAATGACCAAAACGCGAGCCGCACGAGACCTTCTTGCTTACTGGTACCGGTTGTCCGCCGGGCGTCAGGCCCCGCGACGCGACGAGATCGAGCCACGCGACATCAAACGTCATCTGCCCGAGATGTTCATTCTGGAACTCGAACGGCCGGGCGTGTTTACCTTTAGGCTCGCAGGTACCGCGCTTTGCGCCAATTACGGGTTTGAACTGCGCAGCGAGGAGTTTTCATCGCTCTGGCACGGCGAAAGCAAGACCACAGTCACAGGTCTGCTTGAGCGCGTTGTCGGCAATGCCGAACCTGTCCTGATCGAATTTGCTGCTGAGAGCATGCGCGAGCGCACCGTTCGCTTTGAGCTGCTTCTCCTGCCGCTGGCCGCTGCCAATGGCCGTCTCTCACGCGTGCTGGGCTGCATCGCCCCACTCGAAGACCCCTTCTGGCTCGGCACGGACCCGATTGTGCGCCAGTGGACGGAAACAATTGAGGTTCTGGATGCGGAAGAAGGTGAAGCGGTTCCGATGACGGAACGTGTGGAACTGGATGTGGACGACACCTATGCGCCGCCTGCTATCGCGTTTCGGGAAATCCGCCCCTATCTGCGGCTGGTCAAGACAGACAGCTGACAGGTCAGAGACTGTCAATCCTCAGAAGCCCACGCCATAGATCGGCCATATCGCAAGAGCGACTTGCTTTGGCGGACTTGAGCTTCATGTACCAAGAGGCCAAGCTCACCTGGAACCTGTTGGTAATATCTAGGTAAAGCGATGCAATTTGGGGGCACGGAGTACGGTTACACGAGGGGCAGTGACGTTATCCGTGATGGGATGTTTCTCGAAATATTCGAATGGCAAAACGACTCTGAGCCGATAATCGAGGTCTTCTACTCCGACAGAACTCACACAATGCGAGTAACGCTTTTTGCTCCATGCGTGCCACTTGAATTGATGCAATGGGCAATAGAGCTAGCGCAGAAGCTACTGCCACCAGCTCCCGACAAAGTATCTAACAAAGAGACACCTAGGACGCCGCCGGCATGATCAGTTCGTCGTCGAAGTCGACAAGTTGAACACGCAACTCATCGGCGCCGCGTGCTCCGCGCAAATCAATCTGCTTGAGATTTGTGCCACGTAGATCAGCACCACGCAGATCGACATCAACAAGCACCGCGCCACTCAAATCCGCATTGCGCAAATCAGCTTTGAACAAAGACCCGCCCGTCAGGTCAATGCCGCGCATATCCGCCTTGCGTAGATCACTACCGGCGAACACAGCGCCACGCGCTCTTACCGGCCACTTCTTGCCGCCCAGACCGCCAATGGGCATGGGCGACAGATCCGCACCCATCAGGACGGCATTGCTCGCCTTGACGTTGTTGAGCTTGGCACCGCGCAGATCCGCGAAGGTCATCTTCGCCTTGCGCAACGTGGCCCCTTCCAGATCGCTCATGGTGAGATTTGCATGAGACAAATTGGCGTCTGCCAGCACTGTATCACTCAAATCCGCAGCCGCGAGCTTGGCCCTGGGCGCTTTTAGCCCGGTCGCATCAACGCCCTTCGCCTGAAGCTGTTTGCCGTGTTGGCCAAGACTGGCCACCCAGATGCGGTGGTCCTGGATCAGTTCTTCGATGGTGTGGCCGGACGCCGTCTTCTTTTGTGGCAGAATGGCACCGGCGATATCCGCATGGGTGAGTTCGCTGCGGCTCACCTGAGACGCTGTAAGGTCTGCACCTTGAAGATTGGTTCCATCCAGCACCCCGCCAACCAGGCTTGCGCCACGCAGACAGCAGCCTGAAAGGTCCGCATCTGTCAGATCACAACCTGTAAACACAACGCCAGAGAGGTTCGAGTTCATGAGCTGGGACTTACGCAGCTTGGCATTCGTGAAATTGGCATCCGTCAGATCCGTGCCAATCATCTGTGCACGGACAACACGCGCGCCTTCAAAGTTCACTTCGCGCAGTGTTGCACCGGTCATGTCTGCACTTGAATCCATACCGCTGAAGTAGGACAGGTTACCGCCGCCATCCCGCGACATGATCATGCCATCGCGTATATCCGCGCCTTCCAGATTGCAGCGCTCAAAATCCGCGCGCGCAAACGTGCCGCCGCGCAAATCCGCGCGCATGAGATTGGCACCGCGAAATGAGGCAGCTGTAAAGTCAGCACTGAAAAAATTAGCCCCTGAGAGATCGGCACCATCGAAATTGACGCCCGTACCGCTGACGCCAACAAACTCAGCCTCGCGCAGGTCCGCGCCGCTAAAGTCCAGGTCATCGATACACTGAAACGACAGGACAAGCCGTCGACCGCCTTTGCGGCCGCTGACAAAATTGCGATGTCGGGCAAGCGCGACACGAAGGCTGTGATCATCCGGCCCCTGCTGGGCAGCCACCACACGAGAGTGCAGAACATCTTTCGGCGCAGCCTTGCGGCTGGCGCCGGGACCTAGTGGAGAGCGCGTGCGAATACGCCCACGAGTGCCTGATGTTTTTGGTGTGCCGGTAGCCATAACTGCGCCGTCCTCCTGATTGAACAGGAGCCTACGGGGCAGGTCTGGAGGGCTTGATAAGGATCAGGACCAAACTGATCTAAAACTCTGTTCGAATTTTAGCCAGTTTGGAAATCTGACCCGCAGATCGTGACTATTCAGCCGCTGCGACCGCCTCGCGGTCCTCCGCGATCTGCACATTTTCCGGGGCAAGCGCCTGACGGCCGCGGATTATGTCAGCTGTTTTTTCAGCGATCATGATCGTCGGCGCATTTGTGTTTGCGCCTACCAGCGTCGGCATGATTGCCGCGTCAACGACCCGCAGGCCCTCAACACCACGCACCTTCATGCTTTGGTCGACCACCGCCATGTCGTCCGTGCCCATCTTGCAGGTCCCGACCGGGTGATAGAGCGTTTCCGCTGTGGCACGGATCCACGCATCCAGCTCATCGTCCGTGTTGACGTCGGCAGGCGGCTTCAGTCGCTGGCCGCGATAGGCGTCAAACGCCTGCTGGCGGAACACCTCTTCCGTGCGGCGAATGCCGTCCCGCATGGCGCGGCGGTCGTTCTCAGCTTCCAGATAGTTCGGCTGCAGCAATGGCGCGTCCAGCGGGTCAAGCGACTTGAGCGCAAGATAGCCACGGCTTTCTGGACGCGTTGGATACATGACGCACGAGAAGCCGTGCTTGTCTGTGATGCCGTCACGACCATGCGGGTCGCCCATGGCAACACTCACATAGTGCAACTGAATATCGGGCAGATCGAGGTCGGGCCGGGTCTTGAAAAACGCCCCGGCTGCTGTCGGCGGATAGGACGCATCGCCCGTACCAAACAGCAAATAGGACAGTCCAGCCTTGATGCGATTGATTGGTGATGCAGCGCGGTGAAGCGTCACGGGCTGGGTGCATTCAAACTGGCTGACAACGCCAAGATGGTCCTGCAGGTTCTGACCGACACCCTTGAGGTCGGCCACAACATCCAGACCCCATTTGCGCAGATACTCGGCATCACCAATGCCAGACAGCAAAAGGAGTTGCGGCGAATTGATGGCGCCGCCGGACAGGATCAGTTCCTTGTCGACCTGGACCTGCTTTGTTTCGCCGTCCTGTACATATTCAAGGCCAGAGACTTTGGTGCCGTTGAACAGAATACGCGTTGTATGAGCGCCCGTTTCGGCCGTCAGGTTGTCACGATCAAGCGCCGGCACCAGGTAAGCCTGGGCCGCCGAGCAGCGCTTGGAGCCCTTGATGGTGTGTTCGTAGCGCGCAAAGCCTTCCTGCTGTGCGCCGTTGAAATCGTCCGTCGCCGGATGACCAGCCTGCTGACCGGCTTCAACGAAAACATCCATCAGGATGTCATTCGTCCGGACAGATTTTTGAACGTGCAACGGACCTTCGTGTCCGTGAAACGTTGTGTCGTCACGATTTGAGTGTTCGGCCTTCTTGAAGTAGGGCAGGCAATCCGCATAGGCCCAGCCGGGATTGCCGAGCTGACGCCACAAATCATAGTCGCGCGCATGACCGCGCGTGTAGACCATGGCATTGATAGAAGAGGATCCACCCCAGCCGCGGCCACGCGGCCAGAAGAGCTTGCGGTTGTTGAGATGGGCCTGGCCTTCGGTTTCGTAGCCCCAATTGTTGTCGTTCTTTGTCCCCACAATCTGGGAGTACCCGGCCGGCATATGGATAAAGTGGTTCTTGTCCTTGGGGCCTGCTTCCAGGATCAACACCCGGGCGCCCTCGTCTTCACTTAGACGGCTCGCCAAAACACACCCGGCGCTGCCTGCCCCCACAATCACATAATCAAACGCTTCCATGTCTTCCCTGTCTGTTGTGCCGGGCCTGTCTGTCTGCGGCCGGGCTTTGACGGTGGGGCTACTCAGCGCTTCCAGTTCCCGGAATCAGCCGCGCAGCCCAAGAGGCTATATAGGGGACGCGGCTGCCGATTTCAGACAGCCGCGCCAAATAATCGGCGACACAATACCGTAAAAAGTGACGCCTGCGTCAAGTTCAAATAGACGGAGTGTCAATAAGGGTCCAAAGGCCCCTTCTAATCCCTAAGGAACGAGCTGGATTTCCACCCGGCGATTAAGTGCTTCACGCACCCCATCACCTGTCGGCACGGCCAGTTGGGTTTCCCCATAGGCAATGACGCGAATAGCATCCGGCAGCGCGCCAAGCTCGACCATGGTGGCCTTGACCGCTTCGGCACGCCGCAGCGACAGACCGTCATTGTAAGACGCCCGGCCTGACGTGTCCGTATGTCCACCCAGAACGATCTCGCCATGACCACCGGTTCGCGCTGTTTCCATGGCATCGCCAATGACATCCAGCGCATCCGCGCGCAGGAACCATTCATCAAAACCGAAATAGGAGGTGAAGCTGGCCGGGTCCGGCAGGGTCACCTGAACCGGCGGCGGCGCAATGGCAGCCTCAAGAGCAGCAATATTGGAATTGAATTCAGACTGGCAGCGCGTGGCCTCTGAAGCTTCCGAGTCCGGATCAATGGCCCGCAGATACCAGCAGTCAAATGCCGCCTGCGCATTGGCAGCCAACGCAGGTGCCGCGCTCCGGCCGGTAGACAAAGCGGACATCAACCTCCCACGGGCCGCATCAAATGTCGCAACGGACCCGCGCCCCGACTGAATGGCATCGGAGACCGGCACAACCGGTGCCACAACGGTGCCCTGGGCAGCCGCGATCGCCCGCGACGCAAACGCATTGGACAGTTCCTCATTGTCCTGCTCGTAGCCTTCGGCCGAATAGTTGAGATAGGCGTCATACAGCGCCCGGGTAAAGGCGTCGCCCGTCGGCGTCATGTCACGGGCGTCATCCAGCTGATAGCTGGCGCACGACGACAGAAAAACGGCGATGGCCACTACGGCAGCGTGCCGAACGTTCAATCCAAAGAGCTGACGCATGTCTTTATTGATCCCCAACGCAAGTATTAACCTTGTTTGCGAGGGACAGTATCAGCGCAAAGCCACCGCGCCAATGGCGGAATTGCGGGGAAATCCAGACGGCAGAGCGGCTATCTGGCCTTCAATCCCGGCTCCCACCAGCGCGGCCGGGCTGAGGCAAAGCTGTGACGCTCATCCGGGACCACGAGATTTGGTCGATCAAGAGAGCCTACGGTAACGGAAATCCGATCGTAGCCCTCGTCGACGGCACACAACGAACTTCCGCAGGACGGGCAGCTGCCACGCTGGGTTTTCTCAGAACTTTGAAAAAGATGCGGTTCGCCCCCCTTCACTGGTCCATTCGAACGCGGAGAGGGGAAACTCGACCCACGCCACCGTGGGAGCCCCGCTCCACCTGCGGCACATGCTGCAGGAGCACAGATGCGGAAATTCCGGGGCAGCAGATGCCCGAAAGCGGATGTGTCCGCAAAGACAACCACCTTCAAACACGTCCTCTTCCGACACGAGGGTCGCTCTGTCGACTAGAGGGTCATATCTCAATGCCCTTTTTGGAAAGCCTTTCCTTCAGCCGTTCCATGGCATCTGGCATCCGCGCCTGCATCGCTTGCATGCCTAACTGCATGCCCTTCTGAGTAAGAGCCGGCATCTCCTCGATCATCCGGCGGCCACTTGCTGACTTGTAGAATTCCACATAGTCGGTCAGCTCCTCCTTTGTGAAGGTGTCCGCATAAAGAGGCGCCGCAATAAAGAGAACACTTTCGACCACTCCGTTGAGCTCTTCCGACATCACTTCCGAGATGATCTTCATCTGGTCTGCGGTCAACTCGGGATTCTGACGTTTGATGCCGGCCACTTGCAGCGGAATAAGCGTGGCGATCATACCGTTGGTGACCTGATCCGCCTGGCTCAGGCGGATCATCTCCTCTGCTAGAGCAAGCTTCTCTGCCTGCTCATCGGCCAAAGCAACCTGAATGGATACCACTGCCGCAAAGATGGTCAGAGTGACCAAACGCGCAAACCCCAGACATTTAGCCATACCAGACAATCCCTCTCAAATAGAAACACAACCAGTTACACCCACTCGCAATATCGCAGCAAATGACGACAAGGTCGACCGAGCATTGTCAGACGCAAATGGCGCGGCAAAGTGCCTAGAATTCTTCCTTGTACGGACGGAGGTCAAGCTCCAGTGTCCAAGTGGTCTGATGCTGCATGTGCAGCGTCCAGTACGCGTCAGCGACAGCGTCGACATTCAAGCCGCCATCATCGCCCTTCGACTCAAGGTACTCCGCGAAACGGGACTTTAGCTGGGCACCGTCAACCCCGCCATCAATGATGGCGTGGCCCACATGAAGCCCCCGCTTACCGAACTCACGCGACATGCCGTGGGCAAGCGCCCGCTCAGCGGCCTTGGCAGAGGCAAAGGCTGTGAACGGGGGCCGCGCCCGGATTGAGGCGGTGGCACCAGTAAAAATCAGTGTCGCCTGCGTCTCACGAACCCCGTCGCCATCGGGCAGAACCCGCTGCGCCATTTCCCGCCCGACAAGAAATCCGCCGAAGGCACACAAGCGCCAGAGACCTTCAAAAAAGTCGTCGGACATATCCGTCAACGCGCTGAAGCGGTTATTGCCAGCATTGTAGACAACGAGGTCAGGCTTGCCGGCTTCCTGCTCGGCGGTGTCAAACATCCGCTTCACGTCTTCCGGTTTGGTTGTGTCAGCCACAATGGCCGTGGCCTTTCCGCCCGCTGATGAGATTTCAGCGACGACCGCATCCAGCTTTTCCTGGGTACGCCCGGCAACAAAGGTATGCAGGCCTTCCGCGGCGGCCCTGCGGGCGGCCGCGCCGCCAATACCTTCCGACGCGCCTACGCCGATCACGAGTGCGACGGACCCTTTTTCGATTTTCATGTTGGCCTCCCCAGCTGTGCTGTCCCATGCCACGCAGCAGGCGCGGCACAATGAGAAATTAACGTTCCGGTTACCCTGTTTGGTCAGGGATCACAGCACGTTTTGTTTTCGAACTGGCATATTGGGTCAGTTCCCGGCAATCACCAGCCTAAAAAGACCCAGACAGCGAAAACCCACACCAAAAATGCAACCACGCGTTAACCCGCCCCATGAAAGGATAAATGCTCAAACATCAACTGGGCCCTGTTCTCATGGGTCAGGAGCACGGCAATGGGCAACATGGCAGAGATGGATTACGACGAACGCCGCACCTATCAGCGGATTCCGGTCGGATACACATCACGGTGCCTGATGCCGGACGGTGGTGAGTATGAAGGCACCGTCAGCAATATCTCCGCCTGCGGCTGCTACATTGAACTTGACGCCTTTGCGACACGGCCGGATCCCAGACAGCGGGTCGTCGCCTATGTCGATAAGCTCGGCCGGTTTGAAGGCACGGTCGTACGCAGCGCTGAGGACGGCTTTGCTCTGGCCCTGGAAATGACAGCCCCCAAGCGCGAGCGCTTTGCCGCCACGCTGGCCAAAGTAGCCAATGGCGACCAGGCAGCGCTCGAAGAAATCCGCCGCCACCCGCGCGTGGAAATCGAGGACAAGCCGACGGTCCTCACCATGCCCAATGGCGCGACGGCGAACTGCAAGATCATCGATATGTCCTTGAGCGGTGCATCGATCGAAACCCATCTGCGTCCGACCATCGGCGTCTTTGTGGATCTGGGCCGCATGCGGGGCAAAGTCGTCCGCTACCATGAAAACGGCATTGCGGTTGAGTTTGCCGAAGTAGCGCCCACACCCAAGGCCGTCATGCGTCACTTCGAGCCCGCCCAGCAGTCTGCGTAAGCACGCTGACAGGCGTGCGGTCTCCCGTCGCCGCACCACACCTTTTCATGCACGAGCGCTAGACCAGCCTCCCATTGGGCCGGTAGCGTCGGCGTCATGAAAGCGATTCATCCATCATTCTCCATAAGCAGTTTTGTCGCTGCGGGGCTTAGCCTGTGGGGCATTGCAATGGCGCCCGAGGCCTACGCCGCATCTGACTCGTGTGGCAAGGATCGACACCGCATTGCCTCAGCGCAGGTCGAGAATGATCTTTTCGGCAATGGCGCCGACCGCAACTACACCCATGGCACGGGCGCATCTATTGTGTCCGGCGGCCCGGTTCCCCAAGTCTTGCAGGATCTCGGCGACGGCACGCCGGGGTTTCGCAACAGCGACCGGATGCATTTTTCCGTGTCACTAGGCCAGTCGATCTTTACGCCGGACGACATCTCCGTACAGACGCTGCAGCGGGATGACAGGCCCTATGCTGGGTGGCTCAATGTTGGCTTTGGTGTTGTGGCCTTTCATGACGGCTGCGATGGGAATGCAGGTCGGGTGGATTCACTCGAACTTGCCATCGGCGTTGTCGGACCCTGGTCCCAGGCCGACGACGTCCAGATCACCTGGCATGACTGGATTGGCGCACAGGAGCCGCGTGGCTGGAGCAACCAGCTCGAGAATGAGCCTGGCATTGTGCTCACCTATGAACGCCGCCTGCCCCGCTCGATTGACGTCGAGTGGTTTGAAGATTTGCTGCCATTCCGCCTGGAAGCAGACGCCACGCCGCACTTCGGGTTTTCAGCGGGCAATGTGTTCACCCATGCTGCCGGTGGCGCCACCCTGCGCATCGGCACTGACCTGCAAACGACCGATGGCGTGCCCCGCATCCGCCCAAGCCTGCCGGGTTCGGCCTATTTCGAGCCGAGCGACAGCATCGACTGGCAGTTGTTTGCCGGTGCCGAACTAAGGGCCGTCGCTCGTAATATCTTTCTGGATGGGAATACATTCCGCAAAAGCCATCGGGTGGAGAAAGAGCCGCTGGTGGTGGACTTTCAGGCCGGTCTGTCAGTCACTGTCGGCCCTGCCCGCGTCAGTTTCACGAATATCTGGCGCAGCAAGGAATTTGTGAAGCAGGACGCCTGGGACGAATTCGGCTCAATTTCTGCCGCTTTTCACTTCTAGACAGCTTTAGGTAGATAGCTTTGGGGTGGCCGCCGCGTGCGCGCCTCTGACCCTTGCGGGCCAAATCAGCTAGAGTGACCAGGCCGAAAGCCTTTTGAGCACGGGAGCAAGTGTGATGCTGACCACCTTCAAACCCATGATATTGGGGTTTTTTGCCCTTTTTGGTGCTGTCCTCATTGTGACAGCGTCCCCCAACCCGGCGCGCGCTGAATGCAGTGACACCAATACCGGCGGCATTGTAGGCGGGATCGCCGGTGCAGCCCTTGGCGGCTGGCTGGGCTCGCAGTTCGGCTCAGGAGGCGGCAAGACCGCTGCCACGATCGGCGGCGTGGTGTTGGGCGGCATCGCCGGCAACCAGCTTGGCAAGAACCTGACCTGCGAAGACGAGGAATATGTCGAGGACACGACCTATGAATCGCTGGAAACGGGTGAAGAGACCGCCTGGAGCAATCAGGACAGCGGCAATTACGGCCAGGTGACCCCCGGTGAGGTCTACACCAATGCCCAGGGCAAT
>JBHJJF010000147.1:0-7947 GCA_050042885.1 Candidatus Phaeomarinibacter sp.
CGCTTGTAGCCAAAACTGCCAAGCGTACCGGTTGCAGAAACACCCTGTGTCTTCTCACCTCCCTGCGTAATGATGTTGATCGCACCACCAACGCCGCCTTCGCCATAGAGCACCGCGGCAGCCGAACCGCGCAAGACTTCAATGCGCTGGATGTTCGCGCGCGGCACAAGGCCGAACTGGACACCGCCAAGGTCCAGATCGTTGCTGCGGCGGCCGTCCACCAGCACCAGCACGTTCTGCCCAGCCTGTTCACCGAAACCGCGAATATCGACGGTGGCAGTTTCATTGCCATTGCCAAAAAAGTCGCGAACATTCAGTCCCGCCTCAGCGGCCAGAATGGCCGGCAATGATTTACCTGGATGCCGGTTGATCTTTTCCTTGTCGATCACAGTCACAGAAGAAGAATTGAGACCAGCAGCCAGCCGGCTGGCGGTCGAGACGACAGGCGGCAGTTCGAAGGCACCTGGTGTCGCTTCTTCAGCCGCTGTGGGCTGTGTAAATGCAATGGCACCAATCGCCACAATGGCTGTGCTCGCACACAGAGATTTGGTGAGCGTCATCTGCCCCACCCCCTTGGATCAAACCACGCGCGTCAGGCTTAAGCCTTGGCCCACGCATGGCGGCTCTTCAGGAGAGAGGTATGTGAGGAATACATTCCACCCGCCCCAGCGCCACGTTTACAAAAACGCAGTCGCCGAAGCGGTTTCCCGCAAGGATCGCGCCCTCCGCACGACGCCTTAAGGCGATGCTCGCACCGGCAGGTCTCCTGGCTCACGGGTCAATGCGCATAAAGCCGCCTTCCCAACGCCTTGCGGCATCAGTGGCATACTGGCTCAAGCACTCACCGCTCACAGTTGCGGGGGCAGCCGCGGATTGGGACAATGACTGTCCGCACCGCATTCCCTTTTCATCGCTGTTTCCAGCGAACCGATGGTCGCGGCGCTTGTAACGCCGCCGCGGCGCACAAGGCAAGGGCCCTTGAGGTCACCAATTGACTGAGGCTAACCCTACGTCACCCCGCCAAATCACTCAGAATATCGCTGAAATCCAAGCGATTCCGGTTGATACGCCGCCCCCCACCATCCATCATTCGGCCATGCGTAAAAGCACATAAATCCCAGGAAGCACGACCAGATGATTGACCCCAACATCCCCGAAGACATCGCAATCGACGTTGTTGACCCGCGCGCCTACGCGGATGGCGACCGCATCGACCAGGCCTTCGCAACGCTTCGCAAGGACATTCCCCTCGGCGTTGCGCAGCCACAAGGCTTTGAGCCCTTCTGGGTGGTGACCAAACACAAGGACATCATGACCGTCGAACGGAACAATGAGGTCTTTCACAACGGCGACAAGGCAACGACCCTCGTCGATACCAACACTGATGCAGCGGTCCGAGAGATGATGGGTGGCTCCCCCCACCTCGTGCGCTCCCTAGTGCAAATGGACCACCCTGCCCACAAGAACTATCGCGGCATCACCGCTGACAAGTTCATGCCGCAGGAACTCAAGGCACTTGAAGTGAACGTCCGCAAGATCGCCAAGAGTTTTGTCGACCACATGGAAGAGCTGGGCCGTAAGAACGACGGTCACTGCGACTTCGCAAAAGACGTGGCCTTCCTCTATCCACTTCACGTCATCATGGAACTCCTGGGCGTACCATCGTCAGACGAGCCCAAAATGCTCAAGCTGACGCAGGAGCTCTTTGGCGCCGCCGACCCGGAGTTGAACCGCACCGGCGAGGAGCGTGGAGATCCCAAGGAAGCATTGGCCGCCCTGTCTGGGACAGTCGCAGAATTTATCGAGTACTTCTCAGCGGTCACCGAAGATCGCCGCAAGACCCCGCGCGCCGACATCGCCAGCGTTATTGCCAACGGCAAGATCGGGGGCGAGGCGCTCGGCGTGCTCGAGGCCATGAGCTACTACATCATCGTTGCGACTGCGGGCCATGACACAACCTCAGGCACCACCGCCGGCACCATGTGGGAGCTGGCGCGGGCCGCAGACAAGTTCCGTCAGGTGAAAGATGACCCGAAGCTGATTCCGCTTCTGGTGGAAGAGTCGATCCGCTGGGTTACGCCTGTAAAGCACTTCATGCGATCCGCGACCCAGGACACAGTCCTCAGCGGCCAGGAAATCAAGAAGGGCGACTGGATGATGCTGTGCTATCAGTCCGGCAACCGCGATGAAGACATCTTCGACGACCCGTTTGACTTCAAGGTGAACCGCCAGCCCAACCGCCATATCGCCTTCGGACACGGCGCGCATATTTGCCTGGGCCAGCACCTTGCCCGCATGGAAATGCGCGCCCTGTGGGAAGAACTGCTGCCGCGTCTCGACAGCGTGGAACTGGACGGTGAGCCCACCCGCATGCTGGCCAATTTTGTGTGCGGCCCTAAATCCGTCCCCATCAAGTTCAAGATGAGCTAGGCCAGCCGACACAATACAAAGCCGATAAGAGATACGCAGGGAGCCAAACATGTCCGCCGCAACACAAGCCGAACCCGGCGAGAAGCAATTCTCCCGCCTGTTCTCACCACTCGAGATCGGTAAAACCCGCATCAAGAACCGCGCCCTCATGGGGTCCATGCATACGGGACTTGAAGAAGCTGAAGGCGGCTTTGAGCGGATGGCGGCGTACTATGCAGAGCGCGCTGCTGGCGGTGTCGGCATGATCATTACCGGCGGCATCTCTCCAAACGAAGAAGGCGGCCTCGGTGCCAAACTCGCCACGTCGGAAGAAGCAGATAAGCATCGGCTCATTACCGACGCGGTGCACAAAGCCGACCCGGACGTGAAGATCTGCATGCAGATCCTTCACTCAGGTCCCCTTTCACCGCACGAAGGCTGCGTGGCCCCCTCCCCGGTCCGCTCGCGCATCGCGCGGTTTGTCCCCAACGAGCTGGATGCGGACGGCATTGAAAAGCAACTGTCGGATTTCGCCAACTGCGCCGCCAAAGCTCAGGAAGCAGGATATGACGGCGTCGAAATCATCGGATCGGCCGGTTACCTGCTCAGCACTTTCCTGGTTGAGAAAACCAATTTACGCACAGATGAGTGGGGCGGCTCCTACGAAAACCGCATGCGCTTTCCGCTGGAAGTGGTCCGCCGCATCCGCGAAGCTGTTGGCGACGACTTCATCGTGATCTTCCGCATCGCGGCCATGGACATGCTCCAGGGCGGCATGTCGTGGGACGAGATCGTGACGCTGGCCAAGCGTCTTGAGGAGCTTGGGGTCAACATCATCAGCACGCACTTCACCTGGCATGAATCAGCCGTGCCCACCATCGCCACCATGGTGCCGCGCGCGGCCTTTGCAGGCGTCACAGGGCGCCTGCGCAAAGAGCTGAACATCCCCTGCATCACCAGCAACCGCATCAACATGCCGGAAGTTGCCGAACAGGTTCTGGCGGATGGTCATGCAGACATCGTGTCCATGGCACGCCCGATGCTGGCCGACGCGGACTTTGTGCGCAAAGCCCGCGAAGGTCGCGTTGATGAAATCAATACCTGCATCGGCTGTAATCAGGCCTGCCTGGACCACACTTTCGGCGGCAATCAGGAAGTGAGCTGCCTCGTCAACCCACGCGCCTGCCACGAAACCAAACTGAGCTACCTGCCCGCAAAAACGAAAAAGAAGATCGCCGTCATCGGCGCCGGTCCCGCCGGACTTGCCTATGCGGATGTGGCTGCCCAGCGCGGCCATGACGTGACGCTCTATGACGCAGCGTCTGAGATCGGCGGCCAGTTCAACCTCGCCAAGCGCATTCCCGGCAAGGAAGAGTTTTACGAGACCCTGCGCTACTACGGCCGCATGATTGAGAAGCACGGCATAGACCTGCGCCTCAACACCCGCGTCTCAGTCGGCATGCTGCAGAACGAAGGTTTTGACGAGGTCATTGTTGCAACAGGCATCAAGCCGCGCACACCAGACATGACCGGCATCGATCACCCCAAAGCCATCGGCTATATCGACGCCATTACTGGTGCCACGCCCGTGGGCAAGAAGGTCGCCATCATGGGCGCCGGCGGCATCGGTTTTGACGTGGCAGAGCTCATCACCCACGAAGGCAAATCATCCGCCCTCGACATTGATCTGTTCGCCAAGGAATGGGGCGTCGACTTCGAAATCCACCCCCGCGGCGGCGTTACCGGCGTAGAGCCGGTTGTCGCAAAATCAGATCGCACCGTGTACCTCATGCAGCGCAAGACGTCAGGCGTCGGCAAGGGTCTTGGTAAAACCACGGGCTGGACCCACCGCCTGACCTTGCACCGCCGAGGCGTGCAGATGATGAACGGTGTTGAGTACATCCGCCTGGATGATGACGGGCTTCATGTGCTCGTTGGCAATGAGCCACACTCACTGGACGTGGACACCGTCATTGTGTGCGCCGGTCAGGAACCGCTGCGCGACTTGTATGATGAACTCAAGGACGCAGGCGTAAACGCATCCCTAGTTGGCGGTGCGTACGAAGCAGCTGAGTTGGATGCCAACCGCGCCATCAATCAGGCCTGCTATGAGGCTGCCGCGGTCTAGCACCGGATTATTCCACGTGCAGCGGACTTCCGAAGCCGGAAGTGAGTCAGTTTGAAAATGGCAGTTGTTGACCCACCGACATCTACAGTGGGATGTCTATTTTGCCGCAGCAGCACCGCACGCATCATACAGTTCGCTGGTGTCTTCCGAGATACGTATCTTCTCGTCGCCGGAATTGTAATGCGGCGCAGCACGTTGCAGCAATCCTTCGGCAGGCGCCTGCCAGGCATGGACAAATGTGAGCGCCGCGCCGTTCGCCCGCGCAACAGCCGTTGCAGTCTAAACACTTGACCGGTTGAGCACATCCTCCGGCGTGTCCTCGTCTCCGTCAGCATCCCGGTCGAAGTCACCCGCAGCAACTACCAGCGGCGGCGCTGCTGCCACCCCCTGCACGCCGCTTTGCGGGAACGGCCAGCACAAAATCGTGAGTGGCCCGCATCCAGCCATCCATAGCATGATGGTTCAAAATCAGACCGTCGCGGTCTGCTATTTCCATTTGCGACAAGCGGGTACAAGGGCCAATTAGGCCATGAACCACTCAAAACCGGAGCACTTTCATGTCCTTACAATCACTCCTTGAAGAAACCCGGGCCGGCGCCTCCACCCGCATCCCCGAAGAGGCCTTGGCCATCATGCGGGCGGCAGATGAAGAACTGACGGCCCAGGGTGTCGGCAATGACGCCCTGAAGGTCGGCGACACGCTGCCGGATGCTGAATTGCCCAGCGCTACCGGAGAGACAGTCAGGATGTCAGAGCTGGCAGCCAAGGGGCCGCTCGTCATCACGTTCTATCGCGGCGGTTGGTGCCCCTACTGCAATCTTGAGCTCAAGGCCTATCAGGACCTGCTGAGCGAAATCACCGCGCTCGGTGGTCAGCTTGTGGCAGTCACGCCGGAGAAGCCGGACAACTCTCTTTCAACCACCGAGAAAAACGCCCTGACATTCCCGGTGCTGACCGACAATGAAAACAGTTTCGCCAAGGCCCTTGGCATTGTCTTTGAGCTGCCAGCCCCTTTGCAGGCACTCTATGGCAAGTTCGGCATGGACCTTCCCGGTCTCAATGCGGGCTCTGGCTGGACACTGCCAATCCCTGCGACCTTTGTCGTCGGAGCCGACGGCAAGATCGTTCTGGCGGGAGTGGATACCAACTACACCCGACGTCTGGAGCCGTCCGAAGCGGTCGCAGCCCTCTCTGCAAGCGTCGCCGCCTAGCTGCCTGTCACACGCATGGGGGCGTCGTCCTTGAGGGCGACGCCCGTCAGGCCCATGGACCGCGCTATGCCCAGCAGATATGCAATCTTGTGTCCTGCTTCTTCCGGCATCAGCCCTTTCTCACGAATGTTGGACACACAATTTCGGTCTGCATTCTGCCGTCCGGTCCGCGGGCCGAAGGTGAGGTAGGCGCCAAGACTGTCCGCCGCAGACAATCCGGGCCGTTCGCCAATCAGCATGACGCTCAGCTTGGCACCCAGCGCTTCGCCGATCGGGTCACCAAGCGCCACACGGGCCTGCTCAGCAATTACAACCGGCGCCACGGTCCAGCTCTCTAAATGGCTTAAAGCAGCGGCTAGCGTTGCAACGCCATTCTCCATCACCGCCCGCGCCGAGAGCCCGTCCGCCAGGACAAACACCACATCCCATTCTTCCCGCTGACCGACATCTGCATCCACGTCCAACAACCTGCCCAGGTCAGGGCGTTGCAGAAACTCAGCCCTGTCCGTTGCACCTGAGGCAACACTCACGACCGGCAGGGAAATCCCGGCATCCGTCAGCTGAGTTTCAAGGACAGACACATCCAAGCGCCCATGCACCGCATCACGCGCTTCAGCATGCGCCAACTGGAACGCCAGCACCTCATCGGTCGGCAACGCATTTCCGCTCCTGCCAAGCGCGATCCGCGCCTCTGTGTGGCGTCTCAAAAAGTCCCAGGGGTCCGCGCCGCTCATGGCACAGCCCCCTCAAATCCCAGCAGTCTTGCCGCACCAGTTTGGCCGGCCAGCTGCGGCCGTATGAGGCCCTTTGCATCCATGATGTCCATGGACATCAGCCAGTCCTCAAACTCGGGGGCCGGTTTGAGACCAAGAACATCACGCACATAGAGCGCATCGTGAAACGATGTGGACTGATAGCTGAGCATGATGTCATCCGCCCCCGGAACGCCCATGATGAACGTGCAGCCCGCGACACCAAGCAGTGTCAGCAAGCTGTCCATGTCGTTTTGATCTGCTTCAGCATGATTGGTGTAGCAGACGTCCACACCCATCGGCACGCCCATTAGCTTGCCGCAGAAATGGTCTTCCAGACCGGCCCGCGTAATCTGCTTGCCGTCATAGAGATACTCCGGTCCGATAAAGCCGACGACCGTGTTCGTCAGGAACGGGTCAAACTTGCGCGCGACTGCATAGGCCCGCGCCTCGACTGTCTGTTGGTCAACACCATGATGGGCATCCGCCGACAGCGCCGCCCCCTGTCCCGTCTCGAAATACATGACATTGCTGCCGACAGTCCCGCGGCCAAGGGCCTGGGCCATGTCCTGCGCTTCTGCCAGCAGGCCAAGGGAAATACCAAAACTCTCATTGGCTGCCTGTGTTCCCGCAATGGACTGAAACACCAGATCAACCGGCGCACCCATCTTCATGGCCTCAATGGCTGTGGTCACATGCGCCAGCACACATGACTGGGTGGGGATGTCGAACTTGGCCCGCACTTCATCAATAAGGTGCAGTAGGGTCACCATTGCCTCGACGCTGTCGGTAGCCGGATTGATACCGATCAGCGCATCCCCGCACCCATACATCAGCCCATCCAGAATGGAGGCAGCAATGCCTTTGGGATCATCGGTCGGGTGATTGGGTTGCAGCCGCACGCCCAGCCGACCTGGCCTTCCCATGGTGGATCGAAAGCCGGTCACGACACGGCACTTGCGCGCGACCGAAATCAGGTCCTGGTTACGCATCAGCTTCGATACCGCCGCAACCATTTCGGGCGTAAGACCAGGCGCCAGAGCCGACAGCACCTCCGGCGTCGCCTGATCTCCCAGCAACCAGTCACGCAAACCGCCAACGGTGTGATGTCTGACCTGCGCAAATGCCCCCGCATCATGATCGTCAATAATCAGCCGGGTTACATCGTCACTGTCATACGGGATGAGGTGATGCTCGAGAAAATCTGTAAGGGGCACATCAGCCAATGCAAAACAGGCCGCGGCGCGCTCAGCCTCGCTGTCTGCCGCCAATCCTGCCAGCGCATCGCCTGAGCGATACGGGCTTGCCTTGGCCAGCAACTCACCAAGCCCGTCAAAGCTGTAGACCGTCTCGCCAATGACCTGCTGATACCGCGCCAACGCCACCCCCGCACCCTGTCTATCGGCCAATACACTAGGCCGTCCGACAATCCTACAGGTTTAGATAT
>JBHJJF010000148.1:0-8487 GCA_050042885.1 Candidatus Phaeomarinibacter sp.
GGCACGTCCAACGTCCAGACCCCCCTCCTCGATGCGACAAAAGGCGCGTCTGTCGCCGCGCTTGCTCAATCAATCGGCGACACCAGGATCGACATCCTGATCAACAATGCCGGTGTGCTTGGCGAGCAATATGGATTCGGCACCATGGACTACGAGTCATGGACCCACGCCTTTGCGGTCAACACCATGGGACCGATGCGCGTGACCGAAGCCCTTGCCGGTAATCTCTCAGACGGCGCAAAGGTCATCACGATTTCAAGCCAGATGGGGTCTTTGCTGCGCGACACGTCAGGCTCTTATCCCTATCGCAGCACCAAGGCTGCCGTGAACAAGGTCGTTCAGCTGATGGCGCATGACCTGAAGCCGCGCGGCATTGCCTGCATCACCATGCATCCCGGCTGGGTGAGGACCGATATGGGCGGGCCCAGCGCCTCCATATCACCCCAGGAAAGCGCCACTGGCATCCGGCAGGTAATTGACCGGCTCACATTGGCAGAGACCGGCAGCTTCATTCAATGGAACGGCGAAACGCACCCCTGGTAGGTCCGCTCGCCCAGAGGCGACGGAATCCCGCTCGCAGACCGTTTGATTTCTCAACATCAAACGATCTGAGGGGAAAATCGTGTCCGGCTCAAACTTTTTTACGGTTCCTGCTGTCCTGATCTGCACCGTTCTGTTGTCCGCCTGTGGCGGACCAGGTCGGCCCGGCGAAACACGAACGTCCGGATCGACTGGAGACCCCGCACTCCAGCATGGCGCGATGGTAGTGAAATCCGCTGGTCTGCTGCTGGCGGACATGGACACCAACGGCGACCTCGCAACCGACACAGGCGAACTCGATCAGGCGACAGCCAAGCTGTTTTCGGCAATCGATCAGGACAATGGCGGCGTCATTAGTGCGGTTGAGTTTGCCGATTGGGCCATGGTCAATCTTGGGACCCGCTATCCCGTCCCGGGCCTTGCCCGGTTCGATGCAGACGCCTCCCTGTCGGTTGAGAGAAACGAATTCGCAGACGGGTTGAAGTCCCTTTTCGCGACCTATGACAAGGATGGCAGCGGGACGGTTACACGATCAGAACTCTTTACGCAGTTGAACATCCCCACTCGCGGACGGGGCAGGCCAGGCGGGCTTGCTGGTGGGGGTGGTCCCGGCCAAGGTGGCGGAGGCCGTCCGGATCAGGGGGAGGGTAGCCGCCGGGCCAGCTAGCGCCTTTCTTCGCACCTGCACTGTAAGGGTGCGCCGCAGCGACGAATCCCGCTTCCAAAGTCCTGGAAGGACTGTCAGGCTTTGAGTCCAGTGAGGCTTATGCGGGAGGCTCCCAACATGACTGCACGCGCATCAAGACATGCGGCACCCACCCACGCCCTTTTGTGGGTTTTCACGGGCGCAAGCTTTGCGTTTGTTGGGGCTGTCATCCTCGGCCTGATCTAGGGCACTTCTCTTTCACTGACCCTCAAGGTCTCAGGCTTTCCATTGGTGTGGTCAACTGCGGCAGCACTAAGCGGCCAGGGACTTGTCCGGGCGAACTCCAAGAATGTGGCACAGGGCAAAAGCGGTCTCTGCACGGTTCAGCGTGTAGAGATGGAACTGTTGAATGCCTTGGTCCGCCAGTTTCTGGACTTGTTCTGCGGCGACAGATAACGCAACGAGCTGGCGTGTCTGCGGGTCATCGTCCAACCCCTCAAACCGTTCTTTGAACCAGTCAGGCACGTTTGTGCCGGTGGCAGCTGACATGCGCAGGAAACCGGCCACGTTGCCCACCGGCATAATGCCCGGGACAATGGGAATATCGATGCCTGCACTGCGCGCCCGGTCCACATAGCGCAGGAAACTGTCCGTCTCGACGAAGAACTGACTGATGGCACGCGTTGCACCACCGTCAATCTTGGCTTTCAACAGATCAATATCCGCATCGTAGGATGCGCTCTCAGGGTGCTTCTCCGGATAACACCCGACAGAAATCTCAAACGGGGCGATCTTGCTGATGCCCGCCGCGAGTTCAGCCGCATTGGCATAGCCACCAACAAACGGAACATATTTCTCACCAATGCCGGAGGGCGGGTCACCACGCAGGGCCACGATGTGACGTACCCCGGCGTCCCAGTAATCGCGGATGACGCTATCGATTTCTTCCCGCGTTGCTTCAACACACGTTAGATGCGCCGCCGGCTTGAGTGATGTCTCGTCCACGATCCGCTTGACAGTCGCATGGGTACTTTCACGGGTGGATCCACCAGCACCATAGGTCACCGAAACAAATCGCGGGTTCAGTGGCGCCAGCTTGTTGACGGACGCCCACAATGTCTCATCCATCTTTTCCGTTTTCGGCGGAAAGAACTCGAACGAGACCTCAATCGCATTCTCGGTTGCCTGGGTGTCGGTACGCGTCGCCATCAGGCGCTCTCCTTCATGGATTGAGTGGTCTGAGGCCGGGACGGGGTTGCAAGCGCATCCCCCGCCGCACCTTTGGCGGCCAGCCAGATTGATACAGTGAGCTGCGCAGTGTCGTCTTTGCCCGGCGGCAAATCTCTGACCGCAGCCATTTCAAGCCCGGCAGCACTGACAAAGTCAGCCATCTCTGACCGGGGGAAGCCGAGCCGGCGATGCGCATGCCGCTCGCGCAGCGTCTCGATGTCATGTGGGGCAAAATCAACAATCAAAAGCCGACCAGCGGGTTTAAGAAGCTGCGCTGCTTCGTGGATCGCCGCGCGTGGATCGTCCAGGTAATGCAGTACCTGATGAATGACGACGAGGTCTGCCGATCCCGCAGGTTCAGGCATCGACAGAATGTCGCCATATCGCACATGGCAGTGCGCCAGGCCTTTACGCTCAAGATTGGCGCGCGCCACATTGAGCATGTCGTGGTTGGTGTCGTACCCGATGGCGGTTTCGGCCACACCTGAAAGAAGCTCCAGCATTTGGGCGGTACCGGTGCCAAGGTCGATCAGGACGGGAACCTTGGTATCCCCCACCATGGCGGTCACCGCTGCTTCCACATCCTTCTCAGACACATAGAGCGCACGCACTTGGCTCCACTCGGTTGCGTTCCGACGGAAGTATTCAGCTGCAAGTTCAGACCGCTCGGACCGCACATCCGCGAGCCGTTCGCGGTCCCGCATGACCACGGGATCATCGGGCGGCAGGAAGTCCATAAGGGTGTGTGCCAGCTGGCCGAATTGCCCGCGCGTCTCCAGCCGGTAGAACACCCAACTGCCTTCGCGGAACCGCGTGCTGCGCCCGGCATCCGACAAAAGCTTGAGATGCCGGCTCACGCGGGGCTGGCTCTGCCGCAGAACATGAGTGATTTCCGAGACCGACAGCTCGCTTTCACTCAAAATGGCGAGCAAACGCAGACGGGTCGTTTCCCCCGCTGCCCTGAGGACCTGCAACAGTGTTTCCATGCCCTGCTCCCGTTCAGCCGAGCCATTCGGCCAATTGCAGACAATATAAAGATATGTGCATGTCCAATGCTAGGGGGAACCTGAGATGAGCTTCAACTGCACCACATGCGCCCAAATTGTTGGATTCAAAACTGTTTTGGACCCACGGTGCCGGGTCGGGCCGGACCGGACGCGACATTTGCGCCACATTTCGTGAGGGCTCTCAAGCATCACCACATCGTTTATGGTGAGAAACAGCCACTTATGATAGCTAAGAATCGGCGTAAACAGTGATCTCATCGGTTCTGTGAACGATGTGCATGATCCCCACTAAAGTCCATGCACAGACATCAACAGGGCCACGCGTCGCGGTAAACGCAGGATTAGTACGAAAAAGAGCGGAAACCCGGTAAAAACCGAGAAATGATCCGCCTCGTACACGATTGCGTAATCGGGCGTGGAACACAATTGTGCCAAATGCGCGGATGAGTACATATACCGCGCAATTCGGAGGCAGATCGGCGTGAGTAAAATGGCGGCAGACAAGATTTTTGGCAGCGCACAATTCGGGTCCACGACCGGAAAGCCGGGACGCACCCTGGTACTTGGGCTTATCGCTACCCTCGCATTGACCCTTGGGGCCTGTGCAACACGGCCGGATCCCGCTGATCAGGCAGCCGTCGCGGCATTTCAGGAGGCAAACGATCCCGTTGAGCCGCTGAACCGTTACTTCTTCGCGGTGAACGATCAGCTGATTGATGGCCTTATTCTGAAACCGGCCGCTCAGGGCTACGACGCCGTCCTGCCCGGTTTTGCAAAGAATTCGATCCGCCACTTCCTCGACAATCTGCGCACTCCCGTCATCCTAGTGAATGACGTGCTGCAGGGCGAATGGGACCGTGCGGGCACTACCATTACCCGCTTCGGCATCAACACAACTGTTGGTGTCGGCGGCCTTCTCGACCCGGCAACGGACTGGGGATATGACCGCCATGGCGAAGACTTCGGCCAGACACTGGCCGTCTGGGGCACAGGCGAAGGCCCTTACATCTTCCTGCCACTGCTTGGTCCGGCCCCGCCGCGTGATCTCGCAGGCTTTGTCGTCGATCAGGCGTTTGATCCGCTGACCTATGTCTTCTGGAATAGCGATAGCGTCATTCCGACCGCACGCTTTGTGGTGAACGGCCTTGATCTGCGCGCACGCAATCTGGACACGCTGGATGAGATCGAGCGCACGTCGGTGGACTACTACGCCGCGCTGCGCAGCCTTTACCGTCAGAGCCGGAACAACGAAATCGCCAATGGTGAAATCAATCCGGACAACCTGCCTGACATCTCGGACATTGACTATGAGTTCGATTTTGAAGACGGCGGCAACGAAATAGAGACAGAACCCGCACCGGCCTCAGGCCAGAACACGGGCATATAGCGACATCAAGAAGTTGCATTTGGCCGATAGGGTGAAAGCCCACAGTCATCGGCTCACGCAAAGGTGTGCGAGGGTGTCTTCATGAGCTGTTCATGCGGCGCCTGTTTTAAGCCATCCTGCACGTGATACTGACTTTCAGCGTTTTGACCCGCCGGGGATATGGCACCATGTACGCGACACGGAAACACTCCTTTCCACTTTTGACTTTCACCTTGTTTGCAGCAGGCCTCCTGATGGCGGCACTGACCTTCACCCAACCAGCCAAGGCGGACGAAGCTGCTGAGTCATTTGTGGGAAGCCTTGGTGAAAGCGCCATTGCAATACTCGGTGACGAGGACCTGTCGGCTCAGCAGACCGAGGAGCGGTTTCGTACTCTGCTGCTCGACGCTATGGACATCCGCCGTGTGGGCCTGTTCGCGCTCGGACAATATGCCCGCCTGCCATCAAAGGAAGAGAAAGACGCCTACTTCGATCTTCTGGGTGAGTTCATCGTCAAGGTCTATCTCGGACGCTTGAGCGGATACACCGATCAGGAATTCATCGTCGTTTCGTCCAAGGAGAAGGGCAAGAAGGGACGCGAAGTCATCGTCGACAGCCGCATCGAGTTTGGGGACGGTCGCGAGCCGCTCAGCGTCGGCTGGTGGGTGCTGCGCGGCAAGGACGGGAGCCTCAAAGTGTTTGACGTCAGTGTCGCAGGCATCTGGATGGCTCAGGAACAACGGGGCGTTTTTTCCTCGCACATCCGAAACAATGGCGGCAAGTTTGAAGCCCTGTTGTCCCACCTGCGCCTGCAGGTAGACGCGGAAAGCTCAAGTGCCGCCACCGCGGCGCCTGAAGAAGACACAGCTTCAGACGAGACAGACGCTGAGGCACCTGACGCAGAAGCAGCAGGCTAGCTTGCGTAGCACTAGGCCCGCGCAAACCGCTTGTACTTGATGCGTGTTGGAACGGCAGCCTTTTCGCCCAGCCGGCGCTTGCGGTCCTCTTCATAGTCCTCGTAATTGCCTTCGAACCACTCCACGTGGCTGTCACCTTCAAAGGCCAGCATGTGCGTGCAGATGCGGTCAAGGAACCAGCGATCATGGCTGATGATGACAGCGCAACCGGCAAAGTTCGCCAGCGCATCTTCCAGCGCCCGCAGCGTATCCACATCAAGGTCGTTGGTCGGTTCGTCAAGCAGCAGCAGGTTGGCGCCGGACTTCAGCATCTTTGAAAGATGCACCCGGTTCCGCTCACCCCCTGACAGCAGGCCAACCTTGCGCTGCTGGTCGGTACCCTTGAAGTTGAACGCACTCACATAAGCACGGCTGTTCATCTCACGCTCGCCGAGCTTCACGATATCCAGCCCGTCAGACACTTCTTCCCAGACTGTCTTTTCAGGGTCCAGCGCATCACGGCTTTGATCCACATAGCCGAGCACCACCGTCTCACCGATAGCAAGCTCACCGGAATCCGGCGTCTCCTGGTCCGTCAGCATACGGAAAAGCGTTGTCTTGCCTGCGCCGTTGGGACCGATAACGCCGACAATGCCGCCGGGCGGCAGGGTGAACGACAGATCATCAATAAGCAGCCGGTCACCAAAGCCCTTGGTGAGGTTCTTGGCCTCGATCACATTGCCACCCAGACGCGGGCCGGCCGGAATAACGATCTGGCCCTTCTTTTCCATATCGGTCGTATCGGCATTGAGAAGTTCGTTGTACGCCTGAATGCGCGCCTTGGATTTGGCCTGACGCGCCTTCGGACTGGAGCGTACCCATTCCACTTCGCGGGCAAGCGTGCGCTGGCGGGCCACATCTTCTCGCGCTTCCTGTTCCAGCCGCTTCTGCTTCTGCTCAAGCCAGGACGAGTAATTCCCCTCATAGGGAATGCCACTGCCCCGATCGATTTCCAGGATCCAGCCTGTGATGTTGTCCAAGAAGTAACGGTCATGGGTCACGAGAACCACAGTGCCGGCATATTCTTTCAGATAGTTCTCCAGCCACGCGACCGACTCGGCATCAAGATGGTTGGTCGGTTCATCGAGCAGCAGCAGGTCCGGCTTTTCGAGCAGCAGCTTGCACAGCGCCACACGGCGGCGCTCGCCCCCGGAGAGCGTGGTGACATCTGCGTCCGGCTCAGGACACCGCAGCGCGTCCATGGCCATCTCGCCCTGGCTGTCGAGATCCCACAAGTTTTTGGCGTCGATCTCGTCTTGCAGCTGAGACATCTCTTCAGCTGTTTCATCCGAGTAGTTCATGGCGAGTTCGTTGTAGCGATCAAGCTTGGCGGTCAGTTCAGCCACGCCTTCCATGACGTTCTCACGGACGTTCTTGGAGTCGTCGAGCTCAGGCTCCTGCTGCAGATAGCCGACCCGGGCACCCTCGGCCGCCCAGGCTTCTCCCTGATATTCCTTGTCCGTGCCCGCCATGATACGCAGCAGGGTCGATTTACCGGCGCCGTTGAGACCAACAACGCCGATCTTCACGCCCGGCAGGAAAGACAGGCGGATGTTGTCCAGCACCTGCTTGCCGCCGGGGTAAGTCTTGGAGAGACCATCCATCACATAGACGTACTGGTAAGATGCCATTGAGCAGAAACCTTGTATTTGTCGGACCGGCCGCTCGCCGGATGGCGGGCCGTGTCATGAGCGAAGTTGGCTGGTTTCTATCGGAATGGGCGCGGGGCTTCAATGCGCGCGCACCCTGTAATGCAGGCCTGTCCATGATCTAAACAGACAGAAGCCGTCAGCCAGCCAGATGCCTCATCAGAAATTCGGTTTGCTGGGTAACCACGTCCTCAAACAAAGGCTCCATGTAGACCTCAAAATGCCCCGCATTGAAGGCAGCCACCTGCGCCTTTGGCATGCGGGCCGCAGCCGCCCGGGCCAGATCCGGCGGGGTTGTTTCGTCCGTCTCGCCAACAACCACGAGAGCCGGACAGGCAACCCTGTCTGCCACATCCCTGGGCTGATAGGCACCAAGAGTTACCAGCGCCCGGGCCGGGATGCGGTTGTTCCAGTCAGATGCTTCGTCCACGATGTCCAGAAACTGCATCGCTTCGGACGATGCCATGCAGGCAAAAGAACCTTGCGGACCGACAATCGGAACCGTCACGGCGCCGCCGAACAGAGCCGCGATCTTGTCGCCGATGATGCTGCCCGCTGCCTTGAGCGTATTGCCAAGCGACAGCTTGACCTCAATGCCGCCCACATAAGGCACCTGCGCCACGATGGCCCTGACGCCGGGGTCCTCGGCAGCCAGCGTGATGACATGGCCGCCAGAGAAGGAGGAACCCCACAGCGCGATGCGCGCCGTGTCGATCTCCGGCAGGGTTCGCGCAAAGGCAAGCGCCTGCCGCCAGTCATCCACATGCCGCGCCGGGTCCACAAGGAAACGCGGCGTCCCGTCGCTGTCGCCGAAGTTGCGATAGTCAAACAGCAGGACAGCGAGACCGGCCTGCGCAAACCGCTCAGCATAGGCCGGCAGACGGAACGTCCGTGCAGCTGAATACCCATGTGCCATGATGACCAATGGCGCGACCGCGACGCCGTCGGGAAGATAGAGCCAGCCGCGGCACGTTTCTCCATCACTTGAGAATGCAACGTCCCGCCGCTGATATCCGTGCTGGTCTTCCATGCCCTTACTCCCCACATGTGGTATTCACGGTTGATATCCGTGATTGATAAGAAGCATACCGCA
>JBHJJF010000149.1:0-25984 GCA_050042885.1 Candidatus Phaeomarinibacter sp.
AGACGGCATCAGCCGACTCGTGGTCCAGGCTGACACCATCCTTGAGCTTGAGCTGTCCGTCGACCACTTCGAAGCGAGAGTCAGAGACGGCGTATGTGTGGGTGTCGCCATCATCGACGTCTGTGGTGCTGAGATTGCCGACCACAGCACCGGCTGCATTCTCGGCGACAGACGTGTTGTCGAGGGCGATGTCGGTTGCGACTTCGTTGACGTCGCCGACGGAGATGGAGAAGGTCTCGGTGCGGCTCAGGCCACCTGCGTCAGTGGTCGTGACGTCGATGGAGACGCTGTCCGCAGTCTCGTGATCGAGTGAGCCGCCGTCCTTCAGCTTGAGTTGGCCGTCGACCACTTCGAAGCGAGTGTCAGAGACGGCGTATGTGTGGGTATCGCCATCATCGACGTCGGTGATGGACAGGTTGCCAACAACGGCACCGGCTGCGTTCTCGGCGACAGAGGTGTTGTCGAGGGCAATGTCGGTTGCGACTTCGTTGACGTCTATGATGTCGAGTGTGACAGTTTCAAAGTAGGTGTTGCCGGAACTGTCCGTTACCCGCAGGGGGAGGTCTACGGATGCGAGAGTTTCGTGGTCGAGGTCCGCGCCTTCCTTTACCAGGACAGCGTTGCCGACGATTTCGAACATGTCCGAAGACCCGACAATCTCGTAGCTGAAGACTTCACCGGAATCCGGGTCAATGGCACTGAGGACGGCCACTACGGTGCCGGGAGAGGCATTTTCCACAACTCCGGCATTGTCCAGCAGAATATCTGTTGGGGGGCGATTGATGACCTCTTCGTTCAAAGTTTCCTGCAGATTTTCTGCCGATTTCTCATCGGTAGAATTTGCAGGAGCAAGAGTAGGGGCAGCTGCCACATCTTCTGACGCCTCAGCAGCGTCGGCCAGACGTGCGATCCGGTCCGTGAGCGCCTGAAGTGAGGAAACACCTGCGTCCAGGCTCTGGTCGAGATCAAGCTCATTGAGGGTGCTGACGGGGGGGACTTCGGTGCCATCCACCGGCACGTCCTGGTTGATTGAGGGTGCGCCGGGGGCACCTTCGTTACGTCCGCCAAGGTCGCCGATTGTGGCGCCGGCGGGCGTCAAATCGGAGCTTACAATGCCGTTCGTACTGTCAGGAGCCCCAAGGATACCCTCGTCCGTACCCGGATCGAGCGGCTGGCGGGTCCCGGTGTGAATGTTCGGATTTGCCGGGTCACTTTCGCCCTGCAGAACTTCGAGTGACCCATAATCCCGCGCGCGGTCAACAGCCTCGTCGCGTGCCGTGGCATTGGCGTTGTCCAAGCGGAAGGCTTCAGCCGCATCGCTGTCCTTCTTTGGTGTTGGTGTGCTGTTGGTGTCCTGACCGTCAGCCATACTCGAACTCCTGTCCAAAACTCGCACCACCTAGCGCTTCCTGCGGTGGCGTGGGCTGCGGGTTTCACCAACGCTCCGGCAAATGCTGGAGGCTGGACACATTGACCCGCAGTGTTGCCAGGAGTTTGAAACAACAGCGGTTAAGTCTTGCTTTAAGGAATTGGTAAAGGCGGTCGAGCAGTTTTTTCGCCGATTGCGCGCGTTTACCAAATTGCACAACCTGCGAGACATGCATTTTTGGCTCAACTCCGCGGTCATTAAAATTGTAATTAACTAAGTAGAAAATTTTGGCATTTACCAATTCGGTATTGAGAGAAGATCGAATTGGATTTTCCGAAAGTGAAAACGCAGGAAGCCATCAGCCCGCCCGGCGAAAGGCAGAGCCTTTTGCACAAAATGGGGTTCGGGGTGGAGGACACGGAGAGTGGTGTCGTGCCGCCGCCGCTGAGCCGTGCTGTTTGGCTTTCGTCGCTTGCGATCAACTTGCTGGCACTCGGCCTGCCTATGGTCATTTTGCAGGTCTATGACCGGATATTACCGAACGAGGCGCTTGGGACCTTCGGGCTTTTGCTTGGTGGTCTGGCGGTTGTTCTTGTTTTGGATGCAACGCTCAAGATCGCCCGGGCGCACGTCGTGGGCTGGGCTGCCGCCCAGTTTGAACATCGTACGGCTACGGAGCTTGTTGGGCGGTTTCTCTACGCAACGCCCGGGGAGATCGAACGCGCACCTCCCGGCGTACACCTAGATCGCCTTCAGGCCATCGACACACTGCGAGAGTTTTATGGTGGACAGTCCCGGCTCCTGCTGGTTGACCTGCCATTTCTTTTCATCTTCCTTGGACTGATCTTTGTCATTGGCGGACCGGTCGTGCTGGTTCCTTTGGCAATGATCGCGGTGCTCGCTGTGGTCTCCATCATGGCCGGGCATGCCTTGAAGGATCGCCAGGCGCAGCGGGCGGAGCTTGATGACCGGCGTTACAGTTTCATTATCGAAGCCCTGTCCGGCATCCAAACCATCAAGAGCATGGCGATGGAGCCGCAGATGCAGCGACGCTATGAGCGTCTGCAAAGCACAGGTGCCGGCTCGGCATACAAATCAATTGTTCTTGGCAATCTGGTGCAGACCCTTGGCGGGATCATTTCCAACCTGACAATGATCCTGATTGTCTCCGCAGGCGCCCTTCTGGTGATTGACGGGACCCTTTCGGTTGGCGGGCTCGCAGCCTGCACCCTCCTGGGCGGCCGGGCGCTGCAGCCTTTACTCAAGGGCATGAGCGTGTGGACACAGATACAGAGCCTTGATGTGGCGCGGGCGCAGGTTGCCGAGTTGCAAGAGATGAAGGCCGCCCCGGCCCAAGAGCCGGCGCGTATCCCGGAACTGGAGGGAAATATTGCGTTCCGCGATGTTACCTTCCGCTATGGGGACGGTGATGCGCTGCTGGACAATTTCAGCCTGATTGTGAAGCCGGGTGAGATGCTCGCCCTGACCGGGCCCGAAGGGGATGGTAAGTCAACTCTGCTGAAACTCATCATGGGCGAGCTTGTGCCTGAAGATGGACAGGTTCTTCTTGATCAGTACGACACCTCTGGTGAGCGACGCGACGATCTGGCTCTGGATGTTGCGTATATGCCGGCAACGGCGACGCTTTTTCAGGGGACAATCCTTGAGAACCTGACCATGTTCCGTGAAGGGGATGCCATCGATCGCGCGCGTGATGCGGCCCAGATGATTGGTCTTGAAGAAGACATCCACAGGCTTCCCCAAGGCTATGACACACGTGTCAGTCAGGGCATATCCGATGAACTGCCGGGCGGAATGATGCAACGCATCATCATTGCCCGCGCGCTGGCGCGCGATGCACGGATTCTGCTCTTTGATGAGGCTAATGCTGGACTTGATCGCAAGGCGGACGGGCAACTGATGGATGCCCTGCAGCAACTCAAAGGCAAGATCACCATCATTGCGGTAAGTCACAGGCCTTCTCTTATCCGTCTTGCTGACCGTGTGATCTCAATCCGTAAGGGGCGTGCCCGGCTCAATCATGAGTTTACGCCTAAGCCGCAGCCGTCGAGCACATCTGCAATTGAAGATGAGACCCTCGAGCAACAAGCATCAGATAGCGACGGTGCAACCATTGTGCAGGCAGGAGGAGCGGCATGACCATGCAATCGTCAGCGCCGCGGCTGGAGAACCTGCTCCACGGGGGTGGGCTTTCGAGCTTTCAACCCACATCTGCAACGGGCGCCTGCCTAGTGCCGCTGCTTCACGCTTTGGGCTGGCGTGGTGAAGCGCGTCATTTAGCTGAGGCCTTACCGCACTTTGCAGACTCGCTGGAGCTTGCAGACCTGCGCATGGTTCTGGCGAACCTGCACTATGTGACAGTGCCTGAGCGCACGACACTTGCTGACCTAAGGGCTGAACTGCTGCCTTGCCTCTTTGAGCAAGATGGGAAGACCGCCGGGCTTGTGCTGGAGCGCAACGGCGACATGTTGACTGTGCTTGATGGTGTGGTTGGAGATGTTGTTCAGGTGAAGGCCGGGAGCACTTTTGGAACAGCCTATTACATCCGCAAGTCTGATGAGTCTCTTGAGGAACAGGAAAAGGCCTCCCAGACCAACTGGCTAGGTGATGTGGTCCGCCGGTTCAAGACAGTGATCTGGCAGGCTTTGGCGTTGACCTTCGTGATCAACATTTTTGCCGTTGTCGTGCCACTTTTTATTATGGGTGTGTACGACAAAGTGGTGGCTACCCGCTCGCCAGAGACACTCGGCTTTTTTCTCGGCGGCGTCCTTCTGGCCGTCATGGCGGACTGCGGATTGCGTCTTGTGCGCGGACAGATGCTGGCCTATGTCGGCGCTCGGCTCGACATGCTGATCGGTGCAGCCGCCTTCCAGAAACTATTGCATCTGCCGGTCAGCATGACCGAGCGCGCGCCTATCGGGTCGCAGATTGCTCGCCTCAAACAGTTTGAGACCGTGCGGGAGGTTTTTACAGGGCCGCTTGCAGCATCAGCGCTGGATTTGCCCTTCCTCATTCTCTTTCTCGCGACGGTGTTTCTGATTGGTGGCGTCATCGGCTTTGTGCCTGTAGCGCTGATTGTCGGTTTTGTCATTCTTGGGCTTGTGACCTGGCCCATCAGCAGATCGCGCGTTGCCAGACTTGGCGAGGCGCGCTCGGCCCGGCAGGCATTCCTGATTGAGACAATCGAAAACCAGCGGGTTGTCCGTCAGTCCGGCAACGGCCTGCACTGGAAGTCACGGTTTCGGGACATTTCTGCCAACGGGGCGTCTGCCCATCATGCGGTGTCGCACCTGGGAGTCATCGTCCAGACAATCAGTCAATCCATGATGATGGCGGCAGGTGTCGCGACGCTTGCCGTGGGTACACTGATGGTCATGGAAGACATGATGACCATCGGTGCGCTGATCGCCACGATGGCTCTGGTCTGGCGGCTTCTTGCACCCATCCAGGCCGCATTTCTCGGGCTTAATCGCATAGAGCAGGTCAAGCAGTCTCTGGCGCAGGTCAATCAGCTGATGCGGCTTCAGGTTGAGCGGTCCCCAAGCCAGCAGGCGTCATTCTATCGCAGCTTCAAGGGCCGAATTGCTTTTGGGAAGGTTAGCTTCCGCTATACGCCCAAAGCCGAACCGGCTCTTGTGGGAGTGGACTTTGTCGCAAAGCCTGGTGAGATGGTGGCTATCACCGGTGCCAGCGGCTCCGGTAAATCGACAATTCTCAAGATCTGCTCAGCGCTCTATATGCCGCAGGCAGGCGCTGTTGCCATTGACAGCAATGATTTACGCCAGCTCGACAAGGGCGATCTGCGTCAGTCCATCGGCTATGTGGCGCAAAGAACCTCGGTCTTTCACGGCACGATCGCTCAAAACATGCGTCTGGCTCAGCCGACGGCCAGTGAAGACGATATCCAACAGGCATTCACTGACGCTGGTCTGGCCGATTTTGTCGCGTCGCTTCCGGACGGGCTGGACACGCGTATGACTGACCAGTTTCAACGGCGGCTTGCAGACGGCATGAAGCAGCGCTTCGCCTTGGCAAGGGCCTACGTGAAAAACGCGCCGATTTACCTTTTTGATGAGCCGGCTAACAACCTGGACGACGAAGGTGATGAGCTTTTGCGCGCGAAACTGGCAAAACTCAAAGGAAATGCGACAGTCTTAATGGTTACTCAACGCCCGTCCCATATGAAGATTGCTGATCGCGTTGTGGTTATCGATCAAGGCCGGGTGGCGCTTGACGGTCCGCCTGATCAAGTGCTCGCAGAACTGTTTGGGGGCTGAGGGTGAAACTCGGGCTACACAGAATTAAGCGCCGCATGCTTGGTGCGCCGGATGAAAAACTCCTGGCGTTGCCATTGGCGCTTGAGGAAGGCAAAGCGCCGCGTGTCGCCAGTCTCATCTTGATGGTCGTCAGCCTGTTCGTCGGCATCGCCATCGTGTGGGCCTCCGTCACCACTGTACGTGAGCTGGCGGTTGCTGCCGGCCAGGTTGAACCAGCCGGTTCGGTCCTGACCGTGAAGCACCTTGAAGGCGGAATTGTCGGTGACATCGTCGTGGGTAATGGCGCGCTTGTTGAAGCAGGCGACCCGCTCGTTCAGTTTCAGCCAGCACTGGCCGGCGCTGACCTCGACCAGGCTAGGGCCAAAGCTGCGACGCTAGAGCTTACAGCGATCCGTCAGGAGGCGTTTGCCAGCGAGCAGGAACCGGTTTTTGAAGTGAGCCCGGAGTTCCGGCACCTGGCCAATGCACAAATGGAAGCCTGGGTGCTTCAGAATGCGTCTCGTACTGAACAGCGCGGTGTCGCGGGCTCTCGTATTGCCCAACGCAAGGCAGAGCTGACATCGCTGGAGCGGCGCGTAGCAAATCTGGAAACGCAGGTCGATATTCTTGAAGAGCAGATGGAGATGCGGCGGGGGCTCCTTGAAAAAGGTCTTGTGTCGCGCATTGCCTTTCTTGAAAGCCAGCGCGCCGTTGAGCAGACGCGTGGCGAACTCATTACGACCCAGGGCCGTGTGACCGAAGTAGAGCAGGCTCTGCTCGAAGCCGAGTTGAGCCTCAAGGAAATCAACGCGCGGCTGCTGGATGAAGCCAAGCGTGATCGTGCACGGGCGCTGGGGGAGCTTGAAGAAGTCCGCAATCAGATCGCCAAGGCGCGCGATCGGGTCAAACGTCTCGCGGTCCGCGCGCCGGCACGAGGTATCGTCAAGGGCCTTACGGTCAATTCGGTTGGTGATGTGGTGCGGCCGGGCGATCCAGTCCTTGAAATCGTGCCGCTTGACGATGAACTTGTTGCCAAGGTGGATGTGGACCCTAAAGACATTGGTCACGTCAGCATTGGAGACCGGGCTCAGGTGCGAATTACGACATATGATCCGGCACGCTTTGGCGTGCTTGAGGGCAGTGTTAGCAAGATCTCTGCATCAACATTTGAAGACGAGCGTGGTGAGCATTTTTATCACGCGACCATCACACTGGACCGGAACTATGTCGGCTCAGACATGGCGAAGCATCTTGTGTTGCCCGGCATGATTGTGAATGCGGAAATTGTGACCGGCTCAAAGTCGATTGTTCGCTACCTGCTGAAGCCAGTGTTCCGTTCACTCGACACGGCATTCTCTGAGCGCTAAGAAGGCGATCTGATGTGACTGCGGTTCGTGTGTCGCGTGCCCGAGTTGTTTTCGCCCAAGGCGCCTCAGTATGCCTGTTCAAAGTTCAAGAGTGTTGCGCCAGCCATAAGGTGGCTTGATGATGCGGTGGGAACCGCCCATTGATTGCCTTTTCGAACGCTTGAGCAGCTTTCGTTGTATGAAGAAAAAAGGCCGCACCGAAACATCGATGCGGCCTTTGCTGCGGCAGCATTGATGGATCTACGGTGCAACGTTGGACATCACGATGGAACCGGATGCGGCAAACATGCCTCCGACGCCGTGGCACATGGAAATCTCCGCACCTGCCACTTGAGCGGGTGCGATGCCTCGCATCTGTCTGACGCTCTCCTGAAGGGCGTACATGCCATACATGCCCGAGTGCATGTAAGAGAGGCCGCCACCATTGGTGTTGAGGGGCAGATTGCCGTCGGGGCGGGTGTTGCCCTCTGCAATGAAGGCGCCCGCTTCTCCACGTTCACAGAATCCGAGGTCCTCAAGACCATAGAGTGGCAAATGGGCAAAGGCGTCATAGATCATCAGATGGTCGATGTCGTCATGGCTGACGCCGGCGGATGCCATGGCTGCGGGACCGGCGACGCGGAAGGCGCGTGATGTCGTGAAGTCTTCCATCTGGCTGACCATCGGCGTTTCAGTGCTTTCGCCGGTGCCAAGGATATAGACCGGCTTTTGCGGGAAGTCCTTTGCGCGATCGGCTGAGGTAATGATTAGCGCGCCACCACCGTCAGTAACGAGGCAACACATGAGGAGCCTGAAAGGCCAGGCGATCATGCGTGAGTTCAACACGTCCTCGACGCTGATGGGGTCCTTCATGTAGGCGCGCGGGTTCTTCGCGGCCCATTCACGCTGGACCACTGCGACCGACGCGAGCTGTTCCATCGTCGTGCCGGTTTCGCGTAGATATCGCAGGACCGGGATTGTGAACATGGAAGGCGGACCCATCACGCCATAGGGTACTTCGAACTGTCCGTTGAGGCTTGTCGGGCCGCGCCCGCCGCCACGGTTTACACCGACGCGGCTCTTGCCGCTCTCGCCATGGGTGACGAGCACCGTTGTGCACAAGCCCGCTTCGATGGCAGCCATGGCATGGCGAACATGCAGCATGAAAGCGCAGCCGCCTACAGATGTGCCGTCCACCCAGTTTGGCGTGATGCCGAGATAATAGGCGAGCGTGCCAGGGTTCTCACCTGCAGTGGCGACACCGTCGATGTCGGAGATGTTGAGGCCGGCGTCTGCAAGTGCGTTGAGGGCTGCATCTGCATGGAGCATTAATTCAGACAGGTGGGGAATCTTGCCGAGGTCAGTCGTTTCGGCAGCGCCGACAATAGCTGTTGTCTTTTGGCCCATTGCTACGCGCCCGCCTTCAGCTCTACCGGTGTGAACTTGGGCAGTGCGATTTCCTCCGACTTGTCTTCGAATGTGACCTTGAGGGGCATATCTAGTTGGAGGGCTTCGGGGGTTTGCGGACATCCGACAATGTTGGTCATCATTCGTGGGCCTTCCTTCAGTTCCACAACTGCAATGGAATGCGGTTCTTCGCCGAAGTCCGGGCGGGGGCGGTGGTTGATGACATAAGAATAGAGCTTGGCTTCGCCGGAGGCCTTGAAGACAGATACGTCACGTGATCCGCATTCCGGGCAGAACGGGCGTGGGGGAAAATACACATTGTTGCAGGCACCGCAGCGCTGCAGGCGAAGCTCCCCGGCCTTTGCGCCTTCCCAGAAATGTGCGGTCTCAGGTGTCGGATGGGGGAGGAACTGTTTTGGTGCAGGCATGATGACTGTCTCTTGTCTTGGTGGTTCGGGTTCGTCGGTTGGACGGCTGTCGTGACGCGCAGGAGGATAGTCGGACGGGCCGTATACTCAACAAAGGGTTGATTTGACCTAGGATGTTAACCATGGGCTGTACCAAACTGGGAATTCGGTGACGGGTTGCTTATGTTAAAGCGTGTCGTTGATACCTGTTGAATGGGTGCTCCTTTGAATCATCTTACGTGCATTTGCCTCTCTGCGGCTGTGGCTGCAGTTGGCTTCGCTCTTCCCGCTCAGGCTGGTGAAACGGTCCGTGAGGTTATGGTGGTGGCGCCCGTGTCGGGACATGAGGCCGGCCAAGGGCATGTGCATTCGCAGACCCAAGCGCTGAATGGGCAGTTGTCTCTTGGCGGCTTTAGCGGTGGCGTCGGAAACACGTTCGGCAGCATCTGCTGCTCAGGCGGTGGTGGGTTTGTGGTCGTGACCGGCAGCACCCGGCGCGCTGGCGGTGGCGCTGACGGGGATATTGCTTTCCGACAGGCCCGTGATGCGGCCTTTGGACAGAGCATCGGTGGAGCTGCGATTGATCGCTCCTTCCGGTTCCGCGCCAATCGTATTCAACGGTCCGGGTTTTAAGGCGCTCTAGCCGCCGTGAAACGTCACAAAATTAGACACGGGCTCACGTTCCGCGACCAGTGTGTTTACCGGCGCGGTCTCGTCCGCATATCCAAGTGACATGCCGCAGACGACATATTCCGTCTCAGGAATCTCCAGAACGTCTTTCGTCACTGTCCAAAAATTGTTCCATGCCCCCTGGGCACAGGTGTCGAGACCACGGGCACGGGCCGCCAGCATGATGGTCTGCAGCATGATGCCCATGTCAACCCAGCTGGAATATTGCAGATCCTTGTCGATGGTGAAGAGCAGCCCGACCGGAGCATCAAAGAACGCATAGTTGCGGCCCCACTGACGCCAATTGGCTTCCTGATCGCCCTTTGGAATGCCAAGCAGGCCATACATTTCCTTGCCCAGCGTGCGCATGCGGGTTGTGTAGGGCTCCTTGCGCTTGGTGGCCCGTGGAAACTCCGAGAATGAGTCAGGGGCGCCTTCTTCGCGATGTGTTTCACGGTACTTCAGGACGGCGTCCACAAGCTTGTCTCGGCTTTCATCCATCACCACATGAATATGCCACGGCTGCACGTTGGTGCCGCTGGGTGCCTGGCGGGCAACTTGAAGTAGGTCTTCCAAGACATCGCGAGGGATGGGGTCCGGTCTGAATGCTCTTACAGAGCGGCGTGTACGGATGGCATCGTCGACGTTCATGGGTAATCCCGAACATGATTGTTTGCTTTCGAGGCGCAGTCTCGAGACAGAGCTGGGTTTGTGCAAGGCTTCTTTGTAGGCTGACGGGTAAGGTCTCAATACAAGACTTATTTGTTGATAGGTAAGTTCAGGGGGAGCGACCAGTTGAGGGTACCTAAGGAGCTGGCTTTCGCGTGGGAGGCAAAGGTCGTGCGCTTCCTTGGTGTTTCCCCAGGTGCGGCTGCAGCAATCGTTGCTGCTTTGGTTGCGTCTACATATTTTGTGCCCGGGTTTGCCTTCGGTCTGCTGCCCATCCCGCTCGACCTCGATGACTCAGCTATTCCTATCGACCCCTATAGCTGGGCTGCGATCGCGACGTCGCTTCTCGCTGGATTTACTGTCTTTGCGCTGCCCTATGCGCAGACCCGACATCAGGCAGACATGGCAGCCCTCGCACCGGTCGTTCCGTCACTGGACCGTGCGGGGCTTCGAGACCTTTATGCTCGCACGGCCCTTGGCACTGATCGAGGCCGCATCGTTTCTTCCGTTGTTGGTTGGGTACTTGGGTTTGCAATCCCGATCTTTTCCGTTCCCGGTGCATGGGAGCTGATGAGCGGGCAGCGCGACCTTTTGGGTGAATCGCTGCCGCTCGCAGCCTATCTGGCAGCGGCCTGGTTTCTCGTCGTTGTGCCCGTACTAACGGGCAGCCTCGCCAAAGCGTCTTATCATATGATCTCTGGCGCGCGACGCGTTTTGACCGAGCTTGAAGCGCGTGTCGAGGTCCGCCCTCTTGAAGGTCAGAGTTTGAGACCATTGGCCAATGCCGGTCTGCATACGTCGTTGATTTGGATGATCGGGGCCGCCATCGGCGTGTTGTTTGTGCTGGATGCAAATATCGATTCCCGCTTCATTCTCGTCTTCATGGCGGTCATTGCCGTCTTGGGAGGCCTAGCGGCAGTTGGCCCGGCAATGGCGGGACGGCGGATGATCCGGCGGGCCAAGGAGCGCGCATTGGCTGAGGTGCGCGCAGCCATCGCGCGACTACATCTTGATGCTCTTGCCCCCGGAAGCGAAACTCAAGTGAAGTCAGCTGACGATCAGCGTCTCGCCCATATGGGGGCTTTACTGGCGTATGAAGATCGATTGGAAAAAGCACCGGAACTACCGATCAGTGCACCAACTATTGCCCAGTTCGCACTCTACCTGGCTATCCCTGTGAGCTCCTGGCTGGGCGGTGCTTTTGTGGAGCGCATGGTGGATGCCGCGCTCGGTTAGTCAATCGCCGTTCTGGGTGGTGCTTTCAGTCTGGTGACTCAAATAGGGGTCAAGCACGCTGCGCATTTCGTCATGTCTTACAGGGTCAGGTATGAGTTGATCCAATGCCTCAATGAAACCATCGCGCGCCACAGTAGATGGCAGAATTGATGTGAGTTCACCGGCAATGGTCTTGGCTTCTGCCGTATTTCCCAATTGCGCATGTGCCATTAGTAGGGCCACGCGGCCCATAAGAGTTGGTCGCCTTTCGTACGCTGTCTTTGCATAGTCCAGTGCCTTGGTCGGATCACCCAATATGTTGTGTGCCAACCCGAGGTGAGACTGCCAGTGATATGCCTGCGGTTCACGCGGGGACAAACGCATCGCTCGCTCGATATAGTCGATGGCTTCCTGCGTCTGTCCTGCATAGAGCAAGGATACCCCCAGGCTACCTAATGCGGGTGCATAATCTGAATTCAGCTCAAGAGATTTCCTGTAAGCCCTGCGTGCATCGTCGCTCTCACGGAAATTGGAAAGCGCTGCCCCTGCCAAGTGACGAATGGCCGGATCATCCGGATCCAGTGCAATTGCGCGCTGGATATGTTCATTGGAATTCGCTTGAAACTCTTTCGCTTCGTCGGAGCTTTCGGCGCCGAGCTGAAAAGCCAAGGAGTAGGCATGTGCCAAAACGGCGTGTGCAAGGGCGACGTCGGGGGACTCGTCTAGTACTGCCTCCAGACGCTGGATCACATCTTTAGCATTTGTCTGGCTGGCAAGATCGTTTTGCAGGTCGAGCCACGCGGCGTTGACCCGAGACCACGTATCAAGACCGACCGGATTTTCCCGTGCACGAGCCGCTTCGGCGCGTCGTAATTCGGGGATAAGGGCAGCGACGATTTCCGCCGTGACGATGTCATCGAGCTCGAAGATATCTTCCACGGAAACATCAAATCGCTGGGACCATGTGGTGGCACCATTGGTCGCATCGATTAGCTGCGCGCTCACACGCACTCGGTCATCGCGTGTACGGACGGTTCCTTCCAGAACATATCGCACGCCGAGTTCCCGAGCGACTTCCCGCACATCTACACTGCGTCCCTTGTAGGTAAAGCAGGAGTTGCGGGCAATGACGAAGAGGTGACGGTTTGCTGAAAGGCCGGCGATGATCTCTGTGGTCAGACCATCTGCGACGGCTTCCTTGGTCGGGTCGCCTGACGTGTTTTCAAACGGCAGCACCGCGATCGACGGTCGGTCGGTCACGGGATTTGGCTGCTTGCCACCCTGCGCTGTGCCTCCTGAAGGGGGCCCGCTGCCACCAGTGCTGCGGTTTTTAAGCATCCAGTTTCTGCCCACCGTTGCGGCAACGGTGCCGATAACGATCAACGCCGCGATGGCGGACAGGGCGGATTCATACTCGTTGAGCCAATCGAGGATGGCAGTCATTCTTGGCAAGCCTTCAGGCGGGTCGCGGGCCGGTTTGCACGCTGAGGCGGGAGCCTACAGCCCCAGCACCGCCTTTGCCATGATGTTTCGCTGGATTTCATTGGAGCCGGCATAGATCGATCCCGCCCGGTCATTCAGGTATTTCGGCACGGCCGTTACCCAGCGTTCAGGGCCGACCGGTGGCAAATTGCCGTCGCGGGTGGGAGCAGATGGCACTGGGCCCCCGGGGGCTGTGTATTGGGGCTGAAACGGTTGGCCGTAGAAAGCCGAGGCCTCTATGGCGATTTCGGTCAGGCGCTGGCTCACTTCGGTACCCCGGGTTTTGAGCATGGATGATTCCGCACCCGGAGGGTCGCCGGCCGCCAGAGCTGAAAGAATGCGGTGCTCAGTGAATTCGAGGGATGCAATCTCGACTTCAGCCTCAGCGAGCTTGATGGCGAAGGCCGGGTCGTCGATCAGTCGGTTGTTTGTTCCAGAGTGTTCTTCGCGGGCGCCGGATCGGATTTTTCCAAGGCGTGAGTAGAGCCCTGGCGCATAGGCATTGCCGCGCTCAAACTGCAGGAGGTATTTGGCGACGGTCCACCCCTTGCCAACTTCGCCGACAACATTCTCCTTGGGTACTTTGACGTTCTCGAAGAAGATCTGGTTCTGGATATGCTCGCCGGTCAGCATCAAAAGAGGATCGACAGTTACGCCGAGCTGATCCATATCCATTAGCACGAAGGTGATCCCCTCTTGTGGCTTACTGGAACCGTCTGTGCGGACCAGGCAGAAAATGCGGTTCGCGTAGTTGGCGTGGGTCGTCCAGATCTTTGATCCCGAACACAGGAAGTGGTCACCCTTGTCGTCTGCTTTCATCTGCAGGGAGGCCAAGTCTGAGCCTGATCCGGGTTCGGAATATCCCTGGCACCAGAAGTCTTCGCCGGACAGGATACGAGGTAGGTAGTAGTCCTTTTGTTCCTGCGTGCCGTAGCCAATCAACGCGGGGCCGATCATGCCAACGACCATGTGTGACAGGGAGGGTGCGCCTGCCTTGGAGGTCTCGCTGGCCCAGATGTATTGGCGCATCAGGTCCCAGCCGGTGCCGCCGTGTTCTTTGGGCCATGATGGGACCAACCAGCCCTTGCGGTGAAGTATCTTGTGCCAGCGCATGGTGACGTCGTAGTCCGCATACACACTGGTGCCCAAACGCCCGGCGCGCTTCAAGTCTTCGTCCAGATTGTCTTTCAGAAACTGCTGTACGTCGTCGCGAAAGGCGTCGTGATCTTTGGTAAGGGCGAGGTCCATGGCGATTACTCCCGGATGTGTTTTTCTCAAACAGCTTATCGCGGGATGTTTACGCCGTCTTGCTCAAGGTTTCGCGCGGTCGAGCAGTTTGGCAATTTCGTCGCGTGATGCTGACATTATTGCAGTCTGCAAATCCTTGTCGCCGGACGCGCGGCCCAGGATAAATCCACCGACGGCCAATGCGATGGCAGCCAGTGCCCGCGAATCCGGTTCGTTTGAGCTGCTCAGTCCGCGCGCAAATTCACGTTCCAGGTCTGAAATGCCACGCGCAAACTCCTTGCGGGTTTTGGTGTCGGCACGAGCTGCATCCACTGCCAGCGATGCCATTGGGCATCCCTTGCCGATAGCTTCCATGTGATCAGGCTCCAGATAGCCGGTGCAGATGTCCTTCGCTTCGTCGCGCAGAGCCTTTCTGGTCGTCCCGGTGCGGGCGCGCATCCGGCGCAGGAAATCGGCTTCAAGGCCCATCACAGCCTGGAACAGATCCTTCTTGGATTTGAAGTGACCATAGAAGCCACCATGGGTCAGGCCGGCTTCTTTCATGATGTCCTGCACGCCGACACCTTCATAGCCGCGTGCCCTGAACAGGTCGGCGGCCGCCTGTCCAATACGTCCGCGCGTTTCTTCCTTGTGGCCTGGGGGATATCTCATGAGCTTTACGCAGCCTTTGGAACGTGTTTAATATGATGATTATAATTTAAAGAAGGGCACTCTGAAAGCAAGCCGTTTGGAATGGCCCAGTTTTGGAATTGCCGGGGGATAGGCCGATGCTCGAATTGCATATGTTTCCGATGTCGCATTTCAACGAAAAAGTGCGCTGGGCGCTCGACTACAAAGATATTCCTCATACCCGTATTCCCTATATGCCCGGACCGCACGCAGGCAAGATCAGGAAACTCTCCGGTCAGGAACAGACGCCAGTGGTCCGCTTTGAGGACGGCGACGTCCTGGCGGGGTCGACCGACATCGTTCTTGAGCTTGAAAAGCGTTTCCCGAAACCTGCATTGCTGCCTGCCGATGAAGAGCTGCGACGGCAAGCGATGGATATCGTCGAACAGTTTGATGGAGACATCGCCGTCAAAGAACGCCGCTCGCTGTTTGTGCATCTGATCGAAGAGCCGGACTATCTGTGCGCCATGTTCTCCCGCGGGCAGACACCTATGAAGCGGTTTGTGTACCGGCGCATGTTGCCTCTTGTGAAGGGTATGATGCGCAGCAAGATGGACATTCATGGGGATGCACTTGAAGAGGGCGTGGCGCTGACGCGCGAGGCTTTCGACTTTGTGGCCGAGAAGTCAGCTGCAACGGGCTATCTGGCCGGGAACCAGTTCTCGATCGCGGATCTCACGGCCGCGGCCATTCTCGCGCCGTCGGTGGAGGTCTCGCACCCTGACATGCAAAAGCCTGTGCCCGTGGTTCCCCGCGTTAAAGCGTTTCTGGATCAGTTTGCGGACCACCCCGGTGCGAACTGGGTGAAGTCCATGTACCAGAAGCACCGTATGCCTCTGACGGTCGCTGCCTGACCTGCATGAGTGGACCTGCTTGCCCACGGCCCGCGGTGCTCCACATTCTATGACATGCGCAAGAAGGGCGATCTTCCGACAAAGACATGTGTCGTATGCGGCCGTCCGTTCATGTGGCGCCGCAAATGGGCGCAGGTATGGGACGAGGTGCGGTATTGTTCCAGCAGATGACGCAGCCAGCGGTCACAAACGAAAAGATCTGATGCGACTCCCTAGAGCGCGTCCAGGTTTGCCTGAATGTCTTTGGCTCGCTTGCGCGTTGCGTTGAGCTTATCCGTGTCCATACGCTCTAGTGACTTCATCACCAGGCTCATGCGTCCATTGTTTTTGAACCGCTGTTCATGGCGGGCCAGAAAATCCCAGTACAGGGCATTGAACGGGCAAGCATCGTCGCCCACTTGCTCTTTGACGTTGTAGGTACAGTCCGCACAATGGTCCGACATGCGGTCGATGTATTTGCCGCTTGCTGCATAGGGTTTTGATCCGACAACGCCGCCGTCTGCCCAGATGGCCATGCCATGGGTGTTGGGCAATTCGACCCACTCATAGGCATCTGAATAAACTCTCATGTACCAGTCATTGACGGCATCCGGATCGAGGCCGGCGATGAGTGCAAAGTTGCCGGTGACCATCAACCGCTGAATGTGGTGGGCATAGGCATGATCGCGGGTCTGCCCGATGGCCTGCGCCATGCAGCCCATCTTTGTGTCGCCGGTCCAGTAGAAGTCCGGCAGCTTTGTGTTTGCTTCCAGTGTGTTGCGGGTCTTGTAGTCGGGCATTTCCCGCCAATAGACACCACGAACAAATTCGCGCCACCCGATGATCTGCCGGATGAAACCTTCAACCGCATTGAGGGGAGCCTCGCCCTCCTCATAGGCGTTCTCAGCGGCGGCACCCAGCGCTTGTGCATCCAGCAGCCCTGCATTCAGATAGGTTGAGATCACACTGTGGAAAAGATGCGGATCCCTGTCCGTCATCGCATCCTGATAGTCGCCGAAGCGGGGGAGGGCGTGGCTGACAAACCGTCGGAACGCATGCTCGGCCTGCGACCGGGTCACGGCCAGGGTAAAGTCATCCGTGCTGCCGAAGTGATCCGCAAACTCGGTATCCACTAGCTTGATGACATCCTTGGTTATGTCGTCGGGTGTGAACTGCGAGGGACCGGGAAAGTCGAGATCGCCCTTGATGGGTTTGCGGTTGTCCTTGTCGAAATTCCACTGGCCGCTTTCAGGTTTGCCGTCCTCATCCATCAGAAACGAGGTCTTGCGGCGCATCTCCCTGTAGAAGTACTCCATGCGCAATTCCTTGCGCCCGTCGGCCCACCGGTTGAAGTCATCGAGGGCGCAAAGAAAGCGGTCGTCGTCGCACGGCGTCAGCTCGACACCAAGGTCTGCGGACCAGCTCTCCATGTCTTCGGCCAAACGGTCCTCGCCGGGACGGGTGATGATGAGCCGGTTGGCTTTGTGCCGCTTGAGTGCGCGTTCCACTTCGCCTTTCAGGGTACCGGTATTGCCGTCATCGGTGAGTTTCACGTAGTCAACATGATAGCCTTCAGCCTCTAGCTCCTGAGCAAAGTGGCGCATGGCTGACAGGACAAAAACGATCTTCTTCTTGTGGTGCTTTACATAGGTGCATTCGTCCATCACCTCGGCCAACAGAATGACGTCGACGTCACGGTCGGTATCAGCCAGGGACGAGATCGCCGGGCTGAGTTGATCGCCGAGAATCAGCCGGAGAGCCCCCATCAGGCAAACCTAACCTTTTGTGCGCAGGTGGCTGCGGCCGCCGTCCACCCGCATGATTTGTCCGGTGATCCATGGGCTCTCGTCTGACAGTAGAAAGGCCGCCAGCGCTGCCGCGTCATCGGCTTCGCCAAGACGGGGGATGGGATGCAGTTTTGCGATACCCTGGGCCATGGCCTCCGACTGGGTGATGGGAGCGGCAAGCTGCGTGTCCATCAGGCTGGGAGCTACGACGTTCACTCTGACGTCTGGTGCCAGATCGGCCGCGAGGGCGCGACAAAGGCCTTCAACGGCGCCCTTGGCGGCTGATACGATGGCGTGGTTCGTGAAGCCTTGTTCGACCGCGATTGTCGAGAAGAGCACAACAGAGCCTTTTGCCTTTTTCAACGCCGGGACAGCTTTCTGGATGGCTAGGGCAGCTGAAACAGCATTGAGCTGAAAGGCAGCCGTCAGGTCATCGGCAGACACGCGGCGCAGCGGCTTGAGGTCAATAGAGCCGACACAGAAGGCAAGTCCTGCAAGGCCCTCATCCGTGACGGCACCATCAACGATGCCTGACAGGTCGTCTTCACTGGTGACATCGCCGACGATGGCTTTAGCTGACAGGCTGTCTGCAAGCTCTGAGAGAGCAGCGTCATTCCTACCGCTCAGGACCAGAGGGAAATTCTTGCCGCTGAGTTTGGAGGCCAGTGCCGACCCCACACCGCCGGTCGCACCGAAAATCAGGAAGGGCGCACTCATCATCGTGTCTCATTTGTTGTTTGCATCGATTAGACCACTGCCACGAATAACTGCCATTCGGCTGCCTATATGGACCGGTCCATGTGACGTGAGCTATGTAGGCGGACCCATTCGGCAAGGCTGATGACCTCAAACAACGACCAAGAAACAGCGTCTGCGCTGCAGCAAACGACGGCGGACGAGCGCAAGCGTGCGTTCGGCATTCTGTTCTTCTGCCTATTGTGCCTGGGCATGGGGCAGTCCCTGTTCTTTGCCGTGTTGCCGCCTGTGGCGCGAGATCTTGGCCTGACCGAAGTGCAGGTGGGGGCGATTTTTTCCCTTTCCGCATTGTTGTGGGTGGTCACCAGCCCGTTCTGGGGGCGGACCAGCGATGTATGGGGCCGCAAGCCGATCATGCTGATCGGCTTGTGCGGATTTGGTACCTCAACCATTGGCTTTGCCGTTTTCATCTGGATGGGCATGGAGGGGATGGTGGGACTGGCGCTCCTGTTTCCGCTGCTTGTGGGCGTGCGGGCAATCTTCGGTGCTTTCGGGTCGGGTACCATGCCGGCTAGCCAGGCTTACGTGGCGGACCGCACGACGCGCGCTGAAAGAGCGTCCGGTGATGCTACCATTGGGGCGGCTTTCGGAATGGGGACTGTCATCGGGCCCGGTGTTGCGGCGGCGCTGATTGTCTTCGGTTTGCTTGCACCCTTTTTCGTGGTGGGCTCACTGGCCGTTGCCAGCGCACTGGCGATCTGGATTCTGTTGCCGGAGCGCACGCGTCCAAGAGAGCGGCAGGACAAGAAGAGCCGGCTGAAAATCAAAGACTCGCGCGTCTGGCCGTTCCTTGTGGTCGGCGTCCTGATGGCGATGGGGCAATCCATCGTCGTGCAGGTGTCAGCGTTTTACTTCCAGGATACGTTGTCGCTGAGCGTGGAAGATGCGGCCCAAATGGTCGGCGTTGGCATGATGGCCATGGCCATGTCCACGCTCTTTGCACAGCTGGTCTTGATCCAGCGGATGAATTTGTCGGTTCAGACCATGCTGCGGGGTGGGACGGTGATCATGCTCATCGCCTTTGGCCTGATGATCACCGGCGGCAACTACGCGACGTTGGTGATGGCGCTTGTAGCTTCGGGTCTTGGCTTTGGTCTGCTGCGCCCCGGCCTGTCGGCAGCGGCATCCTTGAGCGTGCAGCCGGATGAACAGGGGTCTATTGCAGGGTACATCGGCTCAACCGCTGCGATGGGACATGTGGTCAATCCGTTTGTTGCCTTGCCACTCTACCAGATCATGCCCCAGGCACCCTTCATCCTTGCCGCATGTCTGATGGCGATCATGGGCATCTTCATTCTTCTACACCCCCTCGTTTCTTCCGTACGCGCCGGATATGACGATGACGAAGATGACCCGGACGGGGACATAGTGCCGAAGGGATAACCTCGAACAACAACCTATGAGCGCATTTTGTTGTGTCCTTGCAACACCTAACCAGCGAATGCAAATCCCCTAAAACTGATGGGTTGTTCGTCGTTTTTCCTTGTCCCCAATATGCAGCACAACTGGGATTTGCTTTGCGTACTGCGCGATTATGGGGGTGTTATGCGTCGTTTTCTTGCTATTGGACTTTTCCTTTTTCTGGCCGGGTGTGCCACCTATCAATCGGTTCCATTTGAACAGTCGACAGCTCAGCCGATCAAAAAGATCGGGCTACTGTCACCCTCGATTCCCAATGAGCCGACGGCGCTTCTTGCTACAACTGTCGGGCAGAGCTTCGGTCTGCTGGGCGCGATCATTGATGCTAGTATGGCGAGTGCAAGAGCCAACAGTCTCAACAGCGTTTTGACAAGCAACAAGTTTTACATCCGGCAGGAAGTGGAAGGCAGGCTTGTAGCGGCGCTTGAAGAGCAGGGATACGAAGTTGTACTCGTCGAAGCGGCACGGTCCAGCAAACGTGATTTTGTCTCCACATATCCATCGACTGAGCCGGTCGATGCCTATCTCGATGTGGTGATGCCAGCTTATGGATACGCGTCCGCCGGCATCGGGAGCAGCTCTCCATGGCGGCCATTTGCCATGATGAAGACACGTCTAGTTCGGGCGAGCGACAAAACGGTCTTGATGCGCGAGGACGTCGCATATAATCGGCTGACCGACCGCAACGACGATACGGTCACAATATCTGCTGATCCTTCCTTTCAGTATGCTGACTTTTCTGGGCTTGAGAGCAATAGTGAACGGTCTGCAGAAGGTGTTCGTGTCGCTGTCACAGAAGCATCCAACACTGTTGGGAAGCTTCTGAGATGATGAACGCGAGCTCAAAACTTGTCAGGTTCTTCATTGTCGGATTTTTGTCTTTCATTGTGTCTGCTTGCGCTCAGGACAGAGGCCCGGCACCTATTCTGTCGGTAGCGCAGGTAGGTTGTCTGACCGAGCCGGACCTGGGTGCTGCAAAAGCGCTTGTTGTTAGCGACGGCGAAGCGACACCGCTTGAGTTTCTTGTGTCCGGTGCAAGCCCCTGCCTGGAAACCGGTGAGAGCGTTCGCAGTCTGTTTGAGCTGGTGCGGCTTCCAGAAGTTGACGCGGCATTTTCCATACGTGTGTCGGCTGTACCAAGCTCAACCGGGCTGTTTGCTCCACAACTTACCATTCTTGATGCTGATGGAATTCCGCTCCGGCAGCTTCCGGAAGAAAAGTATCTGTTTCGTGGCCCCAAGTTGACAGCGAGCGCCAGAATCAACGCGGGCGAGCGGTATCTGCTGATTGCATCCAATCCGGAAAGAGTTGGTGACCGATCACAGCGGACGTCGGCGATCATCAACCAGTACCAATCCGGAGGGCCGATTTACTTCACTGTCAGAACTGGAAGCGAATTTACCAAAAGCGTTACCTATTCACATGGTGGCAATGTGACCGTAACGGGCAGTTTTTTGGATACGTCGCTGGATGCCCGTTAGTCCGTCCGCTCTGCCTCCCATGCCGTGATGAGGCCCTGAACAGCCATAGTGAAGGCGTGGGGCTGGTCGAGCATGACGTGGTGGCGGGCTTCGGGGATGGCGAAGACGGGGGTTGAGGTGCCACCGATCTTGCGGTGGTGGTCCATCACGTCCTTCTGGCCGTTCCAGGACAGTGCACCCATGATGACAGCCTTGCGGCAGGCCATTTCCTGAAAGCGCTCATTGAGATCAGCGCCGAGCACAAGGCCGTAGAAGATTTTCGGGTCGAACTTCCAGGTCCAGCCTTCTGCTTCTGATGTGCGACCAAGAGCGTCCGGCTCCGCCTTCGCTTCGCGCAGGCTTTCCTTGGCGATGAAATTAAAGATGAAGCGGTTGGCCAGCGGCTGATCCGGTGCCAGGCGGAAGCGACCCAGAGCCGTTTCATAGTCCGGGTATACGCGCGTTGGGCGGGGTGGCGGATTGTCCTTGAACCATTCTTCATGTTCGCCATGCGGGCGGACGCCGAAGTCGACCTGAATGTAACCGCCCAGTTCCTCGCCATAGGTCGAGGCCGCGATCAGCGAGACGAAGCCGCCGAAGGAGTGGCCGACGACATAGCCCGGTGCCATCTTGGCGTCGCGCACGACAGAGATGATTTCCTTGGCGTAGCTCTCACGGGTGTAGCGGTCCGGTCGCCAGCCGCTTTCTCCCATGCCACCCAGATCCATAGAGGCAACCTGGAACTGCTCGGACAGGAAAGGCGCGATGTGGGCGAACCACATGGCGTGGGCCCCGTTGCCGTGGACGAACACGATGCCCGGCTTGGGAGCTTCGCCTTCCCTGGGCGCACCCCAGAGCAGGTAGTGGATCGGGGTGCCATCCACCGTGACGTGACGGCTTTCGCGCGGTGCGGCCAATGCCCGGTTGAACCATAGGGGCGGGTCCTTGATTTCGATCAGCGGCTCCTCGAGCGGCGCATTGGAAGGTGGACCTTCGGGCTTGTTGGCGTTTTGAGGACGCTCTTCGTAGCTCATGGGGCTGAAACTCACCTTCGGCGCATATGCTCCCATAAGGGATATGCGGCCATAATTCCTGACTGGGCGTCATCTTTAGCGGAAGGGTGCCGGGCATGCTAGGCCGGAAGCGGGCGTTTCGGGCACCCATCTGCCTTACTGAACCGTGTGATCAGAGTCTTGGTGCAGGTGGTTGACAACAAGGGCGGGACTGCTATTTTCCGCGCCCAATTGGCCGGGAAACCCTGGCCTTTCCGTTTTCATGGGCAGCCGGTCATTCGGCGCCGAGCTACAAGCGATCCGATCCGATGAAAGTCCGCAATTCGCTCAAGTCGCTGGCCAAGCGCGACAAAACCTGCCGTATCGTGCGCCGCAAGGGCCGCCTTTACGTCATTAACAAGGTCAACCCGCGGTTCAAAGCCCGTCAGGGCTAACGGGCCGCACGCTCATGTCTCAAGAGACAGGAAGCGTGAAAGCGGTTGTTTTTGACCTCGGCGGCGTCCTGATTGACTGGGACCCGCGCCTCATTTTTCAGCAGCATTTTGCCACCCGTGGCGTGTTGGAAGCCTTCCTGGCGGAGGTGTTCTGGCGCGCCCATCATGCCTGTCATGATACGCTTGCGCCATTCGAAGAAACGCTGGCGCCCTACAAGCGCGACTATCCGCACTTCGCTGCGGCGCTCGATGCCATGGCGACTGACTGGCAGAAGGCCGTCATGGGCCCTATCCCGGAAACGGTGGCAGTCCTTGAGGAACTTGTGGCCCATCAGGTCCCGGTTTTTGCACTAACCAACTGGCCTGCCCAGACATGGCCGCCAGCGCATCCCACTATCGACAATTATGCATTTCTGGATCACTTCCGCAGCATTGTCGTGTCCGGTCAGGTTCAACTCAGAAAGCCCGATCCAGCCATCTACGCTTTGGCATTGGAACAGTTTGGCCTTGCGCCCGGCGAAGCGCTGTTTGTGGATGATCTGGCAACCAATGCCGAAGCTGCAACCAAGGCCGGTATGGTCGGGCACCAGTTCCTCTCAGCTGAGCATCTGCGCGACCGACTGAGCGAATACGACCTGCTTTAGAGTAGTGATGGGGGCCAGGTCTCTTGCTCGCTTGGGCCGAACGCGTCACGATTGCGTCATCAAAAATTTGCGGACTGGCGTCAGGCAACCCTGGCGCGGCCCGCTATGTGGGGTAGGGGAAACATGTCCGGTACATTCATGATCTATGGGGCGACGGGTTATACCGGCAAGCTGACAGCGCGCGTGGCCGCACAAAAGGGCCTCAAGCCGATACTGGCCGGCCGCAACGCGCCTAAAGTGCAGGCTATTGCTGAACCGCTGGGTCTTGAATGGGCCGCTTTGTCCCTTGATCGGCCCAACGCCCTCGACAAGGCGCTGGAAAAGGTGGACGCGGTATTGCATATCGCCGGCCCATTTTCCGCGACGTCGAAGCCGATGCTTGACGCCTGTATCCGCACCAAAACGCACTATCTCGATATCACCGGCGAAATAGACGTGTTTGAAGCCTGCGCAGCGCGGGATGATGAGGCGCGCAAAGCCGGCATCATGGTCTTGCCGGGTGTGGGATTTGATGTGGTGCCAAGTGACTGTCTGGCGGCCCACATGAAACGCCGCCAGCCAGAGGCCGAACGCCTTGAGATGGGGATTGCGGGCATGGGCAACATGTCCCACGGCACCGCGAAAACGATGGTTGAAAGTATCTCCACCGGCACGCGGGTGCGCAGAGGCGAGAAGATCATCTCGCTCAACAAACCACCCAGGCGGACGGTCGATTATGGCAAAGGCCCCAGCAATTCGATTGCGGTGGGGTGGGGCGATGTCTCCACGGCCTATCACTCAACCGCTATCCCCGACATTACTATCTACTTTGAAGCCAGCAAGGATATGGAGCGGATGGCGGGCCTGGGGTCTGCCGCAAGGTGGGTGATGGGCACGGGGCCGGAGCAACGGTTCTTGAAGAAGCAGGTGGAACGTCTACCCGAAGGGCCCACAGATGAGCAGCGGGCCGCCTCGCATACGACGCTCATTGGCGAAGCGACTGATGGCGCTGGCAACACTGTGCGTACCCGCCTTGAGACGCCCGAAGGCTACACACTTACAGCAGAAACCGGACTGGAAATTGCCCGGCGTGCGGCTGCGGGTAATGTGAAGCCAGGGTTTCAGACGCCGTCAAATGCCTATGGGGCGGATTTCATCACGGAATTCGATGGTGTTCGGCGGGAAGATCTCAACGCCTGACCGCTCACAGCATGTTGTCCAACCGGTGCTCGCCAAGTGCCAGGCCAGGCCCATATACTGAGGCATGAAATCTGTTAGACCACTGATCCATGCAGCGGCAATCACGCTCCTCTTTGGGGCGGGGATGGCTTTTGCGGCTTCTTCCACGGAGTTGGACCGGTTGTTCGGCCAACTGGCTGAGGCTGAAAGCCCAGCGGAAGCGGCCCTGATCGAGAATGAAATCTGGAGAGAATGGTCCAACTCAGGTAGCGCGACGATAGATCTCATTATGTCGCGGGGGCTTCAGGCACTTGAAGCCCAGGAATATGCCATTGCGCTCGACATGTTTTCCAAGGCCATTGAGATTGAGCCTGACTATGCGGAAGCATGGAACAAGCGCGCCACCCTCTACTATGTGATCAACGACTATGACGCGGCAATTGCCGATGTCACGCAGGTGCTGGCGCGTGAGCCGCGTCACTGGGCTGCCTTGATGGGGCTTGCGGCCATGCTGGATGACCTCGATCGCAAGGAGCCTGCACTTGGTGCATACCGTGCCGCTTTCGAAATCAACCCGCAGCTCGAAGACGCCAAGGTCGCCGTTGAGCGGCTTACGGTTGAAGTCGAAGGACGCGGCATCTAGGACAACTCATCAGCCGGGATGGTCTGAACCCGGACAGTCACACACTTTTCTTTTCTAGGGGTCATCATGGGACGGCTTATGGGCACCGTGCTTTTTCTTTTCGTGGCGGTTTTTGGCGGACTTTATGCCTACACGCTCTGGTTTTCCTCGCATACTGAAGGTCGCTTTCCGCCGCTGGGCAAGTTTGTGGAAGTTGAAGGCACAAAGCTCCACTATGTGGATCAGGGCGACGGCGTACCTGTCGTGCTGGTGCATGGCGCCAGCGGGAATATGCGGGACTTCGCAAACTCGATTCTTGATGACATCGCCAAAGATCATCGTGTGATTGCTTTTGATCGACCCGGGCATGGCTGGAGCGAGCGAGGCCCACTGGAGGACGTCCATGACCCGGCGGTCCAGGCGCGGCTCATCAATGGCGCACTAAAACAACTCGGCGTCGGTGACCATGTCCTGCTCGGGCATTCCTGGGGTGGCGCGGTCGCAATGGCCTATGCGCTTAATCACCCTGAGGACCTCAAGGGGTTGGTGCCGCTTGCCGGTGCGACCTATCCGTGGACCGGCGGTGTTGCCTGGTATCACGGCATCGTCCAGACGCCGATCGCAGGTGGATTTTTTCTCCGGACCTTGATGGTGCCGGCAGGACAACAACTCAAGGAGCCAGGTGTTGTGGGTAACTTTTATCCTGATGTTGCACCGGACGGGTTTTCCGAGGCCATCGGGCTTGATCTGCTGTTCCGTCCGGGCAATTTCAGGAACAACTCGGTGGATGTGAGCAATCTCAAATCAGCCCTGGTGCGTCAGTCTCAGCGTTACGCGGAAGTTAAGGTCCCGACGATCATTATCCATGGCGGGGGTGACCGCTCGGTTGGATTTGCCATCCATTCAGAGCCGCTTCATGCGGCCGTTAGCGGGTCAGAGCTCATCAGGCTGCGTGGCACGGGTCATATGCCTCACTATGCGCGTCCCGATGTGGTCCTTGATGCCATCGCCCGCCTTGCACGTGGAGATGCGCCCCAAGCGGGATTGCGAATTGTCGAAGAAGGCCAGTCGCTCGCATCGATGCAATAGCGCGTCTACCC
>JBHJJF010000150.1:0-5677 GCA_050042885.1 Candidatus Phaeomarinibacter sp.
TTCCGGATCAGAATCTCACGCCGGAGCAGCATGTATCCCTTGGCGAGAAGTTTGGCGAGCTTGAAGGCGCGCATCCGAACCTTGCGAAGCCGGATATGCCATCGCCGCACATCTTTGAGCTTGCCGCCAGCGAGGGTGGCATCGCAGATGAGTGGCACACGGACCTGACCTTCACAGACTCGCCGCCCCTGATGTCGATCCTCAACATGGTGACCTGTCCCGAGGCGGGCGGCGATACCATGTGGACCAACCTGATTGCGGCTTATGCGGATCTGTCCGCGCCCATGCAAGAGATGCTGGAAGGGCTCTCAGCGCTGCATGATGCGCGTCCACATGGCAACCGCGAGGCAATGGCGATTCACCCTGTGGTGCGGGTGCATCCGGAGACGGGTGAGAAAGCGCTCTATGTCAATGAACACTTCACACGCCGGATCGTCGAAATGAATGCGTTTGAGAGCGAGGCGCTGTTGGCGTTCCTGACGCGGTGGGTACAGAACCCCCGCTTCACAGCGCGCATCAACTGGTCCCAGGGCATGATCGGCATGTGGGACAACCGCGTGACGCAGCATTTCGTCATCAATGATTTTGTCGGTGAACGGGTCATCCAGCGGGTGACTGTCTTGGGGGATCATCCAGAAGGTGTCAGCGCTCCGCGCTTCGAGCCGTGGACCAAGCGCGCCAAGCTTGCCGCTACCAGCCATTGGGATGCGCAGCTCTACAAATTTCTCAGAAACCGGGATGTAACCGAAGCGGCGGAATAGCTGACGTCGGTCGCTACTTTGGGCCCTTCATTACGCTCTTTTGAAGACCAGAGGTCGCGGAACCGGCAGGCTTGCTCCCCCGGTAGACTGTGCTGCGTTTTCACATGGGATTTCGACGCGAAAGCGGCTGCCTTTTCCTGGAGCGCTTTTCAGGTTGATGGTGCCACCCATCATCTCAGTCAACTGACGGCAGATGGCCAGACCAAGGCCTGTTCCACCAAAGCGGCGCGAGTTGCTTGCATCGATCTGTGAGAAACGGTCAAACACCATCTCTTGGAGATCCAGCGGAATGCCGATCCCAGTGTCTGCACCGTCAAGCTTCAAAAGTCCTGATGCACTTCCCGGCATTGTGGGCCGGTAGCCGATGGTGACATCGACGCTGCCTGCATTTGTGAACTTGATGGCATTGTTGACAAGATTGGTGGCGACCTGGCGCAGTTTTTCCTCATCGCTCACAATAAGCGAGGGAAGGTCATTCAGGCCGTGCACATTGAAGCTTACGCCCTTTGCCTGCGCCAGTGGCAGGAACAGATCGCTCAATTTCCCAATTGTGTTTGCCAGATCGAACGACGTCTCATGCAATTCCACGCTGCTCGCGTCATTCTTTGAGTAGTCCAAGATGTCGTTCAGGATCAAAAGGAGGGATTGTGCTGAGTCGAGGGCCGTACGTGCCTGATCCTGCTCAACGCGCCCGATATCTGACGTTGAGAGAAGCTGCAACATTCCGATCACGCCATTCATCGGTGTGCGGATTTCATGACTCATCATTGCCAGAAATTCAGACTTGGCGCGGTCCGCTTTCTGAGCGCGTTGGCGCTCCGCCTCGATCCGGTCCGCAGCACGTTGCATTTCGCTGCGATAAATGGTGCTGCCAAGAAACAGAATGATGGCACCACATATCAGGCTAACAAGGTACGCCGGATCAGTTGGCACTGCGCCGGGCGAGGACAGGTTGTTGAGATACCCAAAAACGAAGGTCCCACAAGCTCCAAGAGTCGCGGGCAGGCCAAAACGCCAGCCTAAAATGAGTGTGAATGCAGCAATGGCAGGTAGCAGCAGCAAACTTGACGACGAAATGAGATTTCCGATGCTGATCGCCAGCATCACGAGGAGTGCCATTGCGCCGTAGGCAGTCCAAACCATCCGGCGTTCAAACACGGAACGGCCATTGATCAGAAGTGGAGCAATCAGAAAGCCAAGCGCGATCAGCTGGCCAGCGGCCACTTCCACTGGATGTACCGGGAAGTACGGTAGGTTTGTGATTGAGACTAAAGTCCCGGACACACCCGCAAGCACGCAAAAGGCTGCAAAAGTGCGCTCTGACGCCACTAGGAGTTCTGCACCGTCCCTACTCGCAGGCCAGTTTTTGCTCCGCACACTGTGTAGAAGTTGAATCACGTGCCCTCCCATCTCGGCCAATGGATTCAACGTCCTGAGTGGTTAAATAAGACCAAATATTCTGGACGAGGAACAACGGGTGCCTGGCTTATTGCTGCGCAAGTCTCTCCAGCGCGTTGCGAATCTTGACCTTAGCGGAGGGCGCGCTTTCGATATCGTGTGCTGCCTCCAGCAGTGCCATTGTCTGAGGCCGGTAGGACCGATGCTGGTCTGCCAGCAAATACCAGCCGTGATAGGCCCATGCCCGCACGAACTTCGTGTCTGACGCGATGGCCGTTTCCAGAAATGCCGCAAGGGCCGCTGCTGCGGGTTTAGGGATTTGGACGCGATCCAGGCATTGCAATACATGCAACTGCGCCTCCCAGTGCGCAAGGTCGGGTAGCGCCTTCAAAATGGCCATGACCTCCTTGGGGGTGGGCGCACTGCTTTCTTCGCTCCATCCTTCTTCAAGGTGGTGCTTGATGAGCCATGTCACGCCGCGCTCGCATGCCGGGTCGCTGAGGCAGGCAATAAGTGTGCTGCTAAAATCCGGCGCGTCCTTATGCGCCTCATGGATGCGGGTGATCGCGTCGACCGCCTTTCCATCCCATTCAGCGATTGCGTTCTTTAGATGCCTTGTCATGTCTTCCATCAATTGCTCGCGGTGTGGAGTTGGCCGTCCTATGTTGTTAGGGCCGCACCTCTCACATCACCAAGATGATCATACATGCCTGATCGCAAGAAGGTCGCCTTCCTGGCCTGCAAGCACAACCTCACGACATCGCCGGACCGATGGCCGGATGCATTCGAGCACGATGTCGAGCTTGAAGCGTTCTCACCGGCCTTTGCCGCTGCCGGTATGGATCTGGTGGAAGTGGATTGGGAGCAGGTCGACCCTTCCGCCGCTGGGTTTGATCTCTATTTCGTGCGTACGACGTGGAACTACAAAGAGGTGCCGGACGCTTTCACGTCATTCCTCAACCGCGCGGCCGAGTGCGCACCAGTTGCGAATGATCCCCGAACCATCCTTTGGAACATGAACAAGCGGTACCTTGGTGAGCTGGAGTCCCACGGGCTTTCTGTCATCCCAAGTGCCTTTGTCGACAAGCCAGGCACATCAATCGATGACCTACGGCATGCACTGGGCGCGCAAGAAATTGTCCTCAAGCCACTTTATGGAGGCGGAGGATTTGATATGCGGCGCATAGGTGCGGACGAGCCGGGAGACGACAGCGTCGCTGATACCCATTTTGCCCAACCTTTTGTCACGGGCATTCTGGATCAAGGTGAGTTGTCATTCGTCTTTGTCGAAGAGGACTTTTCCCATGCCCTGCGCAAGCGGCCAGCGGATGGAAATTATCTTATTCACACCCATCATGGTGGTACCGATGAAGCGTATCACCCGTCGCTTGTCGAGATTGATGCGTGCCGTTCGTTTCTAGATGTGATGCCTGTGCCGGGTCTTGCGACGCGTATCGATGTGGTGCCGCACCAGGGCAAGTTATTGCTTATGGAGCTTGAAGCCATCGAGGCGCATCTGTTCCCGGCCTATAACCCCAGGCTGGGGGACATGTTGGCTGCTGCCTGTCGCCGGTTGCTGGGATGAGTAGCATTGCAATCCGGGTGCACTATCTGCACAAATGTCAGGAAACAAGTGTGCTGTATTTCCATTTGAGTTAAAGGGATTTCTCGTGAGCCAGCCTGACGTTATGCCGACGCCTGCCTCTGATGCGCCACCCTGGGCTGCCGGCGTCGCCGGTCGGACCGACGAACTGCATCCGATCCTCAATGATGACGAGATGGACCTTGTTCTCACTTATGGTGAGGAAGTCAGTGTTCCAGCCGGAACGCGGCTGTGGGAGGTTGGCGACCGCAATGTTGCGTTTTATCTCGTACTTGACGGTGAGATGGACATAGTGCGTCGTGATGAATCTGGTGAACACATTGTCTATCGGCATGGTCGCGGCGGGTTCAGCGGCGAGACCGTGACGATGACCGGTCGCGGGGCCTTTGTTGGGGGTGCTGCAAACACAGACTTGCGTGCGATCAAGGTTTCCAACCGGCTTCTGCGAGACCTCCTCGCTGTTGAAGCGGAGCTTGGTGAGAAAATTCTGCAGGCCTTCATTTTACGGCGTATGCGGATGATTTCTCAGCATCTGGGCGATATTGTCATTGTGGGTGATGAGCGTGAGAAGCAGGCCGCCGGCATTCGAGAGTTTCTATCCCGCAATGCCGTGCCCTACGTCATGGTGGATGCCATGTCCGAGGCTGATGCGGCTCGCCGCCAGAAATTAGACGCTGAAACCTGTCCGAAACCCCTGGTTATCTGTGGCCATACGCGCCTTTCGCAACCGACAATCAAGGAGGTCGCTGACTCTCTGGGGCTAACCGCTGAGTTGCCTGAAGACGCTCAGTATGATGTGGCGGTCATTGGCGGGGGTCCTGCTGGTCTGGCAGCGGCGGTCTATGCAGCGTCCGAAGGGCTTGATGTTGCGGTGCTTGAGAGATGCGCTATCGGTGGTCAGGCCGGGTCGTCCTCACGCATCGAAAACTATCTTGGCTTTCCAACCGGTATCTCTGGACAGGCCTTGACGGGGCGCGGATTTCTGCAGGCGCAGAAATTTGGGGCCGAAGTTGCCATCGCGCAGGAGGCTGCCGCGCTGACCTGTGGTGCCCCTCAACATACTATTACGCTTGATTGCGGCGGAGAGCTGAAGGCACGCGCCGTCATTATTGCTTCTGGGGCCATCTATCGGCAGCCGGACATCGAAGGTCTTGAAAAGTTCGAAGGCGTCGGTGTGCATTACGGCGCGAGCCATATTCAAGGCATGATGTGCCGGAACCAGAACGTTGTGATTGTTGGTGGTGGCAACTCTGCGGGACAAGCGGCCGTTTATCTTTCCAGCCGAGCCCGCAAAGTATCCGTTCTCATCCGTCGGGACAATCTTGCCGATACCATGTCGCAATATCTGATCCGACGGATTGAAAGCACACCCAATATTGAGCTTGTCGTATATACGGAAGTTAAGCGCCTTGAAGGCGACGCAAGCATTGAAGCCATTCATGTCCGGAACAACCAGACCGGCGAAGAAACCGCGATGGATGCCTCACATCTGTTCCTGTTCATCGGTGCACAGCCGGCGTCGCAGTTCCTGGATGAAAAGATCATTCGCGACGAAAAGGGTTTTGTGCGGACCGGCGACACGTTGACGGCGGAGCATCTTGAGCAAGCGCAATGGCCCCTGGAACGTCATCCCTTTCACCTGGAAACCAGTTGCCCAGGCGTCTTCGCTGTGGGCGACATCCGGTCCGGCTCCGTCAAGCGGGTGGCATCCGCCGTTGGCGATGGGTCCGTGTGTGTCAGCTTCGTGCACAGTGCGCTGACAGACCAGAGCTAGCCTCGGCTGGAGCCTGGGCGCCCGTAACTATCGCCTTTGCATAGTTGATCTTGAAAGACGCACGGATTCTTCCTGGAATTTGCCAGCTTCCCATAAAGCTGGTCCTTGCAAAGCTGCTCTAGTTCCATTAAATAACTGACC
>JBHJJF010000151.1:0-26092 GCA_050042885.1 Candidatus Phaeomarinibacter sp.
CGGCAGGCGGTCTCGTGACCCTCATGCTCCCCCTTTTGGGGTTGTCGACGCCGTGGCGCTGGGTGGGGGATGTGCTTTGCGGTCCTGCGGCAAGCAGGACTTGAGAGTGGACCCTCCGGTCAAGCCGGCGGGATACGGGGAGGAGGGTCGGGACTGAAGCGCGGGCGGGGGATGAGTTATGTGAGTCCGCAACCCCACCCCGGCCCTCCCCATCAAGGGGAAGGAGAAAGAGCGGCAGGGGACCGCGTGACCCTCAACCTCCCCCTTGTGGGGAGGTCGGCGCCGTGGCGCCGGGTGGGGGATGGGCCTTGCGCACCTGCGGCAAGCAGGACATGAGAGTGGAGCCTCCGGTCAAGCCGGAGGGATACGGGGAGGAGGAGAGATCGCGCGCCCTATTCGGCGGCTGCTTTGTCGCCTGTTTTGCCGGACTTATCATCCGTATCCGGATCAATCGGGATGGGCTTGGCGTTGTCCGACCCGGGGGCTTCGAGGCCGACATAGTCCTTCTCGCGGATGCGGACGATGATGTCGCCGACGGCTTCACGCGGCGTGCCGAGGCTTTCCAGCACCTGGCCGGCGAGCTGCAGCGAGCTTTCCAGCGTCTCGGGCACAACGCCGGTGGCGCCCAGTTTAAAGAGTTCGTCCGAATGCGACATGTCCCAGGCGCGCACGAAGATGGGGATGCCGGGCCAGCGGTCGCGGATGGCTTCCACGGCGCGGGACGCGACGGCGAAGTTGTCGAGCGTGATGACGACAGCGCCCGCATGGTCGGCACCGCTGCGCTCCAGCACCTCGGTCTTGGCGGCGTCGCCATAATAGACGGGCTCGCCCTTGGCGCGGCAGTCGCGCGTGCGCGGCACGATGAGGTCAAGCGCCATATAGGGGTGCTTGAGGTCGCCCAGCATCTTGGCGACGGTCTGCCCGACGCGGCCATAGCCGGCGATGATCACATGGCCTTCAAGGCCCCGGGCTTCGTCGTCGGAGGCGCGGATGGGTTCAGCGCCCATGCGGTCCTCGATGAGCTTCTTGAGCCAGGCACCGAGATCCGCCAGGAACGGCGTCATCGCCATGGAGACGGCGGCGACGATCAACATGTATAGGGCAACCGGCTCGGAAATGATGTCGGAGCCCATGGCGGCGGTGACGCCCACAAAGGCAAATTCACCGCCGGCAGACAGGATGAGGCCGGTGCGCAACGACGTGGTGAGCGGCAGGCCGAAAGCGCGCACAAGGCCGATCAGGATGGTCGCCTTGAGCACGATGAGACCGACGACGCCGATCAGGACGTTGAACCACTCGCTGGCGAGGACGCCGAAATCGATGCCCATGCCGATGGAGATGAAGCACAGCCCCAGCAGCAAGCCCTTGAAGGGCTCGATGTCCGTCTCGACCTGGTGGCGGAATTCCGTCTCGGACAGCAGCAGCCCGGCGAGGAAGGCACCCAGGGCCATGGAGAGGCCGGCGAACCCGGTGAACCAGGCGGTGCCCAGGACAGCCAGCAGGGTGAGTGCCATGAACAGTTCCGGGCTCTGTGTCCAGGTGACCACCCGGTAGAGATGGCGGACGAGCCAGCGGCCGACAAAGATGATGAGGAGGACAGCGATGACCGCGCGCAGCAGCGCCGTGCCGACAAGTTCAGCGACGTGGCCGTTCTCACCGGCGGCGAAGATCGTCACCAGCATCAACAGCGGCACGACGGCGAGGTCCTGGGCGAGCAGGACGGCAAAGCTGGTGCGGCCCATGCGCGAGGCGAATTCCCCGCGCTCCATCAGCAGCTGCATAATGACGGCAGTAGACGAGAGCGCGAGGCACAGTCCGATGATGATCGACGCCTGCACCGAGTTGCCCCACCACAGGGCAGCAGCGGCAATCACCGCACCGGAGACCATCACCTGCGCGAAGCCAAGGCCGAACACCATGGTCCGCATGGCCTTGAGCCGCTCGACCGAAAGTTCGAGCCCGATCATGAACAGGAGGAACACAACCCCCAGCTCCGCCATGGCGGAAACGCCCTCGACATCGTCAATGATGGCAAAGCCGAACGGGCCGATGACCGCGCCGACGAAGAGATAGCCAAGGACCGGGCTGGCCTTGAACCACTTGAACAGCGGTACCAGCAGGACGCTGGCCACCAAAAACACAATGATCTCGCGGATATAGGGGATTTCCACATGGCCGCCGGCGCCATGGTCATCATGACCGCCGCCGGACGCAGCGGACGCCATTTCAGCGGCCTGACGGGCCACCTCCGCAATTGTATCCGGTTCCAAGTTCGTGACCGCCTTTTAACAAATCAGTGTCTTTGCAACGCGCCGCCTGCCCATATATATCAAAGGATTGCTGCGCGGATATGGCGGGGGGCCATGTACGGAGCAGAAAATGATGATTTTTAAAGGTCCGAAACGAACCGCAGAGACGACCTGCTCACAATGCAGGCAATTTTTCTGAATGACGTTCGTAAAGAGACCGTTTTGGGGCAGGACAAGAATTTCCGTGATTGGCATACACTTCCCATCTGCCCCTGTTTCAGCGCTGACCTTTAGTCGCCTGGCTGCCGACACGGCACCGCGCGCGGCATCGAGCTGACGGCCAGGATGCAGCGCAACCCATGATGTATCTCGCCCTCGCCGGTGGCCTAATCATTCTGCTGTTCTGCGGCGACTTGCTGGTGCGCGGCGCCGTGGCTTTGGCGAGCCGCTTCGGGCTGCACCCGCTGGTGATCGGGCTCACGGTTGTGGCGTTCGGCACATCGGCGCCGGAACTGATGGTATCCCTCAAGGCAGCACTTGAAGGCGCTCCGGGCATCTCTTTGGGCAATATCGTCGGGTCCAATGTCGCCAATGTGCTGCTGGTGCTCGGTGTGCCGGCGATTATCTATCCGACGGTGTGCAACCAGGCCTCGATCCGCCGCAACACATCCATGATGGTCGGTTCAACGCTTGTCTTCATCGCCATGTGCATGACGGGGATGCTGACCTTCTGGGATGGCTTTCTACTGTTCCTGCTGGTCATCGCGTTCCTTGCCTATTCCGGCTACCGCGCACGGGTGGCACCGGACCACAGCCTGGATGATGAGCTCGACGACATTTCCGGCTTGCCCGAGCGCGGCTGGGCCATCGCTGCGTTCCTGTTGATCGGACTGCTCGGCCTGCCGCTGGGTGCCGAGCTGGTTGTTGAAGGCGCCACCGAAATTGCCCGCCGGTTCGGCGTGTCGGAAGCCACCATCGGCCTGACGGTGATTTCCATCGGGACATCGCTACCTGAACTCGCGACAACCCTTGTTTCGGCCTTCCGCACACAGGCAGATGTGGCCGTCGGAAATGTCATAGGCTCGAACCTCTTCAACATTCTAGCCATCGGCGGCATCACCGCCATGGTTGTGCCGCTGCCGGTGCCTGACGAATTCCTGCGCTTTGACTTGTGGGTAATGCTGGCCTCTGCGCTGCTGGTGGTGCCCTTCGCCTTCATGCGGGCCACAATCACCAGGCTGGCCGGCGCCATCTTTACGGCGCTCTATGTCGGCTTCATCGTCACCGTGTTCCAAATGTCCTGATGACCAAAACAGCACTCGTTACCGGCGGCGCAAAACGTATCGGCAAAGCCCTCGTGGAAGGGCTGGCGGCGGACGGGTGGGCGATCGCAATCCACTATGGTTCGTCAGCGGATGCAGCGGAAGCACTGGCCGCCGCAATCAACGCGGACGGCGGATCCGCCATAGCCGTTGGATGCGATCTGGCATCACCTGACGCGGCAGATACCATCATCTCAACGATCCATGCCGGTCTGGGTCCCGCAACGCTGCTCATTAACAGCGCCGCACTGTTTGAAGACGACAGTGCCACGACCGTAACCGCGCAAAGCTTCGATGCCCATATGGCAATCAATCTACGCGCGCCGGTGCTGCTGTCGCGCGCCTTTGCAGAGCAGTTGCCCGATGGGGCGGACGGCAACATCATCAATGTGATCGATCAGCGCGTCTGGCGTCTCAATCCTCGCTTTTTGTCCTACACGATGGCGAAGGCTGGGCTGTGGACGGTCACTCAGACCCTGGCTCAGGCGCTGGCGCCGCGCATTCGGGTGAACGGCATAGGCCCCGGCCCTACCCTGGGCAATGAACGGCAGGATCCTGCTGATTTTGACCAGCAGGCGCGATCGGTTCTGATGCAACGCGGTCCGGACATAGCTGAGTTTCAGCGCACGGTGCGCTTTATCCTTGAAACGCCCTCACTGACAGGGCAAATGCTTGCCCTCGACGGCGGACAGCATCTCGCCTGGGAAACCCCCGACGCGACGGGCAAGGAATGATTGACCCATGACAAAAGCGGCAACTGAAACATCGGGAAACGTGACACCTCTGCGCATTGCAGATGCTGCCCGGCTGACACGCCACGTGTTCGTACGGGATCTCCGGCTCGATGCGCATATCGGTGTGCATCGTCATGAAGAAGGCCGAGCCCAGCCGATCATCGTGAATGTCGACCTCACCGTGACCGAAGGGGACGAAACCCTGAACGACAGCCTGGCCAATGTGGTCTGCTACGAGCGGGTGGTGAACAACATCAAGGACCTCGTCGACCAGGGCCATGTCCGCCTTGTAGAAACCCTGGCAGAAAGCATTGCGGAAGACTGCTTCACCGCCGAACGGGTGCTGGCCGCCCGGGTCCGGATCGAGAAGCTGGACGCCATTGAGGAAGCCCACAGCGTTGGCATCGAGATCGAACGCCTGCGGCCCCTGCCTCAAAACTAGGCTGACCGGCCAGGAGACCAGATGGCAGGCAACAGGACACTGCAGTGCCGGAAACTGTCACCTGGGTGACACGACCATCCTTGTGCACATGCGCACTGGGTGCATATTTTGCCATTTTGCTGTCAGTCTGTTCAGACTAAGCGCAGCGCTCCGCAACGGCCAGATGCAAAAAATACCCCCAATTTCAACAACTTGCTCGTGTATCGGCAACGTTGGTTGAGGTAGTCAGAGTTCCTCGATTTGCCTGCTGAACAGGCAAGCCACAGGGTTTTCTACAGACTTATCCACAGACGTGGGAAACAGATTCGTCATCCTTCAATCTTCTATTTCACGCCAGCGAGTGCATATTCAGGCCTATGACTGAGACCCCGCCGGCAGAACCTTCAACGCCTGAGAATGACGCCGGTCCGGCGCCACTTGCGGGTGCTCAGTTGATCGCGGATTACGTTACACGTCTGCCGAATGCCCCAGGGGTCTACCGGATGTTCGGCGCCAATGGCGATGTCCTCTATGTGGGCAAGGCCCGTAGCCTGAAAAAGCGGGTCACCAGCTATAGCCGTCTGATCGGCCATACGAACCGCATCGCGCGCATGATCTCCTCCACCACCGCGATGGAATTCGTGGTGACCGAGAGCGAAACGGAAGCACTGTTGCTTGAGGCCAATCTCATTAAGCAACTGCGACCGCGCTACAATGTGCAACTGCGCGACGACAAGTCGTTCCCCTATATCCTCATTGCCCGCGACCACGAGGTGCCGCAGATCCTCAAGCATCGCGGTGCCCGCGGTCGCAAAGGAGACTATTTCGGGCCATTCGCATCTGCCGGTGCCGTAAACCGCACCCTCAACGCCCTGCAAAAAGCCTTCCTGCTGAGGTCCTGTTCGGACTCTGTCTATGAGGCCCGCACACGTCCCTGCCTGCTCTATCAAATCAAGCGATGCTCAGCGCCCTGCACCGGCGAAATCAGCACGGGGGACTATGATGCTCTCGTTGCCGAGGCTGACTCCTTCCTGACCGGCAAGAGCAAGAAAATCCGTGAACGGATGGCAGCGCAGATGGAACAGGCCGCAGGCGACCTTGATTTTGAGAAGGCTGCAATCTATCGCGACCGCCTGCGCGCCCTCAGCCACATCCAGGCCCATCAGGGTATCAACCCGCAGACGGTTGAAGAGGCAGATGTATTCGCTATCCACGCTGAAGGTGGCCAGGCGTGCGTTCAGGTCTTCTTCTTCCGTGCCGGACAAAACTGGGGCAACCGCGCCTACTTCCCCAAGCATGACAAAGACATGGAAACAGCTGAAATCCTTGATGGGTTTCTAGCGCAATTCTATGAAGAGCGTCCCGCGCCGCGGCTGGTGCTCCTCAATGAAGTTGTCGAGAACGCGGACCTATTGGCAGAAGCCCTCACCATCAAGCGTGGCCGCAAAGTAGCTGTGGGCAAGCCACACCGTGGCGAGAAGCGGGAACTCGTCCAATACGCGTTTGATAATGCGCGTGAAGCCTTAGGCCGACGCCTGGCTGAGTCGTCGACCCAGACGAAATTGCTGGCCGGCCTCGCGGACGCTTTTGGAATGGATTCTCCGCCGGAACGCATCGAGGTTTATGACAACAGCCATATCTCCGGCACCAATGCCGTCGGCGGCATGATCGTCGCGGGACCCGAAGGCTTCCGCAAAAACCAATACCGCAAGTTCAACATCAAGGACCCTGACACAGAGCCCGGCGATGACTACGCCATGATGCGCGAAGTGCTGACTCGTCGCTTTTCCAGGCTGGTGAAGGATCAGGCCGCACTGGATAACGCAGAAGAAGGCCCCGAGGACAGCAAAGCAACTGATCCACCGCCTGACTGGCCGGACCTCGTCCTGATCGACGGCGGCGCGGGGCAGCTCTCCATCGTGCAATCCGTCTTTGATGAGCTGGGCATCGATCGCGTGACACTGGTTGGCATCGCCAAGGGGCCGGAACGCGACGCCGGCCGCGAGCGGTTTTTCATGACAGGCCGGGAGCCGTTCATGATGGAACCCAAAAGCCCTGTTCTGTACTACCTGCAACGCCTGCGGGACGAAGCCCACCGTTTCGCCATCGGCAGTCACCGGGCACGCCGCAAAAAAGCCATCGGCAAGTCAATGTTGGACGGTATTGCGTCCATTGGCCCAAAGCGTAAACGCGCCTTGTTAAACCATTTTGGCTCCGCCCGCGCGGTAGCATCAGCAGGTCTCTCTGACCTTGAATCCGTTGAAGGCATTTCAACAACGGTGGCGAGGTCCATCTACGACCACTTCCATGAAGGGGCAAAATAGCGATCCTGCGTTGCTGCATTGCTCTCCCCGCCACCGCAGACGTCGTATATGATCCCGACCATGACGTCAGAGCCATCAACATCGTCCCGCACTGACTCAGTCGCGTGGACCCTGCCGAACATCCTCACCTACGCGCGCATTGCATTGGTGCCGGTGCTCGTTGGTACATTCTTTGTCTCAGGAGACATCGGCCGCTGGATTGCTGTTGGCATTTTCATCGCCGCCAGCTTAACTGACTATGTGGACGGCTATCTCGCCCGTGCCCTCCAGCAGCAATCAAGCCTTGGCACGATGCTGGATCCCATTGCGGACAAGCTTCTGGTTGCCGCCGCCCTCCTGCTGTTGGCAGCAAATGAGACCATCGCCGGGATCAGCCTGTTCGCCGCCGTCATCATTCTCTCGCGCGAGATACTGGTTTCCGGCTTGCGTGAGTTTCTGGCCACGCTGCAGGTCAGCGTGCCGGTCACCCAACTTGCCAAATGGAAGACGGCCATACAGATGACTGCCGTGACTTTCCTGCTCTGCGGGCCTGAGGGCCGGGAACTCTTCTGGTTCTCCTCGGAGCTCGGCATTGTCTTGCTCTGGGTTGCCGCGATGCTGACCCTGTACACGGGATACGACTATTTCCGGGCCGGGATGCATCATGTCATCGCGGCCGACAACAAGCCGGGTGATCAGGGATGAGCGGCGAGGTGACAGTTCTCTATTTCGCCCGACTGCGCGAAGCCGTGGGCACATCCGAAGAGCGGATCGTGCTCCCGGAATCCATCGCCAATGCCGGCGCCTTACTTGAGCATCTGGCAGCGAGTGATGAGCAAAAGAAGTTCGCCTTTGAAGGCCAGGACATAAAGATTGCGGTCAATCAGGAACAGGCCACACCGGCAACACCTATTGCGCCAGGCGATGAAGTGGCGCTCTTTCCACCTGTGACAGGTGGCTGACATCATGCCGGTGCGCATCCAGCCAGAGCCGTTTGACGCTGGCGCCGAACTAATGGCCCTGACCACCGGGCGCCCGGATATCGGTGCCAGTGTGACATTCGTCGGTCAGGTCCGCGAACTGTCCGGCGGCAGCACGCTGAGCACCATGACACTTGAGCACTACCCGGCTATGGCACAGGCAGAACTGGAGCGCATAGAAGGCGAAGCGCGCACTCGATTTGATGTTCAGGACATCGAAGTCATTCACCGTTTCGGTGATCTGTCACCCGGAGACCCGATCGTGCTGGTCATCGCGACGTCTGCATCCCGTCAGCCGGCATTCGACGCTGCCAACTTCATTATGGATTTCCTGAAAACCAACGCCCCTTTCTGGAAAAAGGAGCATGCTGCAGACGGCAGCTACTGGGTTGACGCGAAATCAAGCGATGACGCCGCTACCCAGCGCTGGGACAAATAGAACTGCCTACTCAGCAGCTGCCACTGCGCCTGTACGATTCACAAGGGCCATATAGTCGTTCATCAGGTTCTCAGTGATCTCACCCGGCGTGAAGGTGTACTCACCTATTTCAGAAACCGGCGTCACTTCGGCTGCGGTGCCGGTGATGAAGCACTGGTCGAAGTCAGTCATTTCTTCGGGCTTGATGTGCCGCTCGATGATCTCGATGCCCCGCGCCTTGGCCAGATCAATGACCGTCCGGCGGGTAATGCCATCCAGAAAACAGTCCGGCGTCGGCGTGTGCAGCTTGCCGTCCTTCTCAAAGAAGACATTGGCGCCGGTGGCCTCAGCCACATAGCCGCGATAATCCAACATCATCGCGTCGGAGTAACCTTTGTCCTCAGCTGCGTGCTTGGAGATGGTGCAGATCATGTAGAGGCCGGCCGCCTTGCTCTTGCACGGAGCGGTTTCCGGAGCCGGGCGGCGATATTCAGCCAGATCCAGACGAATGCCTTTAAGACGCTCGGCGGGATCGAAGTAAGAAGGCCACTCCCAGACTGCAACGGCCAGGTTGATCTTCGTCTCCTGAGCCGACACGCCCATCATTTCACTGCCGCGCCACGCCACCGGGCGGACATAGCCATCTGTAAAGCCCTGAGCCGCAACCGCTTCCTTGCAGGCCGCATCAATCTCATCTGCCGTATACGGAATTTCGAACCCGAGAATGCGCGCGGACTCGATCAGGCGGTCCGTGTGCTCACGCAGCTTGAATATTTCGCCCGAATACACCCGCTCCCCTTCAAACACGCAGCTCGCATAGTGCAGCGCATGGCTGAGGATATGGATGTTTGCCTCGCGCCATGGACGCAGGCTGCCATTCATCCAGATCGACCCGTCACGGTCGTCAAACGGTATTGAGGCCATGATGGCCACTCCCTCAAATAATTGCCCGTCACTATCAAAAGCACCGCCACACAATGGGCGGAAGAACGCGTTACAAATCGCGGGCATTTGTGAGCACCCTGCGGGCGCAATCTGTCTTAGACAGGCGTATCGTGACCGGTAGAGGACCGTTTTTCACCCGATTCGAGGGAGAAATGCTGGCGATCTGGCCCAATCGCGACTTATCCTGTCGTTTATGTAGCATCATGAGTAACAATCTAACCAATATAAGTCAACATGGCTGACATAAATTCTTTTGCTGACGCTGCAAAAACTGATTCAGTTGCGCAATCCGACGCGCGGCTGATTGAGGCGATGGAGCTTTTGTTTTTTGCCTATCGCGACTTTGTCGGGGACCCGGACGCCATTCTGGAAGGTCATGGCTTCGGTCGTGCCCATCACCGCGTATTGCACTTTGTCGGTCGCAATCCTGGCATCACTGTCCAGAGCCTTCTGGCCATCCTGCAGATCACCAAGCAGAGCCTCGCCCGCGTATTGCGCCAGCTTGTTGAAGCAGAGCAGATCGAACAACGCACAGGGGCACAGGACAGACGCGAACGCCACCTGCATCTGACGGACAAGGGCACAGCCCTATGGCAGGAGCTTCAGGCACCACAACGCGCACGCCTTGAAAAGGCCCTGAGCGTCGCAGGCCCGGAAGGTGAAGCAGCATGGCGCGCGGTCATGGAGGCCATGCTGGATCGCGCCAGCCGCAACGAACTCCATCCGGGCACGGATCACTTACAGGACAGCGCGAAAAATGACTGACGCGCCCGCTCCTACGCGCAGAGGATACGCACCAGCAGATGACGCGCCGCATCTGTTGATTGTCGATGATGACCGCCGCATCCGCGAACTTTTGCAAAAATACCTGAGCGACAACGGCTTCCGTGTCACTGCGGCAGAACATGCAGAACATGCCCGCCAGCGGCTGTCTGGTCTTGCCTTCGATCTCATCATTCTGGATGTCATGATGCCCGGCGAAAGCGGCATCACATTCGCCAAGTCCCTGCGCACCACATCAGACGTCCCGGTCCTCATGCTGACAGCCCGTACGGAAGCCGCAGACCGCATAGAGGGCCTAGAGGCAGGCGCAGACGACTACCTGCCAAAGCCGTTTGAGCCCCGTGAACTTCTGTTGCGGGTACAAACAATCCTCCGGCGGACCAACACCCGCCCGCAGCCACAAAAAGAAGTCAGCTTCGGGGGATTCACTTTCGATATCGAGCGAGGTCTCTTGACCAGGGGCGACACGCCCGTGCGCCTCACCACCCGGGAGATCGAGCTCATGAAGCTGTTTACCCGAGCTGCAGGACGCGCCCTGCCCCGCGAAGAGTTGACGGGCGGCGACACAGGCATTTCAGACCGCGCGGTAGCCGTCCAGATTAACCGTCTGCGACGCAAAATCGAGCCGGACCCCAAGGAACCGCGCTATCTGCGCACCATCCGCGGTGCGGGATACATGTTTATCCCCGATTGAACCCCAATCCGTTAAACTGCGGGTCCAGGCAGTTGCCTGCGCAGGAGTAATGCCATGGCCGACACAACAGTTTCACGCCCCACCACCCGCACGCCGGCACGGCGTTTTCTGGCGGCGATCGACCCGTCGGTGCTCATTAAGGATATGACACCGCGAGGCTTGTTCGGGCGTTCTCTCATTATCGTCATCGCACCGATGCTGCTGCTGCAACTCGTCGCCACATTCGTGTTTCTTGATCGCCACTGGGAAAAAGTGACACGCGGACTGGCCTATATGGCTGCCAACGACATGGCACTGATCATGAGCCTCTACGACGATTTGACCGGTGCCGACGAGTATCAGGCATTTTCGGATCGGATAGGCAGAACTGTTGAGGTTCAGGTCTTTATCTGGCCCGGCGAACGTTTGCCGCCGAAAGTTGACCCCGGTCTTTTCCCGATGCTGCAGGACAGCCTGGAAGCCGAAATGGGCCAACGCTTTGACGAGCCGGTTTGGGTCGACACCGTCACTTACGAAAAATACGTCGACGTGCGCGTTCAGAAACCAGAAGGCGTCGTGCGGGCTCTGTTTCTGCGCAGCCGCGTTTCAGCGACCAACAGCCATATCTTCCTGTCCTGGATGGCGGCAGCGTCCATTATCCTGCTGCTTGTCGCCGTCCTGTTCCTGCGTGGTCAGGTGCGCCCCATCCAGCGCCTTGCCCATGCGGCAGAAGCATTCGGCCTTGGCCGCGACATGCCGAACTTCAAACCGTCCGGCGCAACAGAAGTCCGTCGTGCCGCCCAGTCCCTTATCCTTATGCGGGACCGGCTGTCCCGCCAGATTGAGCAACGCACCTCGATGCTGGCGGGTGTCAGTCATGACCTGAAAACGCCTCTCACACGTTTCAAGCTGCAACTTGCCATGATGGGCGATGACCCGGACATCAAGGAGCTTCAACGCGACGTCACCGAGATGCAAAGGTTGCTCGACGAGTATCTGGACTTTGCCCGTGGTCAGGGCGGAGAAAGCGCCAGGCAGATGGAGCTTGAAGCTTTCCTGGAAGACATCCGCGTCAACGCGGCGCGCAAGGGCGCCAAAGAGACACTTGCGATGGATGGGCCTATTGAGCTGCGCGCCCGTCCTGGCGCCCTGCAACGCTGCATTACCAATCTGGTGGAAAACGCCATCGGCCACGCGGACCACGTGCAACTCAGCGCCGTCAGACACGGCAACTCAATCGAGATCTATGTGGACGATGACGGACCGGGCATCCCGGCAGAGCAGATGGAAGACGCATTCCGCCCCTTCCACCGGCTGGACGAGTCTCGAAACCAGAACCGCTCCGGCTCCGGCCTTGGCCTGGCCATTGCCCGCGACGTGGCCCGCGGCCATGGCGGCGAGATATTGTTGCTGCAAAGTCCGCTAGGGGGCCTAAGGGCGCTTATTCAGCTTCCTTTATAGTCTCAGCGCAGACCTAGTTGCGCGATCCAAGCCCCGACAGCGCTTCAAATGAAGCGCGCATCAGGCCCGAGACATTCTCAACCATACCAGTTGCCTGTTCCATAAGGCTTTCAACCCGCCGTAGACGCCGGTCGAGGTCCGCCATTGTCTTGGCCATGTCCTGGTTTTCTTCGTTGAGCCAGATACGCAGATTCGCCGCATAGATGACCGCCACCGCGCGGACCCGTAAAGCGCCCCGCACTCCGCTGGTATCAAGATCAGCCGCTTCCAGCATCCATTGAACGCTTTCAAGCGCCGGTGATGCTGCCGCCAGCAACGCGCCCGGGTCCGTCGGGAGGTCGCCGAGGATAGCACGCAACGCCGGACGATATGGCCATAACAGATCGTAGCGGCTCATCAGAACATCAAACAGACGATCCCGCGCCGGTTCATCACTCGCTTCATCGTCAAGTTCGTTGAGAACCTGCGCATCGATCTGTTGAGAAAAGGCACTCAGAATGGCGGTCTTCGAGGGCGTGATTGTCAACGCCTCAGACAGCGGCACACCTGCCGTGGCTGCAATCTCAGCCATCGACAAGTCCCGCCAGCCCTGCGTCTGGGCAAGCACCAGCGCGGCATCGATAAGGCGTTGCTTCAGCTTTGCCTTACCGTTTTTCTTGAACTTCTTGGGCTTCTTTGTCTCGGTCTGTGCGTTCATGGCACCCAAGATAGGCCATGAAGCGTGACCCTTCCACTAACGACATCTGCAAATCCAAGATGCCGCACCATAAGTCACGCTGGGCTGAAAACGTGCTCAAAGTTCCTGCGCTCTATCCCGCGCAGCTTTGAGCGCTTTGGCCATGAGCGGCTTGAGGCCGTCATTTGCCATCAAGACCTCCAACGCAGCAGCCGTTGTCCCCCCGGGCGACGTCACATTCTCACGCAGGATCGACGCCGTGTCTGCCGCCTGATGCATCAACTCTCCAGACCCACTGACCGTTGCCCGTGCCAGGGCATCCGCCATCTCATCCGGCAGCCCAAGCTCACGCCCGGCCGCCGCCATGCATTCGGTCAGCCAGAAGACATAGGCCGGCCCGCTGCCGGACACAGCCGTGACCGCATCCATGAGATCTTCGTCCTCAAGCCAGACAACATCACCCACCGCACCCAGCAACGCCGTCGCAAGATCACGACCTGTGGCATCCACATTTGCGCCGGCGAACCCAGCCGTAATACCTCGGCCCACAGCGGCAGGCGTGTTCGGCATGGACCGTACGATCGGAGCATCCCCAACTGCATCCGCCAAATCGGCAACACTTTTGCCGGCGGCGATGGACACCACTAGAGGCTTCGACGACATAAGGGGTGCCAGCATCGCGGCTGCGGCATCGAGAATTTGCGGCTTTACAGCCAACACAACCACCGCAGCCTCGCCAACTCGCGACGCATCCGAATCGATGGAAAAACCCCATTTAGAGGCAAGTGCCAGCATATCGGCCGCTGGTGCTGGATCAATGACCGTGATCTTGTCCGCTGCGGCACCGGCATCCAGCCAGCCATGCAGCATCGCACCGCCCATTTTGCCCGCGCCTACAAGAACAAGTGTGCCGGGCAGATTCAGATTTCCGGACTGCTCGGAAGAAGGCGCGGGCGTGTTGGTCATAGCTGTCAGGCGGATCCTTGGGTTTCAAACATGCAGGCCGCCATTGCATCTTCCGCCGACTGGCCGGCCCACAGAACAAACTGGAATGCCGGGTAGTAGCGCTCACACGCTTCCACCGCCAGAGATAAAAGCATCTCACACTGCTCCGGCGAGGCATCCCCGGTGCCTAGAAGCAGCCCATGTCGAAACAGCACAACACCTTCGTCCTGCCAGATGTCGAAGTGGCCGAGCCACAATTGCTCGTTGATCCTGGCCAATAGCCTTTGCTCATCGGCCATCTTGGCCGCGTTTATCTTGAGATCAAATGCGCAGGCCAGATGCAGACCATTGAGATCATCGCGCCATGTAAAAGAGAGTTCGTAGTCACACCATGAGCCGGTCACGGTGAGGGACAGTTCATCCTCGGCCGACCGGTCAAACGGCCAGTTCTGGTGGGTTGCCAGGCTCTCCAATACATCAATGGGGTTTTCAAGAAGGGTGGCGGTATCAGCAGTAGTCAACGACATGGCAGGCCTTCCCATTTGACGGGGGCCCGATACCAGTCGGCCGCAAGCCTTTCGGCTCCTAAACGCAACAAACCGGCATCACCCCCCGGTGACACTTGTCGGCATACCGTCAGCGCCTCGGCCTGTTTGCACCTCATAGGGCACATCTTGTGCCGGAGGCGAAGCGACACACCACCTTCACCGTGCATGGGCGATTGAGTCGGTGCAAGCACCACTTCGTGAATCTTGAAAGACGGTCCGTGTCCGGCGTTATCGTGATGCTGCTTCCAGCGCCTCAATGCGCGCTTCCAGCGCTTCCAGCTTGGCTTTGAGCGCATCGGCTTCGGTGCGCGCCGCCACGGCAACGTCCTTCATCACGTCGAACTCTTCGCGCGGCACCAGGTCCAGATCTGCCACCATCCGCTCGGCCTGCGCACGAATCAGTGTTTCCACTTCCGTCCGCACGCCCTGCGCCGCCCCAGCTGCGCTGGTCATCAGCTTGGCGATATCATCAAGAAGGCGATTTTCGTACTGGGTCATGGCTCTCTACTTCCGCGCGCCGACAAGAAGGCACACTGATCAAGGACGTGCCGCACTATCGCGCTCCGTCCATTTGGGAGCAAGAGCGGCAAATGGACCCCATATCTTTGCCTTCCTACCCGCCTGTTGCCCTTCCTAAATGTCACACAGGGTTTTATTGACATGGTTGCCCACGCGAAGAACCCTCCATCGCAAGCTGCTCTCGCACTTCACCGCCAAAAGGCCTCCAGATGTATGAAATCGCCTATCCGCAGTTCGACCCGGTCCTGATCGAGATCGGACCGCTGGCCATCCGCTGGTATTCGCTGGCCTACATCGCCGGCATCATCGGCGGCTGGCGGCTGGGGCTGCGCATGGTGTCCAATGCGCGCCTGTGGGAGGGCTATCCCTACCCGGCTGCAGCAACCAAGCGAAAGCATGCCAAGCCCGCCGCCCCAATGACCCGCGACCACATCGACGACTTTCTGGTCTGGGCAACCATCGGTGTGATCCTCGGCGGGCGTCTTGGATTCGTTCTATTCTACAATTTGGGTGAGTACCTCTCGGACCCGATCAGCGTGCTGTATGTGTGGCAAGGCGGCATGTCGTTCCACGGCGGTCTGGCCGGTGTCGTCATCGCCATCATCCTGTTTGCCCGGTCCCGGGGCATCAACATGTTCTCTCTTGGAGACGTCATCGCAACGGTCGCGCCGCTCGGCTATTTCTTTGGCCGTATTGCCAACTTCATCAACGGTGAACTCTGGGGCCGCGCCGCTGACGTACCCTGGGCCATGGTCTTCCCGCGCGACGAATTGCAGATCGCCCGCCATCCAAGCCAGCTCTACCAGGCCGGCCTCGACGGCGCCCTGCTCTTTGCCATCATGCTGGTGGCAGTCTTCCGATTCGGCACCCTCAAGCTCCCCGGCCTGACCCTTGGCATCTTTCTGACTGGCTATGGATGCGCCCGCTTCTTTACCGAGAATTTTCGCGAGCCAGATGAGCAACTCGGCTACCTCATCGGCAGCTGGCTCACTATGGGCATGGTCTTGTCCCTGCCGATGATCGTCGCCGGCATCTGGTTCATCTGGCGGGCCAATACCGAGCCCCATCTGGGCCACCAGACGGTTTCTAAAGACGCGAAGTAATGTCTGAACTTGCCACTCTCATCCGCGACGAAATCAGGGAAGCGGGGCCGATGCCGGTCGCCCGCTACATGGCGCTTGCGCTCGGACACCCGCAACACGGCTATTACATCACCGGCGATCCTCTGGGTACGGATTTTACGACGTCTCCTGAGATCAGCCAGATGGTCGGCGAGCTTGTGGGCGCCTGGGCTGCGGATGTATGGCACCAGATCGGTCTGCCCGTTGCCTTCACCCTCGTTGAGCTTGGCCCAGGCCGCGGCACATTGATGGCGGATGCCTTGAGAGCCGCATCCGGCCAGCCCGGCTTTGCAAATGCAGCACGCGTTCAGATGGTAGAAACCAGCCCCGTTCTCAGCCGGGTTCAACAAGCAACACTAACCCCGAATGTCAGCAAATACGGATATGACAAACCGGAATGGGTGAGCTCCGTGGACCAGTTGGGCGATGGCCCACTCATCATTATCGCCAACGAATTCTTCGACGCCCTGCCCGTCCGCCAGTTCGTCAAGACCGATGATGGCTGGCGCGAGCGGTGCGTGATTGAGCAGGATGGTGATCTCGCATTTGCGCCTTCCCCAACGCCCGAGCCAGGCGGCCTGATGCTGGCCCCATCCCTAAAGGAGGCAGCAGCCGGCACCATCGCCGAGTTCTGCCCGTCAGGAACGGCCATCATGGGTGAACTGTGCCACCGGATTGCCAGTACCAGTGGCGCTGTCTTGGCCATCGACTACGGATACACAAAGAGCGCCGCCGGCGACACATTGCAGGCCATGAAGGCCGGTGAGTTTACACCGGTCCTCAAGGAGCCCGGCACCGCAGATATCACGGCCCACGTGGACTTTGAGGCGCTCGCGGACTGCGCGACTCCCGGCACGAGAGCTCACCCTGTAGCGACGCAGAGCGACTTTCTGAAGCAACTTGGCCTCGAACAACGCGCTGCAATGCTGAAGCGCGGAGCCTCTGCCGAACAGACACAAGCCATTGACGCAGCAGTCCACCGCTTGACCGATGACGACGCAATGGGGACGCTGTTCAAAGTGCTGGCGATCACCGCCGGCAACATTGAGCCCGCTGGATTTTAAACTGCATGCCCACTCGCCCGCTCCACGCCATGGAACTGGAAGACCTGCCCGGCATCCGCCACGGCTTCTATACCCGCGTGGGCGGCGTTTCATCGGACATCTATAAAGGCCTGAATTGTGGACCCGGCTCCAATGACGATCCCAGCGCCATTGAGTTGAACCGCACCCGCGTTGCGATATCCATGAATGTTGTGCCCGAAAACCTGATGTCGCTGTATCAAGTTCACTCAGCAACGGCGATCACAGTTGCCGAACCTTGGACAAGCGACGCCCGACCGCAAGCCGACGGCATGGCAACGGCAACACCCGGGATTGCTCTTGGCATCCTGACAGCCGACTGCGCGCCGGTCTTGTTTGCTGATGCAAAAGCGAAAGTCATTGGCGCTGCCCATGCCGGTTGGCGCGGCGCGGTCGCCGGCGTAACCGAGGCGACGCTGGATCAGATGGAAACACTTGGTGCCCGCCGTGCAGACATCATTGCCGTCGTCGGCCCGACCATCAGCCAGGCGAACTATGAAGTAGGTGCAGACCTGCGCAAAGAGGTGATGGAAGAGGCAGACGACAATGCACACTTCTTCATCCCCTCTGATCGCGATGATCATTGGCGCTTTGATCTGGAGGCCTATTTGCTGAACCACCTGAAACGAGCAGGGGTCGGGACCATGGCGGGCCTGGGCGAATGCACCTATGCCGATGAGGAACGCTTTTTCAGCTACCGCCGAACGACCCATCGCGGTGAAGCAGACTACGGAAGGCAGATTTCCTGCATCTCACTTTCTTAAGGCGGCCGCTTCCCTCGCCGGATTTAGCGCTGAATCGCCTATACTTTGCGCAATAGTTGAAAACGTGAATCGATTCATGAAGTAGAACCGCGCACTCGCGCTCTAATTCAGGCGACCCGACCAGATATGACGCCCCTCCGCTCCATATGTGTTGCAGCCATTGCCCTGCTGGCCACCGCCAGTTGCGGCACGTGGGGCGATGAGGCGGAAAACCCGATTGATGTCACAACCCTCAATATTACCCATCCAGGATTGGCTGTTGCGCCCATCATCGGCGCTCCGCTTGAGGCGAATGCCCGTCTGACACAAATCATCTCAAATGCCGCCGCCGCCCGTGGGGTGCCGCTGGCGCGCGACAACCAGGCCGCCGGGTTTGACTATGTGCTGGAAGGCACCGCGTCCTCACGCCAGACGCCCCAGGGCACCGTTCTGGCCTTTGCCTGGGACCTGACCGATGCAGACGGCATCCGTCAGCACCGCTTCGTGGACACCCAGATTGTCCCCACGCGCTCGCCGGAAGTGGCATGGAGCAACGCCGGCAACGCGTCACTCTCACAGGTTGCGATACAGGTGGCCGACGAGCTGGCGGGATTCTATGGCCAGCAGGCAGCGCTGAATGTGCCAGGCGGCGCGTCCGCAATAACAACAGCCGCCCTGCCGCCGTCCGGGACGCCGCAGTCACAACAACCCGCCCCGGTCGACCTCACAGGCCCCATCACCCTGCATTTGCGCCAAATCGCCGGCGAACCAAAGTCTTCTCAGCCGATTCTCGGTCCCGCCCTGCGCCGTGCCTTCCAGAGCAAAGGAGCAAATCTGCTCGCGGCTCCGGAGCCAGGCATTCTGCTTGTCACAGGCTCCATGGTGGTGCGGCCATCTTCAGCCGGTGGCGATATGGTAACTCTTCAATGGGATGTCACACGCGCAGGCGGTGCCCCGGTCGGCTCCATCGTGCAGGAGCGTTTGTTTGACCCAGGCCAGCTCACAACTGCCTGGAGCGAAGCTGGTCCCGCCGCCGCCGAAGAAGCTGTGCGCGCCGTTTACGCACTGGTGTCTCCTGACCGCGACACCAGGGCCAAAACGGCGGCGCTAAGGGAGCTTCGCGGCTTTACATCGCCGGACGCATATTGATACAACCCGCCCGCTGACCGGGCGTCATTGAAGTGTCATCAGCCGCCCGCCACGCTCGCGCATCGACTGCTTAAAAGGGGGCCTCGCACCACAAGCGGGGATCGGGACCGAATGAAGCTTCTTGCCGGTAACTCCAACCGGGCGCTGAGCGAAGCCATCGCCGCCTATCTCAACGTGCCACTGACGAAAGCCATCGTCCGCCGCTTTGCGGACATGGAAGTGTTTGTGGAAATCCAGGAAAATGTCCGCGGCGAGGACGCATTCGTCATTCAGTCGACGTCCTTCCCGGCAAACGACCACCTGATGGAGCTGCTGATCTGTATCGATGCGTTGAAGCGCGCCAGCGCGCGCCGCATCACGGCGGTGATTCCCTATTTCGGCTATGCCCGGCAGGACCGCAAACCCGGCCCACGGACGCCAATCTCAGCAAAGCTGGTGTCAAACCTTATCACCAACGCAGGGGCTGACCGCGTCCTGACCGTGGATCTCCACGCCGGCCAGATCCAGGGCTTCTTCGACATTCCGACGGACAACCTGTTCGCTGCCCCGGTCCTGACACAGGACATCAAGGAAAATTTCGGCAGCGACCCTCTGATGGTGGTCTCACCGGATGTGGGCGGCGTGGTCCGTGCCCGCGCGCTGGCTAAGCGTATTGCTGCCGACCTTGCCATCGTCGACAAGCGCCGCGAGCGCGCCGGCGAAAGTGAAGTGATGAACATCATCGGTGACGTGGACGGCCGCTCCTGCATCCTCATGGATGACATCGTCGATTCAGCCGGCACCCTGTGCAATGCCGCCCAGGCCCTGCTCAATCAGGGCGCCAAGGAAGTTTCCGCCTATGTAAGCCACGGAGTGCTCTCTGGCGGCGCCGTCGCCCGCGTGTCGTCGTCAAAGCTCAAAAACCTGGTGATCACCGACACGATCCAGGCCACCGAAGCCATCCGCGTCAGCCACAACATCCGCGTCGTGTCGATCGCCCCCCTCATCGGCGAGGCCATGCACCGCATCGCCGAAGAACGCTCGGTGTCGAGCCTGTTCGACTAACCGCGAACCCAGACCGCCCACGCCAGAAAAACCAGGACCGGCACGCAGACCATATCCGCGAGCACGATCCGTTGGATGGCGCCCGAGGGGGCGCCACCCAGCCAGTAGGCAATCAAAAAGCCGATCATGCTCCATCCGGTGAGCACCAACACCGGCTGACGGATAGCGGGCACAAACGCCGCGGTCAGGCAGCAGAGCGCTACCAGCGCAAAACCCATGGCGCGGTGATGCAGTAGAATCCCCAAACCGCTCTCCGCGACAGCTGGGCCATAGAGCGGAGACATCATGCTTGGCCTCAGGGCCGACAGGGCGGGCTGGACATGTAGGGCCGTCAGGATCAAGAATCCGATGGAAATAGCGTAAGACATGGGCGAAATCCTCAAAAACTGCGGGTTGGCCATTGATCGCGCAGGCGCTGTGCTGCCCGAAATTCCCTCCCGGGTAACCGCCTCACGGGCGCCGCTTGCCCTGCCCTCCATTTTCCCCTAAAACCCCGCCACCACTGCCTTTTCCGCACCCCTGGAGGGGACAAGGCGTGTGGAGGAGGACGGCTGGTCCATGCGGACCTTGTGGCCGTCCTTTTATTTTGACGCTCAATTTTACGGAGACGACCCATGGCAGAGACCCTGGCGTTGACCGCAGAGCGCCGCGACCGTGCCGGCAAGGGGGCCGCACGGGCTGCAAGGCGTGAGGACAAAGTTCCTGCGGTTATCTACGGCGACAAGAAAGAACCCACCCTCATCAAGGTTGGCTCACGCGAAGTGACCAAGCTTTGGAACACCGGCAACTTCATGTCCACGCTGCTGGACCTGGACGTTGAAGGCGACACATCACGCGTAATTGCCCGTGACGTGCAGCTGGACCCGGTGCGCGACTTCATCATCCACGTTGACTTCCTGCGCCTTGGTAAGGGCGCGAAAATCAACGTCATGATCCCGGTGAACTTCATCAATGAAGATCAAAGCCCGGGCATCGACAAGCAGAAGGGTGTGCTCAACGTGGTCCGCCACGAAGTCGAGCTTCTTTGCCCGGCCAACAACCTGCCCGACGAGATCACCGTTGATCTCACCGGCAAGGAGATAGGTGATTCAATTCACATCTCCGAGGTCACTTTGCCAGAGGGCGCCAAGCCCACCATCACCGACCGCGACTTCACCATCGCAACAGTCGCTGCGCCGACAGTTGCACCGGTTGAAGACGACGCGCCCGAAGCACCAGATGCACCGGAAGCGGAAAATGGCGGCGACGCTGAAGGTGGCGACGCCGAAAGCAGCGACGACTAGTCTGCCCACACGGTTTGGCCGGGCCGCGCAGAACTCCTGCGCGGCCCGTCATGACCGACAGCACATCTAGGACGCCGCACATGCTGCTCATTGCAGGGCTCGGCAACCCCGGGCAGAAATACGAAAACAACCGGCACAATATCGGCTTCAAGGTCGTGGACGCGATTGCCCAAGACTATGGCTTCAGCCCGTGGCGCCAGCGCTTCCATGGTGACGTGTCTGAAGGCCGCCTGGGCACGCAAAAAGTAATGCTGATCAAGCCAACGACATACATGAACGACAGCGGCATTGCTGTGTCGGAAGCGGCCAATTTCTTTAAGCTGGGCCCCAATGAGGTTTATGTCATCTATGACGAGATAGATCTCGCACCTGCGAAGGTCCGCGTGAAAGCAGGCGGCGGAGCAGCCGGCCACAACGGCATCCGCTCGATTGTGTCCCACTACGGCAAGGATTTCATGCGCGTCCGCTTGGGCGTCGGCCATCCCGGCGACAAGAACCGCGTACCGGGTTATGTGCTGAAAGACTTCGCCAAGGCAGAGATTCCTTTCGTAGAGGCGCTGATAGCTGCGGTCAGCAATGCAGTTCCGGACCTTGCACAGGAGCGGGATTCCGAGTTCTTGAACAAAGTTGCGCTGGATTTGCGCGAGCAGGGCTTTGGCGAAAAGCCTGCGAAAAAGAAAAAGGCTGCTGATGATGCAGCAATCAAGAACGGAGACGACGCCTGATGGGTTTTAAGTGCGGCATTGTTGGCCTTCCCAATGTGGGGAAATCGACGCTGTTCAACGCGTTGACAAAGACAGCCGCAGCTCAGGCGGAGAACTACCCCTTCTGCACCATCGAGCCCAATGTCGGCGAAGTGGCCGTGCCGGAAGACCGCCTCATGAGACTTGCCGAGATCGCCACCTCCAAGGAAGTGATCACCGCCCGCCTCACCTTCGTGGACATTGCCGGCCTCGTGAAAGGTGCGAGCCAAGGCGAAGGCCTGGGCAACCAGTTCCTCGCCAACATCCGCGAGGTGGACGCCATCGCTTATGTGCTGCGCTGCTTTGAGGACGACGATGTAACTCACGTCGAAGGGCGCATCGACCCGACCAGCGACGCGGACGTCGTCGAAACCGAATTGATGCTATCCGATCTTGAAAGCCTTGAGCGCCGGATCGCGCCACTGGAAAAGAAAGCCAAGTCTGGTGAGAAGGAAGCCAAGGCGCAAATCGCTTTGATGGAAAAAGCACTGGTTTTGCTTCGCGATGGCAAGCCCGCCCGCCTCGCTGACATTTCAGACGATGAAAAGCAGGAATGGAAAAACCTCCAACTGCTGACATCAAAGCCAGTTCTGTATGTGTGCAACGTGGAAGAAGACGCCGCCGCAACAGGCAACAGCTACTCAGAAAAGGTCGCGGAGCGCGCCAAGGCCGAAGGTGCAGCCTTTGTTGTGATCTCCGCCAAGATAGAGGCAGAAGTCGCGCAGCTCGATGACGAAGAATCCGCTGAGTATCTTGACACGCTGGGACTTGAGGAGCCCGGCCTAAACCGCTTGATCCAGGCTGGATATAATCTCCTTGGCCTGTGCACCTACTTTACCGCCGGGCCTAAAGAAGCCCGCGCATGGACAATTCGTACCGGAACTCGCGCGCCTCAGGCCGCTGCTGTGATCCACACCGACTTTGAAAAGGGCTTCATTCGCGCAGAAACCATTGGATATGACGATTACGTCAGCCTTGGTGGCGAGACACAGGCCCGCGAAGCAGGCAAGATGCGCCTAGAGGGCAAGGAATACATTGTCCAGGACGGCGACGTGCTTCATTTCAGATTTGCAAATTAGACAAAGCGCCGGGACAATCAAAAAGATGGCAATCAAACCAGAGCTTTATTGGGAAGACTTTCCCGTTGGCGAAGAGGCGAAATTTGGCGCCTACGAAGTGAAGCGCGAAGACATGATCGAGTTCGCCTCCGAATTCGATCCACAGCCATTCCATCTGAATGAAGAAATCGCCAAGACCTCCCTGCTCGGCGGTCTAGCAACGTCCGGCTGGCAGAACTGCGCCATCGCAATGCGCATCATGTGGGATGGTTATCTCCACAAGTCAGCCTCCATGGGCGCGCCGGGTGTTGAAGAAGTCCGCTGGCGCAAACCGGTCTACGCTGGCGACGTGCTGACGATGAAGCGCAAGACGCTCGAGAGCCGCCGCTCAAAGTCCCGCCCCGGCATGGGTCTCATTCGCTTTGGCTGGGAAATGTTCAACCAGCACGGCGACCTCAAGATGACCATGGAAGGCTGGGCCATGTTCGAGTGCCGCACCGAAGAAGCGGTGGGGGCGTAAGTCATGTGGTTTGAAGACTTCAAGATCGGCGCGCGCATGGAGCTTGGCTCCTACACGTTCTCGGAAGACGAGATCATCCGCTTTGCAAAGAAGTACGACCCTCAGCCATTCCACGTCGACCCTGTAGCGGCAAAAGACGGACCCTATGGCGGCCTCATCGCGTCTGGCTGGCACACAAGTGCCACCTGGATGAAACTGATGATCAGTCTGCGCCAGAGCACACCCCGTGCAGAGGGCGATGACAGCCCGCAGGGCGGACCGTCTCCGGGGTTTTTCGACATGCGCTGGCCGAACCCCGTCCGCGCCGGTGATACCATCACCTATACTGCGGAATGCGTTGAACTCGTCCCGCTCAAGTCCCGGCCCGAATGGGGCATCGTACGCCACAAAAATGAGGGCTTTAATCAGGACGGTAAAATGGTGTTCCATTTCATTGGGCAGGGCCTGATGCCCCGCCGCGAGCCGGGCACCGACCTGCCGGGCTAGCGCTTGAACAGCTAGGGGAGCAGACCACAATGGCGCAAGGGACTCAGCATAAAGGTGAGATGATGACCCTGAAGAGCGCCAGCGATGGTGCTGAACTTTCCGCCTATCACGTGACGCCGTCCGGCGATAAAAAGGGCGGGCTCGTCCTCATTCAGGAAATATTCGGCGTCACGGATCACATCAAGGATCTGTGCGATGGCTTTGCAGCCGACGGTTACGAAGTCGTTGCCCCCTGCCTATACGACCGCGAAGAAAAGGGCTTTCAGGCGACGTACTCAGATGACGACATCGCCAAATCTCTAAAGCTGCGCGACGCCGTCGACTACATCCATACCCAGGGCGATGTTCAGGCTGCCATCAATTTTCTGCATACCCGCAACAATCTGCGCGTCCACATCACCGGCTATTGCTATGGCGGGTCCGTGGCCTGGGTCGCGGCATGCCGCTGCACGGGCCTGACATCCGCTGCGGGGTACTACGGCCGCCATACGATCAACTTTGTGGACGAAGAACCCAAATGCGAAACCATCCTGCATTTCGGTGAGCGGGACGAGAGCATCCCCATGGAATGGGTCCGCGACATCGAAGCGGCGCATCCGGACATTCGTGTCTATGTCTACGATGCCGATCACGGCTTCAACTCAGACCGCCGCGCCAACTACGACCAAGACGCAACCGATCAGGCCCGTGAGCGTACGCTTGAGCTTTTCGAGATGTCTGACCTCTAATCAGACTGCAGTTGCTTCCGCAGTGCCGCGAGATGCTCATCATGCCGCGTCTCTTCCATGGGCTGTCTCTCCCCCACACCCCACACAGGCCCCGGCCAGGCGAAGTCACCCGCGAACCGCGCCACAACGTGCACATGCAGCTGACGGACGATGTTTCCCAGCGCACCGGTATTGACCTTCGTTGGGCGCGCAATCGCCGCAACAGCTTCGGACACCTGGCTGATCTCGTTCATTAGCTGTGCCCGGTCTTCAACAGTCAGGTCGTGCAATTCTTCAAGCCCGACCCGGCACGGCACCAGCACCACCCACAATGTCCGTGCATCGTTCCGCAGCAGAACATCGCTCAACGGAAGCGAAGCAGCGCGCACACTTTCCTCAGCCAGTCTCGAATCAAGCACAAAGTCGCTCATGCCTCACCTGCTGGCTGCTGGCCATATCCGGCAAACTAGGCGATCACCCGGTCCTCCTCCGCATCACCCAACAAACCCGGTTCGCCAATCTGCCGCGCGCGCCAATACTGGGCGCAGAGGTCTTCCACTTCACGCGCCAGCTCGAGTGCTGACGTCAGACTGTCTGCAAAGGCTATCTGCCCATGGTTTGCCAGCAGACAAGCACTGCGGCCTTCGATCGCCGCCACGGCGTTGTGCGCCAATTCTTGCGTACCGAAAGTCGCATAGTCCGCACAGCGAATGTCGCGGCCACCCGCGACCGCGATCATGTAATGAAACGGCGGGATGTCCTCCCGCAGGCAGGCAAGCGCAACTGCAAAGGCGCTGTGCGTATGGACCACAGCCTGTGCCTCCGCCCGCGCCGAGAAGATCGCCTGATGCATATGCCACTCGCTGGAGGGTTTCCTCTGCCCGGCGGGCTGCGACCCATCCATGGTGACATAGGCAACATCGTCGGGCTCTAACGAGTCATAGGCCATCCCGGTCGGTGTGATCAGAAATCCGTCCCCTGAACGTACAGAGACATTGCCGGAGCGTTGTGGCGACAGGCCGCTTTCCTGCATGGCACAGGCTGTATCGATGACACTCTGCCTCAGCCCATTGTCGCTCATTCGCCTGCACGCTCTGGAAAAAGCGCCGCTAGCCCTGCCAGACTCGCCTCGCACACACCCCGTTCGGTAATCAACCCCGTCACCAGCCGGGCGGGCGT
>JBHJJF010000152.1:0-9815 GCA_050042885.1 Candidatus Phaeomarinibacter sp.
CCATTCGACATTCGCGATCAGAAGCTTGAAGAACAAGCTACGGTATTCCTCAATAGGCAGCGATACATCGCCACCGGTGCGCGACCCTTCCGCGTCAGCAGCTGTCCGCGGCAGGGGAATGGCCTGCGCGAGTTCGGGCCAGAGTTTGGCCAGCATGTAAGGATTGTCGCAGGTGATGATGAGGCTTTGCGCGCGAACAGTCACCGTCTCATCAATGCCGACGAGATACCGGGCCGTCATGGCATCGAACTCGTCGTACTCCATTCCAAGATGTTCGGGCACGGACCACTTTGCGCCTTCGCGATACAGCGCGTGGCGAAGCCGGTGCATGGAGGCATGAATGTCTTCGTGTGGGAAAGGGGCGGCGCAACGCTGGGCCAGGGCAAACTCATAGATCATGATTACGCTCCTACTAAGGAGCCTAATCATCCCTATTCTTGCAATCCTTGAGACCTACCAAAACCGGTAGTTGACCTCAGCGATGCCGGTCTTATGAGCTACGGCGGCCACCGCGACACGACTGCTGAGTTGCAGCTTCCGAAAGATATTCTTCTTGTGGAAACGCACCCCATTCTCGCTGCTGCCAAGAATACAGCCGATGGACCAGTCATCCTTGCCTGCCGCGATCCAGCGCATCACCTCTTTCTCGCGCGCCGTGAGCTTAAAGGCCTTGAGCGTATCCTGTGACCAGTTTTTTACCCGCAAGACGTGCATTGCGTTGGTCATGGCGTAAATTGCCATGAGATGCTCTTGCAGGTCAGGGTTGCTGTCGCCACTCACAGATACCGCGCCTTCATAGCCGGAACCGACGATCAGCGGTGCGCTTATGCCATGCCTCAGGCCTGCGTCAGCCGCGTCGCTCATGAACGCATGCTGCTCCGGCGTTTCAATAGGACAGTCGGTCCATACAAACGGCATTGAGTGGACGATGGAATGGGCCACAACAGGGTCGTTTTCATGCAGACCACCGTAGTATGCGCCCAGCCAGTCTTCAGTGAATGTTGTGCTTTCGACCAGATGCTCGCCGACTCCACCAGCGGCCTGAGCGCGGATGCCATACATGTGTTTCTCAAAGCCCATGTCAGCCATGGCCTCAGACCAGATGCGAATCTCCTGATTCTCATCCGCTGCGTCACCAAGTCTCTCAAGGTAATCCGCAAACATAAGATCAGCCTACCAACCTTTTGGGGATTCTCCAACATTCCCAATAGGTTGCACTTGATAACCGTTCACTGGTTCAACGCTTGCCGACGATCACCGCATCAACCCCGTGGCCCTAAAGGCCATGGGGGCGAGGCCGGTCATGTAGACCCCCAGTATCAATGCGCCGATGAAGGCTGTGGCAATGTCGCCCAGGCCGATGAATGCACCCGCCGCCTCAATGCCCGTGCGCAGGGCAAACAGCACGACGATGCCACCCACCGCCATGATGATCATCTGCCACCAGGCAGGCCGGGGCCCACGATCCGGTGCAAGGCGTTTGTCCAGAGCCATGCCGATCAACCAGCCGGCCAGCAGGAAAAGAACCGTGAGTGTGGGGCCTGACCCAGAGTGGATGGCCGCGCCCGCAGCTTGCGACGCTGCCGGCCAAACGGCCGCGATGATAGGCACCAACATGGCCACCAATACGAGCTGGACGACGACGGACTCGCGCAGAGCTTCGGTCAACGCGTTGTCCGGGCGGGTCAGCCAAAAGAAGACAGCAAGCGTGGCAAGGCCGAACGCGGTGCCGGTCAGCACGTCGTCCACGTCATGCACACCCAGATACAGGCGCGAAAAGCTGACGCCGACGGCGAGGATGATGCAGACACCCCACGCCCAGGGTCGGCTGATCTCATAGGCAAGCCACAGCCACATGGCGACGGCGACCTGTGTATGGCCGGACGGGCGGCCAGGTGAGCCGGTGACGCGGCCATCCAGCTGAATATCCGCGCCGGGACGCGGGTCCTGCCAGAAGTCCTTGAACCAGCCATTGATCACCGCGGTGATGGCCACGAGCACGGTGAGCCTTGTGAAGATATTGCGGTCCCATAGCCAGTAGCCGATGGGCAGGAACATCAGGAAGAACGGCGTGTAGCCCATCCAGGTGAAGCCCTGGGCAATCGGCGTGGCCCAGTCGCTGCGCAGTGGCAGCACCCAGTCCATTGAGAATAGAAAGTTGTCCATTGCGGTATGTGCCCTCCCCTCGAGGCGCGGGGCACATGATCGAGGATGGCGTCGACGATGGCCCGGGCGCTGTTATTGCTCTTGTTGGTGCCCGGCGTGTTGCAACGCCTCAACCAATGCCGATGATGTCTTTCATCTTGGCCCGGTCGATTGTCAGGACGTCCCCACCCTTCTTGAGATAGCGCCGCCATGCAACCGCAATCTTGTTTTGCTTGGTTGTGGCCAGCGGGTGGACGCGGGGGTGGTAGCGGCTCGAGAAGGTCGGCAGGGAGTGCCAGACCATCTGGCCGAAAGTGGCAAACACGAACCAGGTTGCCTTGACCGCAGAGACAGGATTTTTGAAATACCCCTCAACCCTGGCCATGGGGAAATAGGCCGCCAGCGCTTCCTTGCCGATATGGGTCAGCGCCGCGAGGATCATGTATTTGCGGTACCATTCGTCGTCGCCAAACAAGTCCTTGTAGACTTCGAAGGCGACCGCGCCATGCTCGACTTCTTCCACCTGGTGCCAGACCCACAGCGCCTTGATGGCCGGGTCTGAGTCCTTCATCCACTTCTCATAGTTGGCGAGGATGATCATGCCCGCCAGGAAGGTGAAGGTCTCATAGCCGGCGGTGAAGCCGACAAGCCGCTTCAGGGAATCCGTCTTGGCGTGTTCTGTAAAATAGAGACGGGCACGCGCATCCAGCTCCGCCACACGCGGATAGCGGTCGGCCAGCACCTTGTTGAACTCGAGAAAGTTCTTGGCGTGATGCGCTTCCTGGCCGGTGATGGCACTCATGTCCGCGCGCAGTCTTTCGTTAGACACGTGCTTCTTGGCCGTAGACATGGAGCGAATGAGGTAGCGCTCGAAATACGGCACATGGACGCCAAACGCGTTCAGGTAGATCGCGAATTCTGGTGACGTGTCGCTCCAGACAACGCGATGGGGCTCGAGTTTCTCCACTTCGAAATCCAATGGACGGACAATGATGTGGTCCATTGGATGCTCGAAGGGGTGCTCAGCGTCATTCATCGTGTCGGTTTGATGCGCAGACATGATGTGTCTCCAAATAAAAGGACGTCGAAACGCGTTACCCAAATACGCTACTTGGTGTCGTCAGCGACAGGCAGGTTGCGCAGCATCACGACGACGATCACCATCAGCACGAAGGCGACGATGAAAGCAGGCATGAACGCGACGGGTGCTGCCCAGCTGGCTTCCCCCACCGGATTGTCGCCCAGCGACAAGCCCCTATTGGGCGTCAGGATGCCGAAAATGTAAAACAGGGCATTGCCCCAGATGGTGCAGACAAGCCCGATCGCGATCAGGCGCGTTGTCTTGGCGCTCAGGGTCAGCATCGGAATGAGCAGGGCAAAGATGATCGCCATCAGCCCGTTCATGATGTTGCCCACATGCACCGCGCGCCACTGAGCCGAATCGCCTGGAATCACGTAGTCAAAAGCCAATGGCAGCGGCGACAGGGATATCTGGCCGAGGGCTGCGAACAGCAGAAAGAAGCCGCCGATCAGGCCGAGCAGCATGATGACGAGGCCGTGCTGCACGAGCAGGCGCTGATTGAAAGTCATATGGTCGTGTCCCCCGACAATCGTTCCGGTGTTCTGTGCACCGGCTCATGATCTCAATCCCTCAAAACGCGGATTAGAACTACGCGCTTTATACATCAACCGGTGCTTCCTTCATAGGCCCTTGATTTTGTTAGCATCAGGCCTTCCCGGCAGCACTGACACGCCGATGTTTGCTTTGTGTCCTATTTGTAACACGCAGCTGCCACAACACCACGAGTAAATGCAATCTACTCTCACTCTTGTTGCAAATAACTCGCAACTGTGGGACACCCCGACCCAGTACCGGAAGGCGTAGGCGCCGTCCGGCCAAACCACGTCCGCAAAGGTCAGTTGCGGACCGTCTACAGGGGATTTCCCAACATGACTTCCATCACCAAACTTACTGCATTGGGTGCCGTGCTTGCTGCTGCAAGTGTCGCATCTGCGCCAGCCTTGGCCGATGAAGAGCTCTTTCCGCGGATCGAGGGGGAAATCCCCATCGAGATCCAGAACGACAACACATTCGATTCTGACAACCCGGATGAGGAACTCAACGACCTCTACACCACCATTGAGCCGGCCATCAGCATCCGTTTCACGGAACTGTTCTCTCTTGAAGCGGGCCTCGTGCTGGAGCCAGTTCTTGCTCCCGACCCAGGCGATGATCGCTTCTTTGAAGATGAAGGCCTCTATGTCGAGACACTGTTCCTGCAGTTTGCGACAGACGATTTCTCGATCTTCGCCGGTAAGATCAACCCGACATTCGGTGTTGCCTGGGACATTGCGCCGGGCCTCTATGGCACAGACCTTGCCGAAGACTATGAGCTGGCTGAACGGATCGGCTTTGGCGGCAGCGTCACGCTCGGCAGCGAAGAAGCCGGGTCTCACACGCTGACGGCGAATACGTTCTTTGCCGACACGAGCTTCCTGTCTGAATCCATCATCACCGAGCGGCCCCGCAACCGGAAATCCTCCGGCGGTGTCAGCAACACGGAGGATTTCTCATCTTTCTCCGTCACTCTGGACGGTGAGCTGCCCTTCATTTCTGATGCGGTGGGCTATCATCTGGGCGTCGTGACCCAGGAAGGTGGCGTCGGCGACCCGGAAGATGAACTGGGTATTGCGGTTGCGCTGTTCGGCGAGTTTGCGCTTGGCGAAGAAACAGCCATCGCGCCGATTGTTGAATATGTGAACCAGTCCGATGCAGGCGGTGCCGACGAAGACCGCGACTACATCACCCTTGGTTTTGGTGTGACGCACGGGCCATGGAACTTTGCGGTGTCGGACACGATCCGCAACATCGATCCGGCCGGCGGTGCCGACTCGGACGACAATCAGATTCAGGTCTCAGGTGGCTATGAGTTTGAAAACGGCCTGACATTTGATGTGGGCTACAAACATCTGGACGCCGGTGGCAGCGAAGCGAACACCATTGGTGCTCTGCTGACCTACACCATCCCGTTCTCAGCCCCGTAACCGACATTTATCAGGAGTGATTTCAATGAAGACGACTCTTATGAGTGTTGCTGCGGGCGTTGCCGCACTCGGTTTTGCAGCTGCGGCACATGCGGCACCCTCCAAGGACGCCATCCTCAAGACCTACGCCGACATCGCGCAGGCTGGGTATGAGGATTCGGTTACACTTGCCAAGGACCTGAAGACAGCGGTTGATGCCCTGGTGGCTAACCCGTCTGAAGACACCATGGCTGCGGCCCGGACTGCATGGATTGCATCCCGGGTGCCTTACATGCAGACGGAAGTGTACCGCTTCGGCAACCCAATCGTTGATGACTGGGAAGGCAAGGTGAATGCCTGGCCACTGGACGAAGGTCTCATCGACTATGTGGATGCGTCCTACGGCACGGCGTCGGAAGACAATGCGGCGTATGTGGCCGATGTCATCGCCAACCCGTCAATGACCATCGGCGCGGACACGATTGATGCCTCAACCATCGACGCAACCCTGATTGCAGAAACCCTGCATGAAGTGGGCGGCGTTGAAGCCAATGTGGCTACCGGTTACCACGCAGTTGAGTTTCTGCTGTGGGGTCAGGACCTCAATGGTACCGATGCTGGCGCCGGCGAGCGCCCTTGGACGGACTTTGCTTCCGGCGATGCCTGCACCAATGGCAATTGTGACCGCCGCGCAGAATTCCTCACAACGGCAACCAACCTCCTGATCAGTGATCTTGAATGGATGGCAGCACAGTGGGGCACAGATGGAGATGCCCGCACAGACCTTGTGTCTGACGGCGTGGACGGCGGCATTGCCCGCATCCTGACCGGCATGGGCAGTCTTTCATACGGCGAGCTGGCCGGGGAACGGATGCAGCTTGGTCTGCTGCTGCACGACCCTGAAGAAGAGCATGACTGCTTTGCGGACAACACGCATAACAGCCACTTCTACGACGCACAGGGCATCCTGAATGCGTATGCGGGCAGCTATACTCGGATTGACGGCTCCAAGGTCGAAGGCGCGTCCTTGTCTGACCTCGTTGCCGACAAGGACGAGGCTGCCAATACGTCTCTTCTGGCAAGTCTCGACGCCACCATGGTTGCCATGGGTGCGATGAAAGACCGCGCTGACAATGGCGAGGCATATGATCAAATGATTGGTGAAGGCAATGCCGAAGGTAACGCCGTCGTCCAGGCTGCTATCGATGGCCTGACGGGTCAGACCAAGGGCATTGAAGCGGCGGTTGCCGTACTTGGCCTTGAGCCGATCGCATTCGAAGGATCAGACAGTCTCGATAGTCCTGAGGCTGTATTTGAGTAGACCCAAACACAGGAAGTTGCTTCACGGGACAAGGGTGTGAAGCATTGTAAAATGCAATGACAGCAAGACTTCTCTTCACACCCTCCTTAGCAACCACTGGCTTCTTCGCACTGACCGGTCTCGCCCTTCTGGGCGGGGCCGGTTTTGTGTGCGTGCCCGACGCAATGGCCTATGGCGAGGAAGACCGCGCCAAGGTTGAAGAGGTCACAGCGCAGACGACCGATTTTTCAAAACCCGAAGCGTTCGAGCGCCGTCCGGGCGGCAAGACCACCACGTTCAAGTTTCCCAATCGCGATGCGTTCTCGCAGCCTTCTGACAACATGGCGTTTGAACGGCAGCTGGATTTTCGCATCGGCAACGGCATTTTCAAGAAAGTCTGGGTCTCATCGCCCAGTTCAACCCAGTCGTCAGACGGGCTTGGCCCCTTGTTCAATGCGCGCTCTTGCCAGCGTTGCCATTTGAAGGATGGACGCGGCCACCCGCCCGAGGGCGATGAAGCCGCCGTCTCCATGTTCCTGCGTCTATCCATCCCGCCGCAGACGGACGAAGACCGCGCGGCGCTGACAAGCTATCTCACAACTGTCATTCCCGACCCCAGCTATGGCGGGCAGTTACAGAACTTTTCCATTCAGGGACATCCATCCGAAGGCGAGATGGTGAGCTCCTACGCGCCCAAGCCTGTGACCCTGGCAGACGGGACTGTCGTGACGCTTCGCGAGCCGACCTATACAGCCGCTAACCTCAACTACGGCCCGATGCATCCTGATGTCATGATGTCGCCACGCGTCGCGCCGCCGATGATTGGTCTTGGATTGCTGGAAGCCATTAAGGATGAAGACATTCTTGCCAACGCGGATCCGGACGATGCGGATGGCGACGGCATTTCAGGTCGGGCTAATCGGGTGTTCAGTGTGGAGCGCCAGGACGTGGCCCTTGGCCGTTTTGGCTGGAAGGCCGGTGAACCGACGGTGGCACAGCAGTCAGCGGGAGCCTTCAATGGCGACATCGGTATTTCAACGCCGCTTGTCACGACACATTTCGGCGACTGCCAGCCGGGTACACAGGATAGATGCCGCGAAGCACCTCATGGCGGCACGGCGGACGGCTCTGTCACGGAAGCAACGCCGGAGATGTTTGACCGGGTGGTGTTCTACAGCCGCAATCTGGCAGTTCCGGCACGGCGCGGCATTGATGACCCGCAGGTGCTGGCCGGCAAGGAACAGTTTTACAATGCCGGATGCACTGCGTGTCATACGCCGAAATTCGTGACACGCCGGGACTCGATCAGCGAAGAACAGTCGTTTCAGCTGATCTGGCCCTATACGGACCTTCTGCTGCATGACATGGGGGAAGGGCTTGCGGACAATCGGCCCGAGGGCGCCGCGACGGGAACCGAGTGGCGCACACCGCCGCTGTGGGGCATTGGCCTTACGGAAGCTGTGAACGGGCATACCCAGTTCCTGCATGACGGCCGCGCGCGCAATCTGCTTGAGGCGATCCTCTGGCATGGCGGTGAGGCGCAGGCGTCCCGCGACACAGTGGTGGAGATGAGTGCTGACGAAAGAGAGGCCCTGCTTGCTTTCCTCAATTCGCTTTAATCGTCGCCGTTCAGCACCGGCCCTTCTGGTTGCCTGCGTGCTATGGGCCGCAGGTGCTCCGGCCGTACCCGCTCAGGCTGAGGACCTCACAGATGATGCCTATGCGCAGGTCAATGCGGCTCTGATCAACGGTCATATTGTGCCGGCCTATCGGCGTCTGGCATCTGCCACCGATGCATTGGCGGTCGCCACAACCTCCTATTGCGCAGGCGACACCTCACACTCCCTGGAGACGGTGCAGGCCGTATTCAAAGACGCGAACACGGCATGGATGGGTGCGGAGCATCTGGGCTTTGGGCCCGCTGAGTTCTTCATGCGAAATTTGCGGATGAATTTCTGGCCGCAGGCGCGGGGCAAAGTGTCGGACGCCATTGACGCTGCTCTTGCGCCGGACGCAGATGCCAAGCCGGTCAATGAGCGCTCCTTTGCCCTTCAGGGTCTGCCGGCCATGGAACATCTGGTGTTTGCGTCGCCGCAGCCGGAAGCGAAGACAGCCCGCTGCGACCTGGCCGTTGCTGTCAGCGCAAACATGCAGGCGATTGCATCAGATGTGTTGGCGGAGTGGGGCGAAAGCGATGCGTCATACTCTCAAACCACCTCGTCCGCCGGGCCTAACAATGCCACCTATCCAAAAGCCTCTGACGTCACCCTTGATCTGTTTCGCAGCCTGCATGACGGGCTCCAGCGCATCTCGACCCTCAAGCTTGACCCGGCATTGGGGAAGGACGCTGACACCGCCCGTCCCCCGCTGGCGGAGGCACGGCTGAGCGATGGCGGCATGGACAACATCCGGCAGAATCTTGTGGCGCTGGAGCAGCTCTATCTGGGACCCAGTGATGACGGTCTGACATGGCTGACACAGAAGACTGCCGACGACCCCAAGCTGGACGCACTCATGCGCAAGGCCTTCCAGAAGACGCGAGAGACGGCGGACAGCGTGACGCTCGCTCTGCCGCTTGCTGTTTCCGATGCGCAAGAGCGGCCAAAGCTTGAAATGCTCTCCAAACAGGTCCGGGCGTTGCGGCAGATCTGTGCCGACAGGCTGGCGCCCGCCCTCAACCTTAGTGTCGGGTTCAATTCACTTGATGGCGATTGACAGGCGACACTGTCTGGCAGGGCTTGGATCCGCCGCCCTGCTGGGTGCAGGTGGCGCACCTGCTGGTTTAACTCTCGGCACTGACCCGTTCTTTCTTAGTGCTGCGCGTGGGACAGACGGTCGGTTCCGGCTCGTGACCCTTGATGCCAATGGGCGCCGGGCGGAGGCTGCCGCTTTGCCGGCACGCGGCCACTCGGCAGCCATTTCGCCCGACCGGCGTACCGCTGTCGTGTTCGCGCGCAGGCCGGGGACCTTCGCCCTTGTGACCGACATGCCTGGCGGAGACCCCATTCGTCAGATCAATGCACCATCTGGTCGTCACTTTTATGGTCATGGCGTCTTCAGCGCGGACGGCACTCTTCTTTACGCCACAGAAAACGACTTCGAAGCGGCGCGGGGCGTAATCGGTGTGTATGACGTACAAGATGGATATACGCGGCTTGGCGAACTGCCGTCGCATGGTGTCGGGCCGCACGACATTGGGCTGAGCGCGGACGGCAAGATGCTGATCGTTGCCAATGGCGGAATCGAGACCCATCCGGATGCGCCACGGGTCAAGCTCAACCTAGACAGCATGCGCCCATCGCTCGCCTTCATCCGCCGGTCTGATGGCAGCCTGATTGAAAAACAG
>JBHJJF010000153.1:0-8209 GCA_050042885.1 Candidatus Phaeomarinibacter sp.
CATCTGGTACCGTCTGCGGGCGGCCACCTACGCCACCAAGGGCGCCGCCGATTCAGCCTGTGCCAGCCTGAAGGCCGCCGGAACTGATTGTCTGGTGCGCAAGCGCTGATGCCTGCTGAAGGCGGCTCTCAGGCACTGCAAGTTCAGGCGTCAATCTACGGGTGCGAGGGTCTGACCCTCACAGATGCGGAAGCCAGGTTCTTTCGGGACGCCAATCCATGGGGCTTCATCCTGTTTGCCCGCAACGTGGATACGCCGGATCAGATTGCCGCTCTTTGCGTGTCATTGCGGGAGACAGTCGGGCGTGATGCTCCCATTCTCATTGACCAGGAAGGCGGCCGGGTCGCGCGGCTGAAGCCGCCGCATTGGCGCAAACATCCTCCCGTCCGCCGATATGGCGACCTGTTTCAACGGGACAAGGCTGTTGGCCTTGAGGCCTGCCAGCTGGGTGCGTTCCTCATCGGGCAGGAGCTTCGCGCGCTGGGCATCGATGTCGATTGTGTGCCGCTGGCCGATGTTCCGCAGCCCGGCGCCCATGACATTATCGGTGATCGGGCCTATGGCGAGACGCCGGATCAGGTGACCGCACTTGCACGTGCCGCCGCGACCGGTCTGGAAGAAGCTGGCGTGTTGCCGGTTCTCAAGCACATCCCCGGACATGGCCGTGCAGGGGTAGACAGCCACGAAGACCTGCCTGTCGTTGATGCCTCAGCCGAAAGCCTGCGGGAGATTGATTTCCGACCCTTCATGTCGCTTGCGGACCTGCCGCTCGGCATGACGGCACATGTAGTGTTCACAGCTCTCGACAAGGAGCGCCCGGCCACGACAAGCCGGGACGTGATCCGCCTGATCCGTGAGGAAATTGGTTTTGACGGGCTTTTGATGGGCGATGATCTGTCCATGAAAGCCCTGGGCGGGCCAATGGGAAGCCGCGTCACCGAATCGATTGGTGCAGGCTGTGACCTGGTGCTGCACTGCAATAGTCACATGAACGAGATGGAAGCAGTGGCCGCCGCGACATCGGCCCTGTCGCCACCAGCGTTGCTGCGCTCAGAAACCGCACTTTCCCGCCGAAAACCGTTTAAGAACGAATCGCTAGCGGCCGCTGTTCAGAGATGGGATGAACTTCTAAGTGCAAGTAGTTGACGGTGGCCTGCCCATAGGCGGACGGTGGTCTTTCATACCTAACCCGGACATGGAATTGATCAGTTGAGCCCCGGCGAAGTCTACGATTTTGAAAGCGGCACACCGCGCAAGCCCGAAGAGGTGGACGCCCCTCTTGATGGCCGCTCGCTGGTTGTCGATGTGGATGGATTCGAGGGTCCGCTGGATCTCCTGCTAACACTGGCGCGTTCCCAGAAGGTCGATCTTTCCAAGATTTCAATCCTTGAACTGGCAGAGCAATACCTGGCCTTCGTTGAGGAAGCCAAGCGGCTCGAACTTGAGCTTGCCGCTGACTATCTGGTGATGGCGTCCTGGCTGGCCTTCCTTAAGAGCCGCTTGCTGCTGCCGCCGCCGGAAGAGGACGAAGAACCCAGCGCGGAAGAGATGGCCGCGCGGCTGGCGTTCCGCCTGCAGCGCCTTGAAGCCATGAGGGACAGTGCATCCAAGCTTATGGCCCGTGATCGTATGGGACGGGATATCTTCGCCCGTGGAATGCCGGAAGGTGTCCGCGTCATCAAGAAAAGCCAGTATTCCGCCGAGATTTACGATCTGCTGAAGGCCTATTCGACTCAGCGCGCCGTTCAGAAGATCGACCGCCTCAAAATGGCCAGACGGCCTGTGCTCACTATCGAAGATGCACGCAAACGGCTTGAGAACATGTTGGGCACAATCATTGATTGGGACCGGATTGATGTGCTGGTGCCGCCGGAGTTTGCCGACAGCAAGACCCGGCGTTCAGGGATCGCCAGCACCTTCTCCGCCAGTCTCGAATTTGCCAAGCACGGCAGAATTGAACTCCGGCAGGCGGCTCCCTTCGCGCCGCTTTATGTCCGCCGCCTGGGCGACGGCACACCGAAGGGACCACGCACACCAGAACCGGTTGATGCAGCAAACGGAAATGCCTCATGACGAACGCACCGCGCAGGGCTGAAAAACACGATATGCACGACGACGACGAGATACAGGAAGAGATGACCGGTGCCGACGCCGAGGCGCCAGACGCTGCTGACTCCGACTCTGAAACATCCAACGTTGCGAGCATATCGGATGAGACCCGCGCCAAGACGCTTCGCATGGTGGAAGCGCTGCTGTTCGCAGCCTCAGAACCCCTTGATGTGAAGAGCCTTGCCCAGCGGTTGCCGGAGGGAACGGATGTTCCGGGCCTTCTCAATGAGTTGCAGGCATTCTATGCCCCGCGTGGCGTCAATCTTGTCCCGGTCGGCGGCAAGTGGCTGATGCGGACGGCCGAAGACCTGTCCTTCCTGCTCCAGCGTGAAGCGGTGCAAATGAAGAAGCTGTCGCGACCTGCGATGGAGACACTGGCGATCATTGCCTATCACCAACCGGTTACGCGTGCTGAGATCGAAGAAATTCGCGGCGTGTCCGTCTCCAGCGGCACCTTGGATGTGCTGCTTGAGACCGGTTGGGTGCGCCTGCGTGGCCGCCGTAAAACACCGGGCCGCCCCTTGACCTACGGCACGTCCGAAGACTTCCTAGTCCATTTTGGGCTGGAAAGCGTTCGCGATCTGCCGGGCGTCGAGGACCTCAAGGCGGCCGGTCTGCTTGATGCCCGTCTGCCGCCGGACTTCTCGGTACCGCAGCCGGACGATGCAGATCTTGCTGAGGATGAGGAAGAGCTTGCCGACGATGATAGCGGCGAGGAACTTCTGATCGGGGAGGCCTCAGACGAAGTTATCCCAGCACCTGTCGCTTCATCCGAAGACGGGTCCGTTGAAGCATCAACTGGCGAAGAAGCAACCGGTGAACCCGATGAGGACGATAACCGCGAATAGGTCGCATTTGTACTTCGGCGTATTCTGACTATTGTGCGCGGCATGACAGCCCGGCTTTCGTTCAAACACATTGCGCACCAATATGACGTGCAACTCGCCCTCCAGGATTTTTCACTGGATGTGGGAGCGGGCGAGGTTGTGTGTCTGCTCGGACCTTCAGGGTGCGGCAAGACAACGACCCTGCGCATTGCTGCAGGTGTTGAACGGCCCAGCGAGGGCCATGTGGAGATCAACGGAACTATCGTTGCCGGCCCTAACGTTTTTGTGCCGCCAGAAAAGCGCGGCGTTGGCCTGATGTTTCAGGACTACGCGCTGTTTCCGCATCTGACCGTCCTCGACAACGTCAAGTTCGGCCTTCACCAGCAGCCAAAGCATGAGCGAGAGCCCATTGCTCTGCGGGCCCTCAAAGGGGTCGGCATGGCGCGCTATGCTCAGGCTTACCCAAGCACTCTGTCGGGCGGCGAGCAACAACGCGTAGCGCTGGCGCGCGCGATGGCGCCGGGGCCACGCATTATGCTGATGGATGAACCGTTCTCGGGACTGGACAATCGCCTGCGCGACAGCGTGCGTGATGAAGCTCTCTCATTGATAGACCAGTCAGGCGCCAGTGCGCTGCTGGTCACCCATGACCCGGAAGAAGCGATGCGTATGGCTGACCGCATTGCCCTACTACGCAAGGGCAAGCTGGTTCAGATCGGTACACCTCAGGACCTCTACTACCATCCTGTTGATGTTGAGGCGGCGGCATTCTTCAGCGACATTAACCGGTGCGGGGGGATTGTCAGCGGCGGCCTTATCACATGTCCGCTAGGGACATTCCCGGCCGGTGATCTTGCCGATGGCTCCCGGGTGGATGTCGTCCTGCGGCCAACCGCTGTGGAACTTGGACGCGGTGGTGTTGGTGTTGGTGTTGGTGTTGGTGTTCCTGCCACCGTCCGCCGGGCACGCCTTTTGGGCGAGGAAAGCCTGATTGAGATCGACGTCGAGGGGCATGATGGGCTGGTCCATGTGCGGGTCAAAGGCACATGGTTACCGGCAGAAGGGACCAGTGTTCGCGCCGCTGCCGACCCGGAGCGGGCATTGATCTTTGCAGATGGTGTTCTGGCCTCAAATGGCAGCAATCCTGCGGATTATCCAGCCGTTCATGGATAGCGCGACGACCAGGGCTTGCAGCTTGCTGTTGAACGGACCATCTGAGACAATAATACATTGCAATAACTGGCGTTTCGCGGCTTCTTGAGGAGTAGGACTTATGGGACTTAGCATCTGGCAGATCCTGATTGTGGTGGTGCTGGTCATCCTCCTGTTTGGCCGCGGCAAAATTTCCGACCTGATGGGCGATGTTGCTCAGGGCATCAAGAGTTTCCGCAAGGGCATCACGGACGATGCACCCGAAGCAAAAGATGACGGCAAGACCATTGAAGGGTCTGCGGCATCCGAGGCTCAAGACGCCAAAACCGGCGAAACCATCAAGCAGTAGCCGCATCCAGAACGGATAGATCCCGTGTTCGATATTGGCTGGCCAGAACTCCTCCTTCTGATGATTGTCGCGGTGGTGGTGGTCGGCCCCAAAGACCTCCCCAAACTCATGTCGACGATTGGCCGATATGTCGGCCAGATGCGCCGCATGGCGGCAGAGTTCCAGCGCGGCTTTGAAGACCTCGCACGTGAAACGGAACTGGAAGACCTCAAAAAGGAAATTGACAAGGTTGGCGAGGGAGACATCCTTTCATCGCCGCCGCCCATTCGTCCGGATGAGGACGATGAGCAAAGCGCACAAGCCTCCACATCTGCCATGCCGACGCAACCTGCAGCCGGAGAACGCGGGTGACTGAGCGCGACGGTATGGATGACATTGAGGCCAGCCGGGCGCCTCTACTCGAACATCTCATCGAATTGCGGTCGCGCCTGATCAAGGGGCTCATCGCGTTCGTCGTGGCCTTCTGCATCACCTTTTATTTTGCCGAAGACATTTACGCCTACCTCACCCAGCCCTTGGCGGATGCGTTGGCTGGCGATCCGGGTCGACGGCTGATCTATACCGCTCTTCAGGAAACGTTTTTCACCTATATCAAGGTCGCCATGTTCGCGGCCCTGTGCCTGTCGTTCCCGGTCATTGCGGGACAGCTGTGGATGTTTGTGGCACCGGGCCTGTATCGGGATGAGCGGGGCGCGTTTCTGCCGTTCCTGGCGGCGACGCCGATCCTTTTCATTCTTGGGGCGTCGCTTGTGTTCTATTTCATCATGCCGATGGCGACGGAATTTTTCCTCGGCTTTGAAACGACTGGCGGCGACGGCGAACTACCCATTCAGCTGGAAGCAAAGGTGAATGAGTATCTTTCGCTAGTGATGACACTGATTTTCGCGTTCGGGCTTGCCTTTCAGCTTCCGGTCTTGCTGATCCTCATGGGGCGGGTGGGGCTCGTCTCTTCAGCTGCGCTGGCAAAGCAGCGGAAATACGCCATTGTCGGCGCGTTTGCTGCGGCCGCCATCCTGACGCCGCCGGACCCGATCAGTCAGGTCGGCCTTGGTATCCCGATCATCTTGCTATACGAAATCTCGATCATCGGTGTGCGCCTGATCGAGAAAAAGCGCGACGACAAGCGGGCCGCCGAGACCGGCGGAGAAGCCGCCTAAACGGCTTCTGGACCCGGTCCGCTGCCGCATCGTATAGAGGGGCCAGACCTCGAAATTTCGCCCCTCGAAAGATTCGCCCCCCGAAAGAACTGCCATGCATGACGTGAAATGGATTCGCGAGAACCCGGACGCATTTGATGCCGGGATGGCCAAGCGCGGCCTCGCCCCGCAGGCCGCTGATGTTCTCAGAATTGATGAAGAGCGCCGCACGCTCATTCAGGAGCTGCAGGACGCCCAGGCCCGCCGCAATGATGCCTCCAAGGCCATCGGCAAGGCCAAGTCGCAAGGGGACGACGCCGCTGCCCAGGCCCTGATCGACGAAGTCGCCAAGCTGAAGAGCACCATTCAGGATGGCGAAGACCGCCAGCGGCAGTTCGATGAGCGCGTTGAAACCGTGCTGTCGGCCCTGCCGAACATTCCGCTCGACGATGTCCCGTTGGGTGAGGATGAAGATGGCAATGTGGAGGTGCGGACGCATCTGCAGCCACGCCAGATGAACTTTGAGCCCAAGGAGCACTTTGATCTTGGAGAAGCCAGCGGGCTGATGGATTTCGAGACCGCAGCCAAGCTGTCCGGCGCGCGGTTTGTGGTGCTCAAAGGACAGCTGGCCCGGCTGGAGAGGGCACTCGCCAACTATATGCTAGCCCTGCACACAACAGAGTTCGGCTATACCGAGGTCGTGCCGCCAATGCTGGTGCGCGATGCTGCCATGTATGGCACCGCGCAACTGCCGAAATTCGCTGACGACCAGTTCAAGACCGGTGCACCTGATGACGAAGATGCACACTGGCTGATCCCAACGGCGGAAGTGCCGCTCACAAACCTGGCACGCGACGCCATTCACGCGGAAGAAGAACTGCCGCTGCGCTTTACGGCTTTCACCCCATGTTTCCGCAAGGAAGCGGGGTCTGCCGGTCGTGACACACGCGGGATGATCCGAATGCATCAATTCGCGAAAGTAGAGATGGTCAGCATCACGACGCCGGAAACGTCCAACGACGAACACGAGCGCATGACCCAATGCGCGGAAGAAGTTCTCAAGCGTCTTGAGTTGCCGTTCAGGACCATGGTGCTGTGTACCGGCGACATGGGGTTCGGCGCGCGCAAGACATATGACTTGGAAGTCTGGCTGCCGGGGCAGGATGCCTACCGAGAAATTTCGTCCTGCTCGCAGTGCGGTGACTTTCAGGCACGTCGCATGGGGGCCCGGTACCGCCCAACAGGCGAAAAGAGCACCCGGTTTGTTCACACGCTGAATGGTTCGGGACTAGCCGTCGGTCGGACAATGGTGGCTGTGCTTGAAAACTATCAGCAGGCGGATGGTTCGGTTGTCATGCCAGATGCACTCAAGCCCTATATGGGTGGCATTGAGACACTGGAGCTTGGTGCGGTAAATGGCTGACAAATTGCAAATTGAAATGACGGACGGCACAACGCGTCCGCTGCGTATTCCATGTGCAAATGATGACGGCATTCATGCGCCGGGCCTCAAAACACTGGAGAAGATCGCCAAGTCGTTGTCCAGTGATGTCTGGGTGGTTGCGCCCGAGACCGAACAATCCGGCGCAGGACATTCCCTGACCCTGGCGCATCCGCTGCGTGTTCGCAAAATCAACAAACGCAAATTCGCCGTCTCCGGCACGCCGACGGATTGTGTGCTGATGGCCGTCAAATGCCTCATGCTCGATACACCACCGGACCTCGTTCTGTCCGGTGTCAATCGCGGCCAGAACATCGCTGAAGATGTTACCTATTCAGGTACCATCGCTGCCGCCATGGAAGGCACAGTGCTTGGCGTGCCATCAATTGCCCTCAGCCAGGCTTACGGGTTTGAGGGCCGAGAAAAGGTTAAATGGGCGACGGCGGAACATCATGGCGCGGCGCGCGGTGCCAAACTCGTTGAAATGGGTTGGCCCAAGGACGTGCTGATGAATGTGAATTTCCCCGACGTGCTGCACAGCGCTGTTGAGGAAGTCGAAGTCACGGTTCAGGGCAAGCGAGACCAGAGCAATGCGTTGATCGATACGCGCATGGACGCCCGTGATAATCCTTATCATTGGCTGGGTTTCCAGAGAGTGCTGTCAAACCCGCCAGAAGGCACTGATCTGCGCGCTATATATGCCGGGCGGATTTCCGTGACGCCGCTGCACATGGACCTCACCCACAAGAACACCCGCCGGAACATGGCAAATGAACTGGGCGGCACACCGCCCAAGGCAATTACACCAGTGACGGTCATCCCGCGCAGAAAGAAGGCCAAGTGAGCGACTCTGGACATGACCCGTCACGGATCATCCAGCTCATCATGACGCTGCGCCGTCAGGGCATCACAGACGGCAAGGTTCTGGGTGCGATTGAACGCACACCGCGCGAGTTGTTTGTCGAGAATGCTTTTGAAGGCCAGGCCTACGAAAACAACGCTCTACCCATCGAGTGCGGACAGACTATCAGCCAACCTTATGTTGTCGCATTCATGACCATGAAGCTCGACGTAACGGACCGTAAGAAGGAGCTCGAAGACAGCACCGGCTCGGGCTACCAGGCCGCCGTTCTGGCGCGCCAGTGCCGGCGGCACTACACGATAGAGCGCTACCGGACGCAGCTCAAGGAAGCCG
>JBHJJF010000154.1:0-4872 GCA_050042885.1 Candidatus Phaeomarinibacter sp.
GACGGGCCGATTGTGCGCGGCGGTCAAAACGGGCGACCTGGCTGAACCCCATCGCGCTGTGGCGCTCGCGCTGGAGCGACAGCAGGCCGGGTGCAGTGCGATTTCAACACTCAAGGATCGGGCAGCTTCTTCGGACAATTATGATGACTTTGAAACGCGTCTTGCGGTTCAGCAGGAGCTTCTGACAACAACCATGGCCTGTGATGCGGGTGACAATGATGCTGAAACCTGCCAGACGGCGGGCGCCATGAATGCCGCCATGTTTGAGCAGTGGCGCCGGGCTGCTGTCATCTATGCAGAGGTTGCTGACCGTGGCGGCACGGGAGAGGGGACACAGGCGGCGCAGTCCGGACCCCTGTCGTTGCGCGGTGGTGTGGCAGAGGTGCCGGTGCCCGAAGCGCGCCCAGCGCAGTAGAGTGACCTTGAGATCTAGCTGTCCTGCTGCCAGACCTGCCTGATCTTGGCGTCTGTTTCCGGACCCATATTGAACCAGGCTGTGCGATTGCGGGTGGCATCGACAACGAAAATCCGGTCCATGCTACCCAGGAACTGGGTCAGTGAATTCACCACCTCCGGCGCGCCGGAAGGCGTGTGGACCACCCACGCATTGGCAGAAACCTTGTAGGCCGGTCCCAGCGACATGACAGCATTCTCCAAAGGTCCGCTGGATCGCGACTTGACGTCGGTGATGATGACGATGTTGAACGAGGTCGGTTTCGGGCGCTGGTCAGCCTTATCGTTCTTTGTGCCAAACCCTTTCGGGTCGCCGCTGTAGGTCTGATCGTCCAAAGCCGCGTTGCCGGTCATTTCCTGGCGTACGTTCATCAGCTCTGCCTCCGCGGGGGAAAACAGAGTGCTCAGCACCGGGTCCTGAGCAGCCGGCATCCAGTTTTCTTCTCCGGCAGGCTGGCCCGTGCGCGCAACAACAGAGTGCGCCACAATGCGTCCTTCACGCACATATTCCTTCAGCGCATGGCCCGTGTAGGGTCCGTAAATGCGACCGCTGACCTGCAACACCCAGCGTCCGTCCAGAACTTCCGGGCCTGTGGTGTAGGCTGATGTATGCAGCTCTTCTGTCATGTCCTGGGAGAATACCTACCGCCAGCTTTCCTGGTCGTCGATCGCTCTGCCGTACGCGAGTTTGATCCCCCCTTTGACGATGCGGTAGATCACCCAGATTACAACGGCGAATATCAGGATGAAACCAATGCCGACGATCATCAGCAGTGCACTGACGATACCGAACAGCAGTGAAATCCAGAAAGTGCGGATCAGATAGGTGAAGTGGCTTTCGAGAAAGGTTCCTTTGACGTCTGGCCGCCGGACATAGGCAAGAATAACACCAATGATGGCGGTAATGCCGTTGAGGAAACCAACGGCAAACAGCCCATAGGCGATGTGAGCCATCAGCGGATCGGGTGACTCGCCTGTGGTTGGGGGAGATGCCTGCTGGTCGGTCATGGGCGCATGCTCGCGAATCATTGGCGACGTATTGCTTCAAAAGATAGGCAAGCTGTGACGCAGGGTCCATCGGGCTTTTTGAGCGCGTGGTTTCGGCCGGCTGCGGACCGGGGTTGAAGCTACTCATTTCACGTCGCACTGTGCCTGCGAATTGGCCGCTTTTCGGCCCCCGGCAATGGTCAACAACAATCAATATACGGAGCGACACGCCATGAGTGATGCCTTCAGCAACCTCGAATTTTCGGCCGCCGAACGTGACGGCAATGTTCTCAAAGTCACCATCAATCGTCCTGACCGGATGAACTCGCTGCATCCGCCGGCGAACTTCGAACTTGAAAAGATCTTTGATGCTTTTGAAGCGGATGATGATCTGTGGGTCGCCATCATCACAGGCGCGGGCGAGCGTGCGTTCTCGGCGGGCAATGATCTCAAGTGGCAGGCGGAAGGCAATGCCATTGAGGTACCCAAGACGGGATTTGCCGGTCTCACGGCGCGCTACGGCATCACCAAGCCGGTGATTGCGGCGGTCAACGGCGTCGCCATGGGCGGCGGATTTGAAATTGCCTTGGCGTGCGATCTCATTATCGCCGCTGACACAGCCACCTTTGCGCTTCCTGAACCCAAGGTTGGTCTTGCCGCCCTCGCAGGTGGTCTGCACCGGCTGCCACGGCAGATTCCGGTGAAGCAGGCCATGGGCATGATCCTGACAGGTCGGACGGTGCCGGCTGCTGAGGGTCAGATGTTGGGCTTCGTCAATGAAGTTGTTCCTCATGCGGAGCTCATGGACGCCGCCATGGCTTGGGCGAAACAGATTGAGGCGTGCAGCCCCATGTCCATTCGCGCCTCCAAGCAGAGTGTCTATGCGGGGCTTGATGAAGCCGACCTTGAAAAGGCTGTGACGGGCAAATACGACGCGGTTCACGCGCTCTTCAAGAGTGAAGATCTGATCGAAGGGCCCATGGCGTTTGCCCAGAAGCGCAAGCCGGTCTGGAAGGGCCGCTAGAGCTGCATTCCAGCCAGGTAGGGGGCCGAAAAGCCGGGAAGGCTGGCACCACTGTCCGGTGGTACCAGCCTCCTTAGTTTGGCCTCGCTGTCCGGCGGGGCCGGGGTCTGATCCGGCTGTCCGGCCGGATCGGTTAGGTTCGTGGCAGAAAACCCTTCGTCGGGGTCGGCGCTATTAGAGGCCCGAAGTGCCCTCCGCCACGAGGTTTGCGCTCTGAGTGGAAGCTGTGTTGGCGGCAGTGCCTTCACCGTTCAGCTTCACCCAGTGCATGGGGTGCTGGCGAGACTGGCGCATGAGCCAGGAGTAGGGCGCTTTGTCGAAAGACACGATACCCATCGCCATGTTGTCGAGAATAAGATCACCCTTGTCGGTTACGACGGTCAGGACGGCATGACCTTCACCATTCCACTGGCGGACAACAGTGATCAGAAGGGCGTCGGCAGGCCAGCCGCGGGCAATCAGGGCGCGGCGTTTTTCAAGAACATAGTCCTCGCAGTCACCGGCAGAGTTGATGGCATAGCTCCACCACTCGACCTTTTGCACGAGGTCAATGTCATTCACCGGGCGGACAGTCCGGTTGAAATAGGTGTTCACATCATTCAGCTCACGCCATTTCTGCGCGGTCAGCGTCACGGCGGAGAGATGTGCCGTGGCAGCTTCGCCGGTTGATGCGGTTGTGATGTCGTCGGACGGCTGACAGTCTTCGCGATGGCGAAGGCAGAAGCCTATGTAGCCGATCGGCGGACGAGACCGCGCACCTTCCACCATTGCGGTGGCATTGGTGTGAGCGGGCATAGCCGCATTTGAGAATTTTGCTGGGGCAGCAGAGCTGCCGGTGGTCTGACAAGCGGCAAGCGCAAAAACGACTGCCAACATAAGTACACTACGAAGAATAAACATAACCAACCCCTTGGTCACCTCTAGAAAAGATGATCAGAGATTGCGCCTATCCGATTTCTATATTTCTGATTTTGGTATCTGTATTTAAGTCGATTTAAATATAAATACCATCTATATTTAAATACAGACCGATCTAATTCAGATTAGATTGCATTTCGATTTTTAGGGAGATTTGGCTCGAAGTGTCTTTTTAGCCCAAAAGCTGAGGAAAAGAGCCAAAAAGCACTGCTCCAGATCGGTGCCTCGGAGGGGTGGTACAACAGATGACCACCACGGACAGCACTGCTGAAACAGCAAGAAGGCGTCCTTCGGATCCGATTACGCCTTCAAAAAAGATGCAAAAAAGAGGAAAAAACTTTCGCTGCTACCCCTTCTACGGGAGTTGCGGCGTGGAGTTCCCTCGTGAAATGACTGTTAGTGCCTGTCAGGCAGCGTGCCGGTGTACCGGCTATTCGGTGCGTTATTGTTCGGGCCAGCACCGCTTAGTGCCCCCGCAGGTTAATCCGGAGTTCTGATGTACGAAGAGTTGGCGAAGATACACTGCCGACCCGAAGTGTTTTCTGCTTACACGGCAGACACATTATGGACGCAAGCGCATCCGGCAGAGCAGATGCTTCGCTTGCACCTGGATTCGGAGAGCGAGCTTGCGTCGCGTCCAGCGGAGGCAATTGATCGTGTGGTCGACTGGCTTGACCGATCATTTGGCTTGGAGGGGGCGTCGGTTTGTGACCTGGGGTGTGGTCCTGGACTTTATGCGCGCAGATACGCTGAGCACGGCGCGACGGTCCACGGGCTGGACTTTTCGCGGAACTCGATTGACTTCGCCCGGAGCCACGCAACTTTGAGTCCCGGTTCGCCAATGTATCAAGTTGCGGACTATCTCAAGGCTTCGCTCCCGGCAAAGCAGGACCTGATAACGCTGATTTACTGCGACCTATGTCCCCTGTCACCTGATCAGCGGCGGAGTTTGCTTAGCAAAGTTCGTCGGTCGTTGGCCCCGGGTGGCGTTTTCGTTTTTGACGTTTTTTCGATGAGCGCTTTCGAAGGCGTCACAGAATCCGTCTCGTTTGGACGACATTTCATGGACGGGTTTTGGTCTGCACACGACTACTTTGCCTTCAAGCATACGCACAGGTACGACGCCGAGGCTGTTTCCCTGGATCGCTATACGATCATTGAAGAAGACAACACTTGGGAGGTCTTCAACTGGCTCCAATTCTATTCAAGAGACACGATTGCAGCTGAGCTAAAGCAAGCCGGTTTTGTGAAGTTGGAGTTTACAGACGGATTTGGTCGGGACCCGTCAGACACAGATGTTTTTGGTGTTATTGCCACTGCATAGACAGCCGTTGGCCGACTTGCCGTCGACCTGACGCTGGTACCTGGACTTGCGCCTAGGAGATGATCTGCCACGATCCGTCAGGCTGTTTGCAGGCGGTGCCCGCATCCTTCACAGGCTGGCCATTCACATAGACTTCCTGCTCAAAGGTGCGGCACTCATTGCCCTG
>JBHJJF010000155.1:0-3728 GCA_050042885.1 Candidatus Phaeomarinibacter sp.
CGGGCGTACGTGGCCAAGGTATCCACTCAAACCCGTATCCCTCCGGCTTGACCGGAGGGCCCACTCTCAGTTCCGAATGCCGCAATGCTTTTGCCGGTGCGGTGGCATGAGCCGTGAGATCTTAGCCCACATCAGATGCGAGTAGACCCTCCGGTCAAGCCGGAGGGATACGGGTGTCTGGTTGGGATGATCCGTTGAGCTGCACCTGTCCCCTGCTGTCCAGAGTGCTATATCCCCCGCCATGAGTACGACAGACAAAAAAGTCACCGCCGCCGTCATCATGATCGGCGACGAAATCCTTTCCGGGCGCACCCAGGACAAGAATCTCGGCTTCATTGCCAATTGGCTGGGAGAGCGGGGCATCCGTGTGATGGAGGCGCGCGTCGTGCCGGACATCGAAGACGAGATCGTCGCGGCGGTGAACACGCTGCGGGCGAAATTCGACTATGTCTTCACGTCCGGTGGCATCGGCCCGACCCATGACGACATCACGGCGGACTCGATCGCGGCTGCCTTCGGTGTCTCCATTGGTCATCACCCTGAAGCAATGGCGCGGCTGCAGGCGCATTACGATGCGTCAGGTATCGAGTTCAACGAACCACGCAAGCGCATGGCGCGGATCCCGGACACAGCGACGCTGATCGCCAACCCGGTCTCCAAGGCGCCGGGCTTTCAGATCGGCAATGTGTTTGACATGGCCGGCATTCCCTCCGTCATGCAGGCGATGATCACGGGCATCGAGGACCGGCTTACGGGCGGCGCGAAGATGCTCGCATGCTCCGTCGCCGGGCAGATTGCCGAAGGGGTGATCGCGGAGCCGCTGGGCGTGCTGCAGGACAAGTATCCGCAGGTCTCCATGGGCAGCTATCCCTATTACAAGGACGGCACGTTCGGGGCGAATCTGGTGTTCCGTACAACGGATGCGGACCTGTTGGCGACGGTGCAGGACGAGGCCATTGAGATGGTCCGCGCGCTGGGTGTGGAGCCGGTCCTTGGGGACGGCACCTGAGCGGCTTGCCTGCCTCAACCCTCTGAAATCGCAGCGTTAACCGCGATTTCGTGACAGTTTGGCAACACCGGTCTCAACATTACGAAGATTTCAGGTCATTCCGCGCGGAATCCAGTAGTATGAGTCTCAGGAGCGGTTATCGTTCTGCCCGGAAACAAGGGCGGCGCGATGCGCATCGGCCCGGTAAGGGGATGTGGCGGTCTTTCACGAGGCCTCCTGTTTTTGCCGGGGCGGAGCATCTGCCGTCCAAATAAGCGACCGGCAGGATGGTCTGCGTATCACGCGCAACACCGGAACTGTCATTCAGGGATTATCACCTCCGACTTAATACGGGGGCGGGGAAACCTCTCGAGGGAGACAAAGTATGAAGAAGATTCTCGCAGGTGCATTCGGTGCCGCCGCTGGCGCACTCATCATGACCGGCTCAGCATTCGCGCTGGACTCCAGCTACGAAGCGCAGAGCAAGGCTGGCACGCACCAGTTCTACGTCTGGTGCACAGGTGCAGCTGACAGCGAAACAACCGCAGACGGTGCCAACATGGAAGAAGCCATGGCATCCGTGCAGGGGTCCGTTGGTGGAACCTGCAAGCCGGTTTGGCAGGGCCTCGTCAACTAAGACGGCTCTCCACGCGTATCCAATCGCTCTTAACTGAGTGACAAAGCGGCGGTCTTCGGAAACGAAGGGCGCCGTTTTTGTGTTTGGGGGCATTGCTCCACCAGCCCTGCGAAACACTCCGGGCCCTGACCGCATGGTCTTTACCAAACAGCGGATGCGAGTAGACCCTCCGGTCAAGCCGGAGGGACGCGGATTTGGACCGGTGGCCCTGCCAGCCCCGCATCCTAGGATCGACTGCCTAAGGTGAGCAGTGGTAGTTGCCGTTTCCAGCCTCCCGTATCCCTCCGGCTTGACCGGAGGGCCCGCTCGCAATTGATCAACTGCTCGGCTGAAGAGCGTAGGCTCTGGATCAAGTCGGGTGTGCGGACACGCAGCTTTTGGCGCTCCTTACCTTGTGCGTAATGGCCCTTCCAGCACACCCCTCGCTACCTATCCTCCACCGAAATTCAGTCGCCGGAAGGATGGATAAATGTCCAACACCGCAGATCAGCTCAACGCCAACCCGCTCCCTCTCGCCAAACATCTTGGCATTCGCTTTGTGTCGGCCGAACCGGACAAGGTAGTCGCCGAGCTTGAGATCACAGACGCCCTGTGCACCTCCGGCAGCATCATGCATGGCGGCACCGCCATGGCGCTTGCGGACACTGTCGGCGCGGTGGCGACTTTCCTGAACCTGCCGGAGGGGGCGGGCGGCACCACGACCGTTGAAAGCAAGACCAATTTCCTGGCTGCCTGTCCGGCGGGTCAGACGGTCACCGCAACGTCGACGCCCGTACATCGTGGACGGCGCACACAGATGTGGCAGACCCGCATCGAGCGGGCCGACGGCAAGCTCGTGGCGCTGACCAGCCAGACACAGATGATTCTCTAGACACGCCCAGGCCCATTCCCCACCCCTGTGGATCGATTCAATTGCCTGAGTCTTTTCAGACTCTTGAGTCGTTATCCACAAAGCCCTGAATCGCTGCGGGTATCGGGCAGGGGCTCCGCGTGTTGCGTCGCTTTGTTGCGTTGGGGCCGCGCATCGCTATGGTCACGCGACTGTCCCCTCGGGGCGGATTCCCTGAAGCTGCGGGCTTGGTGGAATTGGTAGACACAAGGGACTTAAAATCCCTCGGACGGTAACGTCCATGCCGGTTCAAGTCCGGCAGCCCGCACCACTCCCCGTGCCGTCGGAAACCACCTGTCGCCGGCGTGAGATCGCGAAGACCAGCATGACGATCCAGCAGATGGTGATGCCCAGTGTCAGCAGTCCGCTGTAGGTGGCCGGGTCGTAGAATCCGGCGAACTTTGCTGTAGGGGCATTGCGTGGCGATCATCCCAATTCGGACCAATGCTGCGTGACAAATGACTGGCTGATTTGCCTCATTCCGTTTGCGAAGTTGGGCAGCGGGTTTTGTTGGGGGAGTCCTCTTCAGTCATGACACTGGTCAGCCGTGAAAGAGACTCCGCCAACACATGCTGTTGTTTTGCGTCCAGGTGAGCCGTCAACTTTTCAAGATGGGCCTGTTGAACTCTCGCCACTTGGGAAAATGTCTCTTCGCCGTTCTTTGTAAGACTAACGAGTTTGGAACGCCGGTCAGTCGGATGTGCCTTGCGGCTCACAAGTGCTTCTTTTTCAAGGGCGTCCACCAAAGTGGTGATGTTCCTCTTTGTTACGGACAACATCTCAGCCAACCGAACCATTGAAACTTCTTCACCACCTGACAAGGCCTGCAAGACCTGAAACCGCGCGGGAGACAGGTTCTCCTCGACCAAACCATCACGCAGGTATTTGAGGAAAGGCGTGCTGAACGCGCACATCGCGGTTCCGGCGGATTTTGTCACTTGCGAGTCTCCTTTAGTGTACATATACACTATGTGTAGCTGCACCATGCCTTGTACGTAAGGGACACAACGATGACAACAGCAGCTGGTAACTGGGCAGTGGTCACAGGCTCAACGGGAGGCCTGGGAAGCGAGATCGTAAAGATCCTCGCCGCGAGGGGGCAAAACCTGATTTTGTTGAATCGGTCTCAAGCCAAGTCGCAGGCACAACGGGAACAATTGTTGGCCGCTCATCCGGCTTTGCACGTCGAAATCGTGGCTGCAGATCTGATGGAT
>JBHJJF010000156.1:0-23389 GCA_050042885.1 Candidatus Phaeomarinibacter sp.
CACCACCCTCTTGCGCTGGGGGGTGGCCGTGACGTCGCGCTACAGCTACCCGGCTGCGCCCCCTGACGGTGTACCCGGCGGGGCGACGCAGGCGGCGGAGTAGCTGGCAACCATCCGCCCCCCTCACCCGGCGCTGCGCACCGACCTCTCCCGCAAGGGGAGAGGTGACTTTCTTTGCCCTCTCCCCTTGCGGGAGTGGGAGGGGCCCGCGACCGCAGGTCGTAGGAGGGTGAGGGGGCCTTGGAAAGGGCACCGGCGGCGACCTGTTGGGGGTCGCCGCCGGGCTTTCGCTTTTGGGGGAATAAGCGGTACGTGGTTCTGAGGGCGGGTCCCGGGGATGGTTTGCCGTCACCTTGCGAAGGGGATCCGGGAAAGGATCGGGCGGACCGGCCGGTTATGTCCTCAGCGCACCATTTCCACCTCCGGCGAAAGCCTGTCGAGCGCCGCGAGTGCCGCAGGCAGCTCGATCTGTTCTTCAATCTTCTGCGTCATCACCACGTAGCGCAGCGGGCCTTGGGTGCGCGCGTTGAACGGGTAGCAGGTCACCAGTGCCAGCCTTCTGCCCGGCGCTACCGGGTCAATGCCGGACTGGTCCCACCGCACGATCTGTGTGCCGGTCACACGGAAAGTGTGTTCGGAACCGTCTGCATTGGTCACGGTGATTTCGTCGCCCTGTTTGACGTGTTCCAGGAACGCGAAGTGCGTGTCGCGGTGGGCGGCAATGATCGACACGCCGTTGTCGCCGGGTGTCGGCGTGCCCGCCATATGTCCCGGCCCCCAGGCCATGGCCTCGCCGCTGGCGCCTGCCAGCACGATGGCGCTTTCATTGTGCGCCGGAGCGGAAACACGGGCCACGGGCCAGGTGTCGGCCCAGTCCCATGGTTTTGTCGGCTCACCGGTTTCACGCGTCCGCGTGAAGGCGCGTTCCAGCAGCACCTGACCGACCAGCGCCTTGGTGTCGATGTAAAGACTGGCGGCAAGCGCGGCACCGCTGCTCAGCAGCAGCACCCCCGCCGCCAGTCCGATCACGTGTTTGCGTGTCAGCCCCATGCCCCTGTGCCCTTTAACCTGCCGCCGAGTTGGAGGGCTGCTCTTCGCGCCGGTAGAGCGCGAGGAGGGCAAGGCCGAGGGCAAGACCGATGAGGCCCATGAACATCAGCAGCGGTGCCGGGGTTGAGCCCTGCGGCAGTGGCACGCTCCTGGAGGCTTGTGCAGGGGCGGGCGGGGCGGCTGCAACCTTCAGGACCTGCCATGCAGCGTCCGGCGCAACCGAGGCGCTTGTCGGCAGAGGTGACGGGTCACCGCCGAAGACTTTGTCGAAGTCCCAGCCATCTGGCAGGTTCACCGGCATCTGCGCCGTGCCGAGATTTTCATCGTTCGGGCGCGATGGTGTGACATCCACAGCCACAAGGCTGGTGAGGCGACTGACCAGGTGATGGTCAAGCGCGACGGCGAGAATGTCCTTGTCGATCATCTCCCAGTTGCCGCCTGAGTACCGAAAACCTTCCAGCGCGGCGATCTTGCGGCGGGCCCACAGCTTGGCAATGCCGTCACCGTCCTCGGCCTTAGCCAGCGGCAGGCGCACGAGCCACGGGTCACCGGCAAAGGTACCGCCGATTTCCAGCAGCTCGCCGGGTTTGGGCGCGCGGGCCAGCCGGGCCGTCAGCACAATGGGTTCGCCCTTGTAGAGATCGGGCAGCGGGTTCGGCCAGGCTTCGTTCAGCACCCGTGCTGGCCAGTCCATCTCAAGGCCGGTGATGACCGGCGTTTCCAGCTTTTCAAACAGCTGTGCCATGCGTGGCACGATCTGGTCAGCCGAGCCGATATGTGTGAAGGCGCCGCGGCCGACTTCTGCCGCACGCGTCATGAAGAAGGAGTTGGGCGCAGAGCCGATGCCCACTGTAAAGAGACGCGAGCGGCCAAGACCGCGGGAGATCGTTTCAAACAGCTCGACTTCATTGCCGATGGCACCGTCGGTGAGAAAGATCACTTGACGCAGGCGGTTGGTATCGGTTGGCGTGGCGTCCTGCAGCGAGGCCTGCAGCGGCGCCAGCATTTCCGTGCCGCCGTCAGCGGTGAGGTTGCTGACAAAGGCGCGGGCAATGTCGAGGTTCTCCTTGTCAGCACGCACAGCCGTCGGGAAGACCTGATCAAACTCGTGGTCGAAGCGGATGACATTGAAGGTGTCGTCCGTATCTAGACGGTCCAGTGCCAGCAAGAGACTTGCCTTGGCCTGATCCATCGAGGGACCTGACATAGAGCCGGAATTGTCGATGACAAAAACCACTTCGCGGGGGCCGGCATCCGGCAGGGACGCACCGGTCGGCGGCGTCAGCATCATCAGCAGATAGGGCGTTTCCTTGCCGTCTTCATCCGTCGCGGTTTCTATAAAGAGCGCGGCGTTGGGGCCGGTGCCGGCCGGCGCCGTCCAGCGCAGTTCAAAGTCCTTGTCCGCCGGGACCTGACCGTTGGGGGCGTCTAGGGACAGCGTCGCGGTCATATCATCCTGGTCAAGCTTGACCGTGTGGTGATGGCTCTTCACATCGCCGAGTTCAAAGCCCGCATCCAGATTGACCGTCAGCGTCACCGGGTTGGTCTTGCCTTCGGTTTTGGGATTCAGCACCGGCGGCGCGATCCGGTCGCGGTCCGGCACGGGGTCGGAGATCGCAGCAAAGCCCGATGTCTCGCCGTCAGGGCCGGTCTGGAAATCGACCATGTGGATTGTCGGTGCAGGCATGTAGCGCGGGGCGACGACCATGGGGAAGCGCACGGCGTAATCACCGGCATCCACCGTCACCGTTTGCTGATAAGCAATCTGCACGACCACCATTTCGCCCGGGCCGATATTGGCGACCGAGTTGGTAAAGATGTTTGGGCGTTCCTGCTCAACCAAAGATGCTTTGAAGCCCTGCTCCTTGGCTTCTTCGTAGATCTCGCGGGCTTCCTGCTTATCCTTGATCTGCCCTTCGATGAAGCGGTCGCCGATCTGCATGCGCAGGCTGTCAACGGCAGCGTCATCGGGCAGCGGGAACACATAGACGCCCTCGACCCAGCCATCGCTGGGGTTGAGGAAGCGCTGGGTCACGGTGCCGCGCGCAATGATGCCGGTAATGTCGAGGTTGACGTCCGTCGCCACAAGCGGCGCCTGGACATATTCGCCGGGGGTTTGCGTTTCAAACAGCAGCGCGCCGGAGTTCATGTCGCCGGGGCGGACTGTTGCAAGTTTTGGGGCGAGCTGCGGAGAAGCGTTGGCCGCCCGTGTGGCTTCCTGAGCGAACGCGGGAACAGAAAAACCGCCGGACAGAACCACGGCGGCGAGAATGAAGCTGGCAAGTATGAGGAGGGCGCGCAGCGCGTGGCTTACGCCCTCGTGGTACAGGCTTATCCGTTGTGCTCCGGCAAAAGTCGTCATCTGTGTTCCCCTCCATCAAGGACGGATGGGTGTTTCACCACGTCACATCCGCGTGATGAGGAGTTAGCGCCCGCAATGGGGCAACATCGCGCGGCCAATGTGGCGAGCACCTGAGAATTTTGGGGCAAGTTTGTGGCGAGGCGAGTCGCGTGTGGCTTACCCCTCACCCTATCCCTCTCCCGCAAGGGGAGAGGGGACTGGATGTCGCCGACTACGCAAATCATTCCCTCTCCCCGTGCGGGAGCGGGAGGGGCCCGCGCGCTTCAGCGTGTGGGAGGGTGAGGGGGTGGACGGTGACGCTTGTCTAGGGCCGCCAGTCCATATCGACAAACCTTGGCATTGCGGCCACACTTTCCAGCCATGCACGCACATTCGGGTAAGCCTCAAGCGAGAAACCGCCTTCATGGGCCACATGGGTGTAGGCGTACAGTGCTATGTCGGCGATGGAGTAGGTGTTACCCGCGAAGAACGGCACGTCAGTCAGCCGCTGTTCCATGACAGCGAGAGCAGCATAACCGCGTTCTTCAATTTGGCCGGGTACGGCTTCAGGCGGTTCCTTGCCTTCCAGGTGCCGCCAGTAGCGGGCAACAGCAATGTAGGGTTCGTGGCTGTACTGCTCGAAGAACATCCACTGGAACACTACGCCACGGTCGTAGCGATCCGACGGCATCAGATCAGTGCCTTCCGCGAGATAGGCCAGCATGGCATTCGACTCAGCCAGGTAGCGCCCGTCCGGGAGCTGCAGCAGTGGCACGCGACCGTTGGGGTTGATCGCCAGATACTCGTCCGTGCGCGACTGGCCGGTCATGATGTCTATGTCGATCAGCTCAAGGGTGTGTCCAAGCTGATGCAGAGCCACGCGCGGCTTCCAGCAATTGCCGGATGATTGCATCTGATACAGCCGATAAGTCATGCCCTTAGCCTCCCTCGTTTGTTGGCGAGGTGGAACGCTATGGACGTGTCAGGTGGCTCACAAGCTGGCGCATTGCAGGGCTGATATGCCGCTCTTCCACCGCGGCGAATCCCAGCAGCAGCCCATGACGCAGATTTTTGCGATCAAGCGTGTAGCGGCTCAGGGCTCCTGCGGCGATGCCTTCGTTTGCGAGACCCGCAGCCACCACAATGTCATTGCGTTTGGTGCGGAATAGGGCGGGCATCTGCATGCCTGCCTCGCGCACCTGCGGGGTGAGTATGTCGGCTGCCATGTCTTCGAGGGCGGCAACAAGCGCCAGCCTGCGGGAATCATAGAGCTTGCGCATACGCCTCGCGTGCGCCTCGTAGTGCCCGCCTTCCAGAAACGCTGTCAGTGCCAGTTGCGGCAGGCCGGGGGCGCTGTGCCCCGTGTTGCGGATGGCGTCACGGAAAGACTGTGCATGGGCAGGCGGCACGATCAGGTAGCCGATGCGCAGGCTGGGGAAAAATGTCTTTGAGAATGTGCCCACATACAAGACACGCCGTCCCCCATCGAGACCCTGAAGGGACGAGAGCGGACGCCCCTGATAGCGGTACTCGCTGTCATAATCGTCCTCGATGACCCAGGCGTCGGCGTCATCTGCCAGCTCAAGCAGGTCCAGCCTGCGGGAGAGCGACATGGTCACGCCCAATGGAAACTGGTGAGACGGCGTCACATAGATCAACCGGGGCCGCTTGCGCATTTTTCGGGCGGCGCCAATGTCCATGCCTTCTTCATCCACTGGCACAGGCACCAGGGTTGCGCCTGCGCCGATTAGTCCGCCGCGTGCGCCGCCATAGCCGGGATCTTCGATCCACGCATTGTCGCCCGGGTCGATCAGAAGTCGTGCGGCCAGATCAAGACCCGCCTGCGCCCCTGCTGTGATGATGATCTGGTCCGGCTCGCAGACAACGCCGCGCGCAAGCTTCACATGTGCGGCAATGGCAGCTCGTAGTTCTGGCAGTCCTTCGGGATGTGAATAGTCTCCAACCGCCTGCATGTTCTTTGCCGCGCGGGCCGCGAGGCGGGACCAGCTGGCATAGGGGAAGGCATCGAATGCCGGTACGCCCGGCTGGAAGGCATAGCCAAACTTTCCAGGCGGGGGCGGTACGGGCCGGATGGCGGTGGCCAATGCGATCCCACGCTTCGAAAGTGGCGGCGGGGGCGCCGGTGTTACTTCATCTGCAGGCGCGCCTACTGCCAGAAAGGCATCCGGCGCGATGGCCGCTACCCGTGTGCCCGAGCCAACGCGCGCTTCCAGATAGCCCTCGGCGATCAACTGGTCATAGGCGTCTGCCACCGTGTTGCGGCCGATGCTGAGTTCGCCCGCCAGATTGCGGGTCGCCGGCAATCGCGTGCCCGCAGGTGTCTGTCCGGAGAGGATGCCGGTGCGCAGGGCCTGCGCCAGCTGCGCGTGCAGCGGCACGTCGCTTTTGCGGTCGAGGGTCAGGCCGGGCAGGGCCGCAGAGAGTGTGTCAGCCATGAGAGGTCTCCTGATTGGCACCCTATATTCTCCATAATTGGCACTATTTAGCAAACCAATTTGGCTCCATTTCATGCGGCTAAATGACGGAGGGTGCCATGCCAAAAGATCACACGCGGCCGGCCACGGCTGAGACCTACAAGAAAACCAGGCGGACCAAAGTGCGGGTCCACAAACGCGCTGACTATGCCCGCGATACAGTCCACGGCATTCTGGATGATGGTTATGTGGCCCATGTGGCGTTCATCCACGACGACGCGCCGGTGGTGATCCCCATCTTTTATGTGCGCGATGGCGAAAGCATTTTGATCCACGGCAGCCGCAAGACGCGGATGTTTAAGACGCTGGCGTCGGGGGTGCCGCTGTGCGCGACCGTCACCCATCTGGACGGTCTGGTGCTGGCGCGCTCGTGGTTTCATCACTCCATGAACTATCGTTCCGTCATGGTGCACGGCGTGGCGGAAGAGGTGTCCGGTGAGGACGCGCGGATGGAGGCCATGTGGAAGGTCATGGAAGGCATCGCCGAAGGGCGGGCGGACGGGTCGCGTGCGCCAAACAAGCAGGAGATGAAAGCGACCATGATCCTGCGCATTCCCCTGGAAGAAGCGGTGGCGAAAGTCCGGCGCGGTGGCCCGAATGATGACGAGGAAGATATGGATCTTCCCTACTGGGCAGGGTGCGTGCCGATCGAGACTGTGCACCGCTCACCGTTGACCTCACGCAGCATGCAGGTTGATGTAGATGTGCCCGATCCGATCAAGGCGCTGGAAACCGTCGGCACATAGGTCATGGTACCTGTCGTTTCAGGACAGGTTGTCGCTTGTGACAAAGCAGCACTGCGGCCTTGAGCCGGGGTGAAATAAAGCCGTCCGCATACGATCTTTCGGGCAATTGATGAGTGCATGATGTCTTGGAGGATCATGACATGACGAATGAGAGCGCCCGCGTGTCCGACGACACGGTTCACTACACACCTGCAGACATGAGCGACCGGATCGCGCTCGTGTTCGTCAAGTTCCTGCGCTTCATTGCGGACACGTTCTTTGCCAAGCGCTATGGGCACCGGGCGATTGTACTTGAGACGGTCGCGGCGGTGCCTGGCATGGTTGGTGGGCTTCTTCAACATCTGCGTTCTTTACGGCAGATGGAGGATGATCAGGGGTGGATCCGTGAGCTGCTTGAAGAGGCGGACAATGAGCGGATGCATCTGATGACCTTCATCAGGATTGCCCAGCCCAACATGTTCGAGCGTGTGGTCGTCATGCTCACACAGGCAGTCTTCTATAATTTCTACTTCTTCCTGTATCTCTTCTCCCCGAAGACCGCGCACCGGGTTGTCGGCTACTTCGAGGAAGAGGCGGTGGTGAGCTATACGCGCTATCTCGAAGAGATCGATGCGGGCCATCAGGACAATGTGCCGGCCCCTCAGATCGCCATCGACTACTGGAGCCTGGCACCCGACGCGCGCCTGCGCGATGTGGTCATCGCCGTGCGCGCAGACGACGCCGGCCACCGCGACCGCAACCACGGTTTTGCGGATTCGCTCAAGCGCGGCATACAGCCGGCGGGCGCTGTCTGACGGCCTCTCATTTGGTCATGGTCCGGCGCATATTTGACCTGCGCTGATGAGCGCAGATAGACGGTTGCGAGAGGCCGGGGGCGGCTATACGGTCGGCCCCGGTCTTCGTTGTCAGCTCTCACTTTGCGGAAAGACGCCCCCTCATGGCCCTGCCAGAAAACTTCCTGTCCAAATCTCTCGCCCGCGTTCAGCCGTCTGCCACCATCGCCGTGACCCAGAAGGCCCGCGATCGCATGGCACAGGGGCGCGACGTCATCGGCCTTGGCGCCGGTGAGCCGGATTTTGATACCCCGGACAACATCAAGGCGGCCGCCGTTGAGGCGATCAATCGTGGTGAGACGAAATACACCGCCGTGGATGGCATCCCCGAATTGAAGGACGCCATTGCTGCCAAGTTCAAGCGCGAGAACGGCCTCGATTATTCCGCCGACGAATGCTTCGTCGCGCCGGGCGGGAAGCCGATCAGCTACAACGCGATGATGGCGACCCTGAATCCGGGCGACGAGGTCGTCATCCCGACGCCGTACTGGGTGAGCTACCCGGACATCGTGCTGCTGGCCGGCGGTGAGCCGAAGTTTGCGCAGACGACCATCGAGACCAGCTTCAAGCTGACGCCCGAGGCGCTGGACGCCGCCATCACGCCCAAGACCAAGTGGCTGATCTTCAACTCACCGTCCAACCCGTCGGGTGCCGCCTATTCGCGCGACGAGCTCAAGAAGCTGACGGATGTGTTGATGAAGCACCCGCATGTGTGGGTGTTGACCGACGACATGTATGAGCATCTCGTCTATGACGATTTTGAGTTTGTGACACCGGTGCAGGTGGAGCCGGGCCTCAAGGACCGCACGCTCACCATGAACGGTGTGTCCAAGGCCTATGCCATGACCGGCTGGCGCATCGGCTATTGCGCTGGGCCGAAAGAACTCATCGGCGCCATGCGCAAGCTGCAGTCACAGTCGACATCTAACCCGACGAGCATCAGCCAGTGGGCCGCGGTCGAAGCACTCAACGGCACGCAGGATTTCATCCCGAAGAACGCCGCCGTGTTCAAGGGCCGCCGCGACCTCGTTGTGTCGATGCTGAACCAAGCCACCGGCATCGAATGCCCGACACCCGAAGGCGCGTTCTACGTCTACCCGTCCTGCCGGGGCCTCATCGGCAAGAAGACAGAAGACGGCAAGGTCATCGACAGTGACGAAGCTTTTGCAACCGCGCTGCTTGAGCAGGAAGGCGTCGCCGTGGTGCATGGGGAAGCATTCGGTCTGTCACCGTTTTTCCGCATCTCTTACGCCACCTCGACGGAAGCGCTGGAAGATGCGTGCGGGCGCATTCAGCGGTTCTGCGCGAGCCTGACATAGGGTCGGCCCGATCTAAGAAATACATGAATGGCGGCCTTTTGGGCCGCCATTTTTTTCGATTGATTATGTTATGTTATAACATTATGAATCCGCGCTTGAGTTTGCCCGAGGATCCAACAAAAGGGGCGGAACAATGAAACCGCATGTATTAAAGCGTATGGCAGCAACCCTGTTTGCTGCGGGCAGCCTCACGCTGCGCGCCGCACCGGTGCAGGCCAGTGGGGGCATTTTTGAAGTCATCCATCCTGAAGTGGATGAAGGTGGCTTTGAGTTTGAATCATTGAACACACTGTTTACCGACGACCTGCCGACGGGTGAGGAGCGTTCGGTCCATGAGATTGCTCTCGGCGTCGGCGTGACGGACTGGTGGAAGACCGTCGCCGCGTTTGAAATAGCCAACCCGGAAGACGAGACTGCCGAGCTTGAAGCCTTTGAATGGGAAAACATCTTCATTCTCTGGCAGGGCGGCGAGAGCGGCAGCGGCCATGACCATTATCACGATCTTGACCATCACGGTCACGGCGGCGGTCCGGTCATTGGCTTCTATGCAGCGCTGGAAGTGCCGAACAAGGATGGCATCTAAAAGGGCGCGGTTGCTCTTGGGCCGATTGCCGAGTTTGGCGTTGGGTCTTTCTCCATTATCGGCAACCTGTTCGTGGAAGTACCGTTTGAAGACGGCGTGGATGCCGGGCCTGACGAGCAATGGCAGCCGCGACCTCGCTTTGTCCCTCAACGCAGAGCTGAAGTTTTAACCCCCCAGACTGGAAGGTGGCTGCCATGACTCTCGAGTCCTCACATATTGGGTCTGACGGCCGCCTTCCGGTCACTGTTTTGTCCGGGTTTCTGGGCGCCGGAAAGACGACACTCCTCAATCACATCCTCAACAATCGCGAAGGCCGCCGTGTGGCCGTCATCGTGAATGACATGAGCGAGGTGAATATCGACGCCGACCTCGTGCGCGAAGGTGATGCCGGGCTCAGCCGCACGGATGAGACCCTCGTCGAAATGACAAATGGGTGTATCTGCTGCACGCTGCGCGAAGACCTTCTCCTCGAGGTGCGTCGGCTGGCAGAAGAGGACAGGTTCGATCATCTGGTGATCGAGTCCACGGGCGTTTCCGCGCCACTTCCCGTTGCCGCAACTTTCGACTTTCGTACAGAGGAAGGTGAAAGCCTCTCCGACATGGCACGGATCGACACAATGGTGACGGTTGTTGACTCGGCGAGCCTGCTTAACGATTACGCGTCGCAGGACTTCCTGCGCGATCGCGGTGAATCTCTGGGCGATGACGATACGCGTTCGCTGGTGGATCTTCTGGTCGACCAGATCGAGTTTGCCGATGTCGTCCTTCTCAACAAGGCTGACGCGGCAACATCCCAGCAGATGGATGCAGCCCGAAAGATCGTCCGCAGCCTCAATCCGGACGCAGACGTTCTGGAAACGACTGAGTCCCGGGCACCTCTGGACCGCGTGCTGGATACGGGGCGCTTCGACTTTGACAAAGCCCAGGAACATCCCCTCTGGTTCAAGGAGCTGTTCGGGTTTTCAGAGCATGTGCCCGAGACTGAGGAATATGGCATTTCGAGTTTCGTGTACCGGGCCCGTGCGCCGTTCGATCCGGCGAAGTTTCATGACTTCATCAACTCGTCGTGGCCCGGCATCATCCGCACCAAGGGGCATTTCTGGCTCGCGACACGGCCTGAATGGGTCGGTGAGCTGTCTCAGGCTGGTGCGCTGGTTCGCACCGAGGCGCTTGGATTTTGGTGGACGGCTATCCCCAAGGAACGCTGGCCGGATCACTGCGAATGGCGCGATCACCTGTATCAGAACTGGGATGAGAAGTTCGGTGACAGGCGCCAGGAGATCGTCTTCATCGGCACAGATTTCGACGAGGCGGCTATCCGTGCGCAGCTCGATGCCTGTCTGGTCCCCTTGTCGCGCAACGGGGGATTGGAAATTGCCCGTTGGTCAAAGATGCACGACCCGTTCCCCGAATGGCGGCGTGGCGAGGCAGCTGAGTGACGGCCGCTATTGCCCGTGCAGGGGACGCCGCCCAGGTTGAGACCGTTCCCTGGGTCAGCCTGGCACGACATGAGCCGGTGCCGGCTCCGGCTGCCGCGTGGCTGGATGAGCTTGAGCCTGCGCACCTTCCTGATGGCCGCTTCGAGGCAGGGCCGGGTGACGTCGGACTCGGTATCACAGCCCTACTCGCGACGGCGAAAACGCCGCCGTCTGGCTGGCAGAGCTGGCTTGTAGATGACTGCGCGATGCTCGCTGACGACTTTGCACGGCAGATGGGCGCTGAGCGCGTCGGCGTGCGGCTCGACCGGATTACAGACAATGCCTGCCGGCGCATCCACGCGGATGTCGCGACCGCGCGGATGGTGTGCAGCTATCGCGGGCCATCCACATGCGTCGTGCCGGCGTCTCATGCGACTGCCGCTGGTGGGAGTCCTGATGATTATGCCGGGCCCTTCGTGAGGCCTGATCGGTTTGAGGCGGCAGTTCTACCGGGCACTCTTTCGGCCGCACCGACGTTGCACCGCTCCCCCCGCATCGAGGGGACAGGCTGCGTCCGGCTGCTTATGGTTGTGTCGCCTGTAGAGGCGTGAAGACCTGCCCCGTGTCTAAAAGCCCATCTGCGTAATCTGCTGCCGGAGAGCAGCGATGCGGGTTGTCGGGTCCGGGTGAGTTGACATGAATTCCGGCGGACGACGACCGCCGCCTTCATTTGCCATCTTTTGCCACAGGGCAACGGACTGGTGCGGGTTGTAACCGGCTCGGGTCATGTAGTTCAGGCCGATGGAATCCGCTTCAAGTTCATGGCTGCGGGAGTAAGGCAGAAGGACGCCAAACTGGAGGCCCAGGCCCAGTGCTTGAACGAGTGGCGCGCCGTAGCTGACATCTGACGCGGCCACGGCAACTTGCGCCGCCGTCATGCCGACCTGGCTGGCAATGCCCTGGCTGTAGCGTTCAGCGCCGTGGCGGGCGCGCACATGTCCTACTTCGTGGCCCATGATCGCGGCAAGCTGGGCGTCATTGTCCACAAAGTCCATCATGCCTGTGTAAAAGCCCACCTTGCCGCCGGGAAGCACAAAGGCATTCTTCTGCTTGGATTCGAACGCCACATATTCCCAGTTCATGTTCTGCATGTTGGCGGCTTTGGTGATCTTGTTGCCGATGCCGCGCAGGCGGTTGTTGTATTTGGGATCGCGCGAAATCTTCTGCTTCTTCTTCATGTCGCTCCATGCGCGGTTGGAGAGCGATGCCATCTGTCCGTCGCTTACCAGCATCAGCTGGTTGCGGCCGAGTTGTTCGTTATAGGCACAGCCAGTGAAGGCCACGACCGACCCCGCCGCCAGCCCAAGCAGGATTTCCCGGCGGTTCATGCGGATCGGCTTGACGGAAGTATCAAGCGTGACAACGGACTTTTCGTCTACATCGGTATGCTGACATGACATGGCGGTGTCCCCTTTAAACCAAACCAAAGACGGGCAGGTAGCGCGCGGTACTATCTTTAACTGGTCTTTACTATAGCTGGTTTGCGGCTGTTGCGTGAATGCTCGTTCAAGGACCCTTCACGGCAGATAGCCAAGCTCTCGCGCAGCTGTGACTTGCCCTTTTTCGGCGGTGCGCCATGATTGTGCACAGCAATAACCATCGGCCGAATAAGGGTTCCGCTCCAATGCTCATCAAACGCCCCCGCAGCTGGGAACTGTCTGAAAATCAGGTGACACCGGAAGACGTGTTTCTCAACCGGCGCGCCTTCCTGCGCGGCACGACTGCCAGCATCGCTGGCGCCGCCACGCTTGCGGTGGCCGGGTGCGGTGAGGCGGCGGAGAGCGTGGCAGCTGCGGCGGATCTGGAGGCGGAGCTGACAGCGAAGGCCGCGGAGCTGTTTCCCTACGAAGCCAACACGTCGATTGCCATCGATCGCCCCGTGACCGATGAGGACGTCTCGTCGACCTACAACAACTTCTATGAATTCGGGTCGCACAAGCGCATTTCGCGGGCGGCCGAAGCGCTGGTGTCCCGCCCGTGGAAAATCGAGATCACCGGCGAGGTTGAAGAGCCCATCACCCTGGACATAGATCAGCTGATCGCTCAGATGCCGCTGGAAGAGCGCATCTATCGCCATCGCTGTGTGGAAGCGTGGTCCATGACCGTCCCCTGGTCCGGCTTTCCACTCGCGGCCCTTGTGGATTTCGCAAAGCCCAAATCCACCGCGCGCTATCTGAAAATGCAGACCTTCATGCAGCCCAGCGTGGCCAGCGGCCAGAAGCAGGTCTGGTACCCGTGGCCATACACGGAAGGGCTGACCATGGCGGAAGCCCGCAACGAGCTGGCCTTCATGGCCACCGGCATCTACGGCAAGCCCCTGGGTGAGCAGTTCGGTGCGCCGATCCGTCTGGCGGTGCCGTGGAAGTACGGCTTCAAGTCCATCAAGTCGATCGTGAAGTTCGAGTTTACCGGCACCAAGCCTGTGAGCTTCTGGGAAGAGATTGCGCCGAAGGAATATGGCTTCTGGGCCAATGTGAACCCCGAGGTGCCGCATCCGCGCTGGAGCCAGGCAACTGAAGAAGTACTGGGGACCGGCCGCCGTGTGCCGACGCTGCTCTACAATGGATATGAAGAGCAGGTGGCGTCTCTCTATAAGGGCCTTGAGGCGCAGAACCTCTACCGTTAGGGCCTGCGCGATGCTGTGCCGGCGTCTTCTCACATCCCATCACAGGTAGATTCCGTATCCCTGGACTTGATCCGAGGTCCACTCGCCTTGGCTGCGGGGGGAGTGGTGGAAATACTGGACCGTCAAAACCATGATGTCCGCTGAATGGATTCTCCGGTCAAGCCGGGGAATGGCGGCGGGTGTGGTGAAGCAAATCAACTAGCTCCGCCATTGTCCGGCTTGACCGGACAATCCACGCGGCCACCCGCGTCAATCTCCAAGTCCGGAGGTACGGCATGGATTTGGTACTTGAAATAGATTAGAATAATTCCAATCTAGAGTGAGCGGTCAGACAAGCCGCACCAGCCACATATCCAACGAGGGCCGAAGGATGGCCGAAAGAGTGGTTGTCATGAGTGTTGCGATCAATATCGGTATTAGCGAAGCAGACCGGGAGGCCACTGCGGCCGGCTTGTCCCGCGTACTGGCGGACACCTACACGCTCTACCTCAAGACCCACAATTTCCACTGGAACGTGACCGGACCGCAGTTCAACGCGCTCCATGCCATGTTCATGGAGCAGTACACCGAGATGTGGACGGCTGTGGATGAAATCGCCGAGCGGATCAGAGCATAGGGCGTGGTTGCGCCGGGCTCCTACTACGCGTTTGCCCGTCTTGCCTCCGTCGAACCGGCAACGGACGAAGTCCCGTCCGCGGATGAGATGGTGGCGCAGCTCGTCACCGGCCATGAGGCCGTCGCCCGCACGGCTCGTGAAGTCATCAAGATTGCCGATGACGCAAATGACGAGCCCACAGCGGACTTGTTGACCCAGCGTCTGCAGATCCATGAAAAGACGGCCTGGATGCTGCGCGCCACCCTCGACCGGCGCTAGGCCGATGCACCTAAGGTCTCCCGTTGCGCACACCAGCGTGGCGGGAGGCAGTGCCTGTGTGATGTGCTTCTACCCGTGTCTCCGGACTTGATCCGGAGCCTACTCGCGGTTGCTCCCGCCCGCAGCATTCGAGAGTGGACCCCGGATCAAGTCCGGGGATGCGGACCTTCACATTAGAAGGATGCCCGAGCGTGTCCGTGCCCTCCTCACGGCAGCCATGCTGCGGTGGGGTTGCGGCAATCGCTTAATCGCTTAAGTGTGGCGTCGGCCTATTCCGGCCACGCGACAGGACTGCCGCTCCATGTCTTCCTCAACTCCTCCCGAACCGGGCTCAAGCCCGGCGCTCGCGCTTCCGCAGTGGGAGCTGGTGGCGATGGTGGCGGCCCTGATGGCGCTCAACGCGCTGGCCATCGACGTCTTCATTCCTGCCCTGCAGGACATCGGCGAGGCGTTGAGCGTCGAAGACGAAAACCGCCGTCAGTTTGTCATTTCGGCTTACATCATGGGCTTTGGTATTGCCCAATTGTTCTACGGCACCATCTCGGACAGGTTCGGGCGGCGGCCGGTCCTGATGTTCGGCCTCGCGGTCTATGTCGGCGCATCGGCGCTGGCGTCCTACGTGCCCAACTTTGAATCCCTGCTGGCGGTGCGTTTCATTCAGGGTGTCGGTACGGCTGCCACACGGGTGATCGCGGTCTCTGTGGTGCGCGATACCTTCGGAGGGGCGCGCATGGCCTCGGTCATGTCGCTGGTCATGATGGTGTTCATGGCAGTGCCGCTGATCGCGCCCAATATCGGCCAGCTCATTATTCTGTTCGGCGACTGGAAGTCGGTCTTCTGGGTCACGGGCATTCTCGGCCTGGTCATGGCGGTTTGGAGTTACATCCGCCTACCCGAGACCCTGCATCCCGAGTACCGGATGCCTCTTACCTTCACGCGGGTATCCGCCGCCTTCAAGGTCGTGGTGACCACGCGGGCGTCGTTCGGTTATGCCTTGTCCACCGCGCTCACATTTGCGGTGCTCTTCGCCTTCATCAATCAGGCGGAACAGCTTTTTACCCTGACGTTTGGTCTCGGTGACTACTTCACCCTCGCTTTCAGCGGCACCGTCGTTTTCATGGCAGCTGCCAGCTTCATGAACTCCCGGCTGGTCGAGCGGATGGGGATGCGGCGCCTGTCGCACACAGCGCTCATGTGTTTCGCCGGTTTGATCGCCCTCGCGCTGTCCCTGGCACTGGGATTGGGGGACGCGTTCCCGTTCTGGCTGTTCAGCCTGATGATTGCGTCGATCTTTGCGTGCTTCGGGTTTATCGGCACCAACTTCAATGCCCTGGCCATGGACCCGCTGGGCCATGTGGCCGGCACGGCGTCATCCGTCCTTGGATTTCTGCAGACCTTTGTCGGCGGCGTGCTCGGGGCAATCATCGGCTACATGTATGACGGCACCGTCGTGCCGCTCTTCGCCGGCTATCTGATCCTGGCCCTTGGCGCCATCGCCTGTGTGGCCATGGCGGAAGGTGGTCGGCTGTTTGCTGCGGATGATGATCTCGCACTGCCGCCCGCCGCCCCCCAGGAAGCCGACTAGCGCACATCTTTGTGGACGTTTTGTGGACGTCTTCAGCCGGGCATCTTCTCGTAGGTGGGGATGTCCGGGTCCAGCGTCACCCAATGGGCCTTCTCGCTCACATACACATTTGAAATCGGCGTGAAGGCTTCCGGCCTGTCGAGCGTTGCAGCAAACAGGTTGAGCAGGACTGTGTTGCCCTCTGACTGGGCATGGATGCGTGTGCCGCAGACTGCACACAAAGACGTCGTGACGGCATGGCCGCTCGCGGATGTCCGTGTGAACGAAATCCTCTCACCGGTCACCGTCACCGCCTGCGCGGGCACAGAGATGGCAGACACATAGGGCGCACCGCTGCCTGCCTGGCAGTCATGGCAATGGCAGTTGGCGCTCCATACGGGCGCCGCGGTGCTGACATAGCGGACGGCACCACAGGCGCAGCCTCCTTCAAACGGAACGTCAAAGTCTGGTGTCGGCATCAAGGCCCTCCCTCACAGTGCTTGACGCATGAGTGGGTGAAAATGCGGCGACAAGATGTGCCGGGGGAGAACTCAGAAAAGAAAAAGGGCCGAACCTGCGTTACTCATGCAAGTCCGGCCCTTGTCCTTAAGTAGCCGGCAAATGGGGGGAGTGCCTGGCTACTGGCGCATACAGCCTCAAGGGGAGGAGTGGCTGTATGCTGCCTCGAAGCGACGTCTTGGGGAGAGGAGGCTTCGAAGGAGTGCGGTTATGTGAACCGCTGATGGCGAATAAATAGGCGTTTGCTGCACTGCATTCAAGCAATCTGCCTTCAAAGCAACCATGCGCTGAGCGCATAGCTCAGTGTTCAGTGCCAGCACAAATGCAAATCACTGATTTTATTGTTGGATTTCAGGTGTGACGATCTCGAACGACCTAGTAGGTCCATTCCCGGGCTTTTTCGAGCAGAAAATCACGCATTACGGTGATCCTTTTTGTGTCCCGAAGTTCTGCCGGATACACAAAAAACGTGTCGAAATGGGGAACTTCCACCTCCGGCAGCACCCGCACCACGTCCGGGTGGTGGCGGATGATGTAGTCGGGCAGGGCACCGATGCCAAAGCCTGATTCAACGGCCTTGAGCACCCCGTAGATGTTGTTGACCCGGAAGAACGGCTCACGGGCACGTCCATCTTCCAGTCCCGCCGTCTGCAGCCAGTTCACTTCCTGCAGGGCGGCCGGTGCCGCGTCGCCATAGACCACGATGTCGTGGTTATCGATGTCGGCCAGCGTCTTGGGTTCGCCGCCCTTGCGCGCCAGATAGTCCTTGGTGGCATAGAGGTGATAGTGGACGCGGAAGAGCTTGCGCTGCACCAGGTCCTGCTGCACAGGCGGGTGGAAGCGTACAGCCACGTCCGCCTCACGCATGGCCAGATCAAGCTCCCGGTCATCCACGATGAGATGCAGGTTGATCTTGGGGTAGCGGTCGGTAAATTCCTTCAGTCGTGGGACCAGCCAGTTGGCGCCAAAGCCGACGGTTGTGGTCAGCTTGAGATCGCCCGACGGTTCGCCCTTGGTTTCACGCAGGCGGCTTTCCGTATCTGCCAGCCGGGTGAAGACCTCGCGGGTGGTGCCGTAGCGCACTTCGCCGGTCTCGGTCAGCAGCAGGCCGCGTGCGTGGCGGTGAAAGAGCGTAAGACCCAGCGACTCCTCCAGAGCGGAGATCTGACGGCTCACAGCGGACTGGCTGAGGTTCAGCTGTTCACTTGCATGGGTAAAGCTGCCAGCCTCAGCGGCCGCATGAAATATGCGCAGCTTATCCCAGTCCATGACGCCCCTAGCTCCCGCCTGCTTGCCGCAGCGTTATTCGCCTTTGGTTGTGGCTCTATATCCGACGGGAAGCGATTCGGCGCAAGGGCCATGCCTGCCAAATATGACACCTAAATGTATCGCATTTTTGCATATCCACTCTGCGGAGATTCCTGAAACGCATCGAAAAGCGATGTGACTGGCTCTTTGGCCGCAACGCGGCTACATCGCCGTCATGACAAACACCGCCCGACCCGACCGCCCGGACCTCGTGATCTTTGATTGTGACGGCGTATTGGTGGACAGTGAGACAATCGCCAATGAGTTGCTTGCAGTCGCTGTGACCGAACTTGGCTGGCCGACAACGACAGCAGACAGCCATCGCCGGTTTCGTGGCCGCTCGTGGAAATCAACGATCGCCATCATCGAAAATGAAACCGGGAAGTCTGTTCCGGATGAATGGGTGCAACGAACGCGGGCGCAGGCGAACGAGGCCATATGTGACACCGTCACAGCCATTCCGGGTGTTGCGGACGTGATCGCACAGGTCGAAGCCGCTGGCATCCCGCGATGTGTTGGGTCATCCAGCGAGCCCGCCTACCTGGCGCATGTGCTGGGGCGTACCGGCCTTGATCACCACTTTGGTGATGCGGTCTTCAGCGCAACCATGGTGGCTAATGGTAAACCGGCACCGGACCTGTTTTTGTTTGCCGCCTCGCAAATGGGTCATGCCCCGCACCGGGCTGTGGTGATCGAGGATACGTTGCCGGGCGTCCAGGCGGGCATGGCGGCCGGGATGCGCGTTGTGGGCTATGCTGGTGATCCGAATACGGATCGACAGGCCTTGGCGGACGCAGGTGCCACTGTCGTGACCGACATGGCCGAGGTGCCGACGCTGCTTGGCTTAGGGTAGCCGCACCGTACTTCCGTATCCCTCCGGGCAAGCCGGAGGGATACGTGAACTGGGGCAATCCCACTCGCCTGGGGTTGATCTACTCGGCAGCCGCCGCCTTGGTTTCATTTGCCTCGTTTTCGGCAATGAACTTTTCAGCTTCCAGCGCGGCCATGCAGCCCATGCCGGCGGCGGTTACGGCCTGACGACAGGTTTCGTCGGTCACGTCGCCCGCCCCATAGACGCCGGGCATGGTGGTGGCGGTCGAATCCGGCTCGGTGATGATGTAGCCCGAGTCTTTCATCTCCACCTGACCACGGAAGATTTCGGTCGAGGGCTTGTGACCGATGGCGATGAAGATGCCGTCGGCTTCCACTTCCTTCATCTCGCCGGACTTGGTGTCCTTGAGGCGAATATGCGTCACGCCCTGGACTTCGCCCTTGCCGAGAATTTCGTCCACTTCGTGGTTCCACTCGATGGAGATTTTCTCGAGCTTGAACAGGCGCTCCTGCAGGATGCGTTCGGCGCGCAGTTCGTCGCGGCGATGCACCAGTGTCACGTGCTCGGCGAAGTTGGTGAGGAAAAGGGCTTCTTCCACGGCGGTGTTGCCGCCGCCGACCACGACGACCTTCTTGCCGCGATAGAAAAATCCGTCGCAGGTGGCGCAGGCGGAGACCCCTAAACCCTGGAACTTGTCTTCTGATGGCAGGCCCAGCCATTGGGCCTGAGCGCCGGTGGCGATCACGATGCTATCCGCCGTGTAGACCTGACCGCCGTCACCGACTGCCCGGAAGGGGCGGGTCTGGAAATCAACGGACATGATCGTGTCGTCGATCATCTCGGTGCCCACATGCTTGGCCTGAGCTTCCATCTGCTCCATGAGCCACGGCCCCTGGATGACGTCGGCGAAGCCTGGATAGTTTTCCACTTCTGTCGTGATGGTCAGCTGTCCGCCGGGCTGGAGGCCCCGGACCATGACCGGCTCAAGCATGGCGCGCGCGGCATAGATCGCGGCTGTATAGCCAGCTGGCCCGGCGCCGATGATCAGCACTTTTGAGTGTTTTGTCTGTTCGCTGGCCATTTTCTGGGCCTCCGCGTTCTTGTTCGTGTTGCGTCCTGCCGGGCGAATCCCCAGCAGTCCCGCGAGTGCCATCAACATGGGCTTTGTCACTCTCAAGTCAATTACCGCATTCAGGTAAGACGCGGTAGATCACGCAGATATGACAAGCCCATTTTCCCTCACAGCGGCAACCGCGAAATCCCAGGCGGTCCTGATGAAGGGGCCCGGCTTTTGGCCTAGCTCCCTGAATACAGGGATGACTGTCCAGCACGTGCACCGGTCATAGGGAGTTGGCGGGTTGGACGAATCCACAATATCCATTCCTGCAAATTGGAATTCTTCCAGACTAATACAAGAGGCCTGTGGATAGCTGGCAGCGGAGAGTCGATACGGCCCTCTGGGCCCGATTGCTCACATTTTTGAATCGCCGATACGCCCGGCGATTTCGGCCTGTGGAAAAGTCGAAAAAGTGAATCGAAAGAGTCGGTTACGCTGGGCCGCTGCGGAACCTCCGAAGTCTTGAAGTGTGCAGACGGCGGACTTTGGTTTCCTCTGTGCACGGAACTGTGGATAAGTTCAAAAATCCGAGCCCGGAGAGTCCGTTAGCAGATGAATTTGATCTGCCTACTGAATCGCGCAAAACCCTTTGGGTGGTAGGACTATGGGTTGGTTTGACGTGGTGGCGGCAGGGTGAAGCCCAGCGTTTTCATCCGTTGGCGGATTTCCGCTGCAGCGCGCAGTGTCTCGGAAAGGACAGTGTAGTCCCATGTTTCATAGGCCGTACCGGAGAGCTCGCGGGCGATCCCGCGGGCTTTGAGCGCATCATGAAAATGGTCGAATTTTTCAGACCCGCCGGTCAGCTTTGCGACATGAAGCGGCTTGCCGCTGGCGGCTGCCTCTGCCGCCATGTTGACGCTGTCTTCGGTGACCACGATGGCGTCTGCCAGGGCGTAGAGGCCCAGGATCGGACTGTCGCCGTCGCCGTCCCACAGCCATGCGCCCAGACGTTCGGCATGGGCTCTCACGAGGGCCTCGTTGTCAGCGCCGGTCCGCCGTGAAGTTGTGAGCGCAAGGGTGCCGCCGGATGAGGCCTGCTCCTGCTCCAGATGGCGGAACAGGTTCTCGATGGTGTCGCGGGTCAGGGTATAGGCGCTGCTGGACCCGCCGATGGCCACTGCGATGAGAGGTCTTTTGAGCGGCGCAAAAACCGGCTCCCATCTGCGTGCCGCGGCCTCAAGCCGCCAGGGCAGAACCAGATTGGGAGAGCCGAGGATCGGCAGCACGTTCTCCGCGGCCGCCATGCCGTCGTGTTCGGGCGGCACTACCATGTCGAACAGGGCGGCAGAGACCCTCGGGTCCTGACACTGGACCACAAAGGTACGGCCTTGAGACTGGCGCTTGATATGAATGGCCAGCGTGACCGACTGACGCCCGCAGGCGACCACCAGATCAGGCCAGGGCCCCAGTAGGGTCTTTCTGTTTTTGTCGGACAGCCGGGCCGGCACCTTGCCCCAAAGGGGCCAGGCCTTTTCCGGCAGCCATTTCCACGGGGCGCGGGCTGTCACTTGCAGGGGAACGGGTCTGTATCCAGCGGCTTCGGCGAGCGCCAGGCATTGGTTCTCCATGCCGCGTGCGCCGCCGCTGAAGGCCCACGCGACGGGCCGCGCGTCCTCCAACGCGGCCTCTGCGCCTGCCATACCACCTGAATTCGTAGGGTCTTGAGACATAATCGTTCGTCTGTGCGCAATTTTATTGCGCGGGCCCCAAGGGCTGCGCTATGAGTTCGCTGGCTCTTCCGAGTCACTACCACCACTCTTCTAGCAGGGGCACGCGCTTTCATGCAGCGGGTAAAACTCGACGCGATAGACCGAAAGATCCTGGCGGAGCTTCAGGCCGACGGCCGCATGACCAATGTGGAGCTCTCCAACCGGGTCGGCATTTCCGCGCCGCCCTGCCTGCGCCGCGTGCGCGCCCTGGAAGAAGCGGGTCTCATCGAGGGCTATCACGCTCAGTTATCGGAGCGGGATCTCGGCTTTGACGTCACCGTCTTTGCCATGGTGGGCCTGCACAGTCAGGCGGAAGCCGATCTGCGGGCCTTTGAAGAGCGGGTGAATGCGTGGCCGCTGGTCCGCGAGTGCCACATGCTCAACGGCGAGATCGACTTCATCCTCAAGTGCGTCGCGCCGGACTTGGCGAGCTTCCAGAGTTTTCTGACGGAAAGTCTGACACCGGCACCAAACGTGGCCCATGTGCGCACGTCACTCACCATCCGCCGGTCGAAATACGATCCCGGCGTGCCCGTCGATATGATGGAGCCGATCGAGGCCTGAATACAGGTAGCACGGAGGCCGCTAAAATTGAGAAGCCTAATCTCTTTAGGCAAGTCCCCCGAGATCAGTGCTTTTCAGCGCAAAGTTCTGCTTCTTGTCCGTGACATCTCGGTTCGCGATGGAGTGGATGTCGTGGGAGAGGTTTTTCCCGCTGATAATGAACTAACTTATGTGAAGTGTTCATGCGAAGAAGCGGGCGTCGTATTCTTTCTCTACTACGAAGGCGCACATCTAATTTCTGACAATGCGGACCAACTTTTTGAGGTTGAGAGTTATTCAGACCAGTCTGCTCTCATGCGAGAATTCTTAGACTCTTTTGCGTGTGCCGTGTCAGGACGCAGTTCTTAGCAATCTCATCTCTCCGCTCTCCCTCCGGCTTGACCGGAGGGTCCACTCGCATTGGTTTCTGGCAAGGGGTGAGCGGCTGGGCTCTTGGGCTTCCGCCCATGCTGCGGCAAGCAGGCCTGAGAGTAGGCCCTCCGGTCAAGCCGGAGGGATACGGGGTTGCTAGTATTGTTGGCGTCCAGCCAGCTACTTAAACCGCACCTTCAAAATCTCGTAGCTCTTGCCGCCGCCGGGTGTTGCCACTTCGACGCTGTCGCCGGCTGTCTTGCCGATGAGGGCGCGGGCGATGGGGGAGGAGATTGAAATCTTGCCTTCCTTCACATCGGCTTCGCTGTCGCCAACGATCTGGTAGGTCACTTCGTCGTCGGTGTCTTCGTCGACGATCTCGACGGTGGCGCCGAAGGTGACGTTCTTGCCGGATAGTTTGGACACGTCGATGACGTCGGCGCGCGCAAGGGCGTCCTCAAGCTCAGCCACGCGGGCTTCATTGAGGCCCTGCTGTTCTTTTGCTGCATGATATTCGGCGTTTTCCGACAGGTCGCCGTGTTTCCGGGCTTCGGAAATCGCCGCGATGATGCGCGGGCGCTCAACTGATTTGAGCTGCTTGAGTTCCGTCTCCATGGCCGCGTGTCCTGCGGCGGTCATGGGAATCTTTTCCATCTCGTCTTCCACTCACAAATGAATATGACCCCGCCGCCATTGCGCGCCGGTGAATTCCGGGTCATTGGCGTCAAGGTCAGCGTCAGCCACCGTATCCCTGGGTGACCTGCAACGCTTCGCGTCAACTGGCGAATATGACCTTTGGGGCCCTGTCTCTCGCTGCGCGTGTTGGTGCGCGCGCCTGACCGGGAGGCCCCTGAGGCCGAAAAATAAAGACGCCGGGGCTTGGCCCCGGCGAGGGCACGTACTTCAGAATAATTTTTGCGCCGCGTCAATATATTCCAGCGCGGCTGTTAACATCTTGATTTTCTGACACTTTGTCAGATGGCATGGGCCGTGGGGCTAGGCAGCAGGCGTGTAGCTCTGCAGGGAGGCGACATGCAGTTCGTCGCCACGCATTGCCTTGATTGCTTTCGCAGCGGCAAT
>JBHJJF010000157.1:0-11066 GCA_050042885.1 Candidatus Phaeomarinibacter sp.
GTGCAGCACTCCTTCGGCTGGCCGCTCGGCATCAAAACCGGTGGCGGCTCATTCCTCTATCACTTCGACGAGAACCTTGTGGCCGTGGGCTTTGTGGTTCACCTCAACTACTCCAACCCGTATCTGTCGCCATTTGACGAATTCCAGCGCTTCAAGACGCACCCGACCATTCGTCCGACCTTCGAAGGCGGCAAGCGCCTCTCCTATGGCGCGCGCGCGATCACCGAGGGCGGTTTCCAGTCCGTGCCCAAGCTGGCCTTCCCCGGCGGCGCGCTCGTGGGTTGCTCAGCTGGCTTCGTCAACGTGCCGCGCATCAAGGGTAGCCACAACGCGATGGCCACGGGCATGATGGCTGCCGAAGCTGCTTTTGAGGCAGTGCGCAACGGTCGCGCTGCTGATGAGTTGACAGCCTACGAAGCGGCCTATGAAACCAGCCACGTTGCCAAGGACCTGAAGCGCGTTCGTAACGTCAAGCCGCTGTGGTCCAAATTCGGCACGCTGATTGGCATCGGCCTCGGCGGTATCGACATGTGGATGAACAATTTGGGGATCGGCCTGCCGTTCACCTTGAAGCATCGCAAGACAGATGCGGAATCTCTCAAGCCAGCCTCCAAGTTCAAGCCCATCGACTATCCAAGGCCTGACGGCGAGGTGTCATTCGACAAGCTGTCGTCCGTGTTCCTGTCTTCTACCAACCACGAGGAAGACCAGCCTGCGCACCTGACACTGGGTGACCCTGACATTCCCATTGAAACCAACCTGCCTACGTGGGCTGAACCGGCGCAGCGTTTCTGCCCGGCAGGTGTGTATGAAGTCGTGAGCAATGACGACGGCAGCGATCCGAAATTCCAGATCAACGCCCAGAACTGCGTCCACTGCACAACCTGCGACATCAAGGACCCGAGCCAGAACATCAACTGGGTGGTGCCGGAAGGCGGCGGCGGCCCGAGCTACGTCAATATGTAGTCAAATGGGCTTCAAACCTCTGATATGGATTTGATGGGCGTATTCACGCCCTCTCAGCTAAGGTGCTGCTTTGTATCTTGTTGAGCCTGGTGGAGCGTCGCGTCGTGATCATTGCTGAAGTAAAACGCTTGCCGATGACGCGCTTTGCGGTGTTAGGGCTGATGGCAGGGCTGCTGGCAGGCTGTGCAGGCTTCGGTGGTCTTGATGCCCGGGATTTCGATAGCAGCACTGTCGGCAAGAATTTGCGCATCGACAGTGCGGGCCGCAATGTCGAAACCAAGCTCGGCAACTATCTGGCCGCCCGCCATGCCACCAATCTGCGCGACCGGGATGCGGCTGCTGTCTTCTATGATCAGGTGCTATCCGAAGACCCGTCCAATCAGGTCATTCTTGACCGGGCGTTTCTGCTGCAGGTGACCGCGGGCAATATCTCCCGCGCTGCCATGTTGGCTGAGAAGGTGGTGGCGCAGGACCCCGGCGACCGGACGGCGCGTCTGGTACTAGGTGTCCGCGACATGGAGGCTGGGCGATATGCTAGTGCCCGCAGCCATTTTGACAGCGCTGCCGCCGGACCCTTTACCCGCCTCGTCTCTGGCCTGCTGACGGCTTGGAGCTATGTAGGAGAGGGGAACTATCCCTTAGCCTTTGAGAGCCTGGCGCTCGAAGATGACGGCCCGGGTCACACGCTCTTCGGTTCTTATCACGCGGCGCTCATAGCTGAACTGGCGGGAGATACCGGACGTGCACGCGCGGCATATGAAACAGCCATGTCCTCGTCTGGTGGCGGTTCAGTGCGCATCGTTGATGCCTATGGCCGCTTTCTTGAACGCACCGGTCAAGTCGACGACGCTGTTGTAATCTATTCGGGCTACCTTGCCCTGTCGCCGTCGCATCCGATCATCAGCGATGCTCTCGCGCGTGCGCGAAGCGGCGACGAGCCGGAGCTCCTGATTACCTCAACGCGGGCCGGAACAGCTGAGGCGCTGTACGGCAGCGGCAGTGCCCTGTCCCGCGATCAGGGGGTGGATGTTTCCATCCTTTACCTGCAACTGGCGCTGTTTGTTGACCCCAGCCTAGACGTTGCACAGGTGCTACTTGCGGAACTTCTGTCAAACTCGGGTGATCTCGCTGCCGCTGCGGAGACCTATGATGACGTATCGTCACGCTCGTCTCTCGCAACAACAGCACGGATCGAGCGTGCGCTGCTTCTGGACCGCATCGGACGCACGGATGATGCAATAGACGCCTTGTCTTCACTAGGCCGACAGTCATCAGATGCAGCAGATGCAGACGTCGCCATAGCGCTCGCTGATTTGCACCGGTCAACTGAAGCATTTGACAAAGCCGAGAGTGGATACACCCGGGCGCTCAATCTTCTCCAGTCGCAATCCAGCCGCCTGTGGACGCTCTACTACGCGCGCGGTGTCTCGCGGGAGCGGCAGGACAAATGGGATTTGGCTGAAGCGGACTTCCTCAAGGCCCTCGAACTTGAACCCGACCAGCCTTACGTTCTCAACTACCTTGCCTATTCATGGCTCGAGCAGGACATTAAGTTTGATCAGGCCCTGGACATGATCCAAAAGGCTGTCGACCAGCGGCCAAATGATGGTTTCATAGTGGATAGTCTTGGTTGGGCTTACTTCCAGCTTGGCCGGTATGAAGAAGCGGTTGAACAGCTGGACCGCGCTGTTGAGCTTGACCCCAACGACCCCACCATTAATGACCATCTGGGTGATGCATTCTGGAAAGTCGGGCGGCGCACCGAGGCGCGCTTTCAATGGCAACACGCCCTGGACAATGAACCAGAAGAAGATGCGGCAGCGCGTATCGTCCGTAAGTTGGAAAAGGGTCTGGACGCGGTCGAAGCGGCAGAAGCCAAAAACCCGGCTGCCGGGTCCTGAGGTCTGACGAGGCGGACGCTAGAAGGCAAGCGGGCGAGCGATGACCGGGGATGACTTCAACGCCTATTGCAAAAGCCTCAAGGCAACCACCCATGTGGTGCAATGGGGCAATGCACATGTCTGGAAAGTCGGCGGCAAAGTGTTTGCGATAGGCGGCTGGGAAGACAAGGAGCCAGCCTTCACTTTCAAAGTGACCGATATCGGATTTGAAGTTCTGCCCCAGCAACCTGGCATCAGGCCCGCGCCCTACATGGCATCGCGCGGCCTCAAATGGGTGCAGCACTATGAAAGTCCCGGCCTGACCGATGATGAGCTCAAGGAGTACATCAAGCAGTCCTACGACATGATTGCCGCTGGTCTGTCCAAGAAGAAACAAAAAGAACAGGGTCTGTTGCCGTGACTGCGATCACCGAGTTTGCACCCGCCAAGATCAATCTCACCCTGCACGTCCTCGGCAAGCGGGAGGATGGCTACCATCTGCTTGAAAGCCTCGTGGTGTTCGCGAGCACAGGCGACACTCTAACCGTCGAAGCCGCGGATGATCTGTCTTTCCATGTCACCGGCCCGAATGCGGCCGCGTTGGTCGATACGCCCGAGGCTGACAATTTGGTCCTTAAGGCCGCCCGTTTGCTGGATGCAGGCGCAGGACGCGGTGCACGGATCATTCTCGATAAACACTTGCCTGTGGCGGCCGGCATCGGTGGCGGGTCTGCCGATTGTGCAGCTGCCTTGCGTGCCCTCAATGCGCTGTGGGGCCTTGGTCATGATATGGCGGCGCTTGGGGCGCTAGGACTGGACCTGGGAGCTGACGTGCCCGTGTGTGTTCAGGCACCGCACGCCTGTGTGATGTCCGGCATTGGTGAGAAGATCGCCCGCGCCCCGGCCATGCCGGAGATGTGGTGTGTGCTCGTGAACCCCGGTGTTCCTGTGGCCACCGGGCCCGTGTTCAAGGCATTGAACGCACAACCCACGACGGCGCAGAGCGACACGTTCTGGCCCGGCGGCTTTCGTGATGCCAATGCGGCGGCACGGTTCATGATGACCTGCCGCAATGACCTTGAGCCTCCTGCCCGCAGTATGGTCCCGCAGGTCAGTGACACCATCCGCGCCATCGCCGCAACGGATGGATGCCTCATGGCCCGCATGTCAGGCTCAGGGGCAACCTGCTTTGGTCTGTATGCGGATGAAGAGCGTGCCGCTGCTGCTGGAGAGAAGCTCCGGCGCGATGGCTGGTGGGTCGAGGCAGCACGCGTCCTGAGTTGATCCGTGCTACTTTCTTCGCCGCAGGATGTTCATCCTGGCCTCCGGCAACTGCACCGTGCGGCCATCATCCGTGGTGAGCGCTAGCGACAGTTTCTCACCGGTTGCGGCGTCGACAACGTCAATCGGGGAGGCATCTTCTCTCAGATGCCTGTCCCCCCAGTCCATCAGCGCCACCAGAACAATCACCGCATCCCTGCCGGTGTCAGTCATCCTGTATTCGTGCCGGGTGCGGCTTGTGCCCTCTCTGTAGGGGTGCCGCGATAGCAACCCGGCGGCGACCATGCGGTCCAGCCGCTGGCTGAGCGCGGCACGGGGAATGCCCAGATCTGCCCGCAAATCCTCAAAGCGCGTCACGCCATAAAGCGCTTCCCTCAGAATGAGCAGCGTCCACCTGTCCCCAAAAAGGTCCGTGGCGCGCGCCATGGAGCAATCCTCCTTCGCAACCGGCGTCTGGACGACGCGGCGGGTAGAGGATTCGTAGCTCGCAGAATCAGGAGGTAGGTCTGAGTTTGACATGTGAACTTAGATAGCCTATGCGAAGCTGAGTTCAAAAAAGGAATTCAGATATGAGCTTTCTTGCGCTTGTTTTCATCTTCAAAGTTCTGGTCACCGGCCTGATGGTGGGCGCACCGTTTTTGTTTCTACCGGCAGCCCGTGTGGACATGTCGACTGGCTATGGTGAAGCTGCGGCGCCACTCTTCCGCCTCTACGGTGTAGCGATTTTCGCCCTGTTGTTCGGTTACGGATATGGCTACTGGTTGCTCGGCCAAGGTATTTTCCCCTGGGGCATCATCGCCATGGGCTTGCTGTCCAACGGGGGTGGCGCAGCAGTGCTGTTTGCCTCAGGCGCTTGGCGTCGCAGCAAGACAATTGCCTACTTCATCTCGGCGGTAGCAGTTGCATTGGCCGCCGCGGCACTGGCACCTGAATGGGCGGTCACGCCGATCTGGTAACGGAAACCGTCAGTCACGGAATACGCTATAAATTGTGAAGTATGTCGCTGGTAGCCGCGCTCTAATAGCTGCGATTTACACAGAAATGCACCAGGCTGATCAGCACATCGCGCATGTCGCTTTCAGGGAAGATCGCAAGAGCGTCGCAGGCGATCGCCCCGTAGTGGCGGGCCCGGCCGATTGTATCATCCAGGCAGCCATGCCGCTCCATGATGGCGATCGCTTCATCCATGTCGCCATCGTGCTGGTCGCCATCGCGCAGTGTGCGTTCCCAGAATTGACGCTCATCAGCTGTGCCGCGGCGGTAAGCCAGAACCACGGGCAGCGTCAGCTTGCCTTCGCGGAAGTCATCCCCGACCGTCTTGCCAAGTGTGGCCTGACGTCCCGAGTAATCCAGTGCATCATCTACAAGCTGGAAGGCGATGCCGAGATTGCGGCCATAAGAAGCAAGCGCTGCCTGTTCTGAGTCCGGCCGGTCAGCGATAACGGCACCAACTTCCGTGGCCGCTGCAAAAAGCGCCGCCGTTTTGGCATTGACCACCTGAAGATAGGCGTCTTCCGTCGTGCGCGTGTCCTTTGTGGTAGCCAGCTGTAGAACTTCACCTTCCGCAATCACGCAGGCGGACGTGGAGAGGATGTCGAGCGCCTTGAGCGAGCCAACTTCCACCATCATCTTGAAGGCACGACCGAGCAGAAAGTCGCCAACGAGCACGCTCGCCTGATTTCCCCAGATCTTGCGCGCTGCTTCCTTGCCGCGCCGGAGGTCGCTTTCATCCACCACGTCGTCATGCAGCAGGGTCGCCGTGTGCATCAGCTCGACGGCAGCAGCCAGCTTCACATGGTCCGTACCCTGATATCCGACGATATTGGCAGCTGCGAGGGTCATCATAGGGCGCAGGCGCTTGCCGCCGCTCTCAACAATGTGACCAGCCAGTTCGGGAACCATCTCGACCTGTGAGGCCAGCCGCGAAAGGATGAGGTCCGTAACCCGCTCCATATCGCCACCGACGAGTTCCGTCAGCCGCTCAACAGCATCGCTGCCTTCGCCACGGTCACTTTCAAGAGGAACGACTACGCCCATGCCTTCAACGCCCAGGTGGTGGGCGCTCCTTCGCGTGATAGGATAGGCAGGGTGAAAGCCATGACCCGGCCCGTTAATGCGAAGTCTAAGTGCGGGTCACACCCGGTCAAGTCAACTCCCGTGCGGCCCGCTGCCGCGCATTCCACATCTGCAATTGGGACTTTGGTTCACACGTAATGATTGAGCTTTTGCGCACAAATGACCCGGTTCTTGTCTCTTTTGCGGAAGCTTTGCTGCGCGATGCCGGCCTGCGGTTTGATGTTCTCGACGTCCATATGAGCATCGTTGAAGGCTCCTTGGGCATTTTGCCGCGCCGTCTGGCCGTCCACGAAGACGATGCATCAGCCGCCCGAACATTGCTGGTGGACGCAGGTATAGACGTGCCGCCGGTAGGGGAGAGCCGCGGGTGACAGACGACCAAGCCACTGGCCAGGCCACAAAAGCCGAACTGGAAACGTCGGACGATGATTTCCTCAGCGGCCAGATCAAATGCCTGCAGCCGCGCAATGGGTTCAGGGCCGGCGTCGATACAGTGATGCTCGCCGCCGCCTGCCCGGCGCAGGAAGGTGAACAGGTGGTCGAGCTTGGCTGCGGCCCCGGTGTGGCAGCTTTGTGTCTGGCATCGCGGACCGGCGCCCATGTAGTGGGCGTGGAGATCGAAGATGAATCCCTGGACCTCGCCAATCGGAACGCCCAGCGCAACGAGCTGTCAAAAGCTGTGACCTTCATCAAGGCCGACGTTACGGCCAAAGGCAGTGTGCTCAAGGATCTCGGACTTGAGCCGGAGAGCTGCGACCACGCCATCGGCAATCCGCCATTTCTGCCCGAGGGTGAGGCAACCCCGCCGCCGGGTGACGTCCGTGCCCGTGCCTTTTCAGGTCCCGCTGACCTGCTGGCTGCCTGGGTGAAATGCGCGACCCGCATGGTGAAGCCAGGCGGCACACTCACCTTTGTGCATCGGGCGGACAAGCTGGCGGACCTGCTCACAGCCCTGGAGGGGCGGGCAGGGGGCACCAAGGTCTATCCCCTGTGGCCGGCGCCGCGCAGCTCCGGCAAGGCGGCAACGCGGATCATCGTACAGGCCACCAAGGGCAGCCGCGCGCCGCTGCAGATCCTCCCTGGCCTCGAGCTGCACGGGCGCGGCGGCCTCATCGCCGACAGGGCGTGGGATATCCTCAGAAAAGGCAGGGAAATCAACATTTCAGGCTAGCTTGTGCCAACCTGCAGGAATGCCTATGTCTGCCCCATGGGAATAAAAGACAATCTGCGCAGCCTGCGCGACCAGCCCCTCATCGGCCCGCTGGCAAAACGGCTCTTCAGTGAACCCGAGCCCCAGGTCAACGTGGTGCGCCTCAACGGCGTCATCGGCGGCCAGTCGAGCCCGTTCAACCCGAGCCTCACACTCACCGGCGTCGCTGCGGACCTTGAAGCGGCGTTCGCGGACAAATCCGTCAAGGCGGTGGCATTGGCCATCAACTCGCCGGGCGGTTCACCGGTGCAGTCCGCGCTCATCATGAAGCGTGTCCGCGCTCTGTCCGAGGAAAAGGAAATCCCGGTCTTCGCCTTCATTGAAGATGTGGGCGCCTCAGGCGGCTATATGCTGGCTCTGGCCGGTGACGAAATCTACGCAGATGAAAATTCCGTCGTCGGGTCCATCGGCGTCGTCTCGGCAGGCTTCGGCTTCAAGACCCTGATTGACCGCGTGGGCATTGAGCGCCGCGTCTACACGGCGGGTGAGAGCAAGGCGATGCTCGACCCGTTTAAGGTGGAAGACCCCAAGGACGTGGAGCATCTCAAGGGCCTGCAGGCGGAAGTCCATGAAAGCTTCAAGCAGATGGTCCGCGACCGTCGCGAGGGCAAGCTTGCAGAACCGGAGGGCGATCTTTTCACTGGCTCCTTCTGGACCGGCGCCAAGGCCAAGTCCCTTGGCCTGATAGACGGTCTGGGTGACATGCGCGCCGTCATGAAGGACAAATTTGGCGAAAAGACCAAGCTGAAGCTGGTCCACACAGCGGGTGGGTTGTTTCGACGCCACAAGAACGCAGCGGAAGTTTCAGGTGGCGCCTCATCTTCGTCACCGTCACTGGATACAAACCTGGTCGACAACGCCCTGAGCGCGCTGGAAACCCGCGCTCTTTGGTCTCGCTTTGGCCTTTAGAAGACGAATGAGAGGAAAAATCTCATGGGGAACCTGATTCTCACCGCCCTGCTGGTGGTCGCGGCTTATGCAGCCTGGAAGACGCTCAAGGACAAGGGCCTTGGCCGCCGCTCGTCCGTGGAGGAAGCAGCCCGGCGGGCCACCGAGCATATGGCCGGAAAATCTGACGCTCAGACCCTTGAGGCCGACCGCGACGGCGTCTACCGCCCAAAGGACAAAACACCCCGCTAATCCGGGAAACCGCCTCCCACAAGCCTTGCCTTGACCCCACGGGACCCGCGCGGCTAGGTTCCGCCGCGCCTTGTCGATTGGCAGCTTTCTTGTCGATTCTGCCTGCCACACGGCGATGCGCTCAGATGCCGATAAGGGTGCCGATGTCGGCGCCGATTTTGACCTCGTTTCCGGTAAAGCACACCCGCCTCGATGACCGCGTCACGGCCCAGGGCCGATACATCTTTTCAGGGCCTCATCCTGACCCTTCAGCGCTTCTGGGCGGATCAGGGCTGTGTGCTGCTGCAGCCCTATGACATGGAAATGGGCGCGGGCACGTTTCACCCGGCGACCACCCTGCGCGCGCTCGGGCCGAAGCACTGGAACGCTGCCTATGTACAGCCCTCGCGCCGCCCGACCGACGGGCGTTACGGCGAGAACCCCAACCGCTTTCAGCACTACTACCAGTTTCAGGTGATCCTGAAGCCAAGCCCTGAGAACATTCAGGACCTCTATCTGCAAAGCCTGTACGCGCTGGGCATCGACCCCAAGCTGCACGACATTCGCTTTGTGGAAGACGACTGGGAAAGCCCGACTTTGGGCGCCTGGGGCCTTGGCTGGGAAGTCTGGTGCGATGGGATGGAAGTCTCCCAGTTCACATACTTCCAGCAGGTCGGCGGCATTGACTGCTCACCGGTCTCTGGCGAACTGACCTACGGGCTGGAGCGCCTCGCGATGTATGTGCAGGGCGTGGACAACGGCTTTGAACTGGATTTCAACGGCGCTGAAGGGGACAAAAAGGTCACCTATGGCGACGTGTTCCATCAGGCGGAAGTCGAGTACTCCCATCACAACTTCAACGCGGCTGACACAGAGGCGCTTTTCCGCCAGTTCGAAGACGCGGAGAAGGAATGCGAGCGGCTCTTGAGCCACGCGCCAGCGCTGCCGCTGCCGGCCTATGATCAGGTGCTGAAGGCATCGCACCGCTTCAACCTGCTTGATGCCCGCGGGGTTATCTCCGTAACCGAGCGTCAGGCATATATTGGCCGAGTCCGGGACCTCGCCAAGGGCTGCTGCGAAGCCTATCTGGCCACCCAGCTTGAGGCGTCCGATGCCTGAAGCTCTTATTGAACTCTTCTGCGAAGAAATCCCGTCGGGTATGCAAAAGCGTGCGGCGGAAGATTTTCAGCGCATGGTCACCGGCGAACTTGTGGACGCGGGCGTCACCTATGAGTGGGCACGAATCCATTATGGCCCACGCCGGCTGATGCTGGCTCTCGGCGGTCTGCCGGGCGCAGCACCGGACCGCAAGGAAGACCGCAAGGGCCCGCGCGTTGGCGCACCTGAAAAAGCGCTTGAAGGCTTTTTGAAGTCTGCCGGGCTTTCAAGCATCGATGAGTGCGAACAGCAGGAAGACAAAAAAGGCGCGTTCTACGTCGCCGTGATTGAAAAGCCCGGCCGCCCGGTGCCGGATCTGCTGGCCGACATCATTCCCGACACTGTTCGAAAATTCCCATGGCCCAAGAGCATGCGCTGGGGCGCAGGCTCCCTGCGCTGGGTGCGTCCGCTGCATTCCATCGTCTGCACTTTTGATGGTGAAGTGGTGCCGTTTGAGGTCGCCCTCAACGACAAAGAAATCATCAAGAGCGGCAACGTCACCTACGGACACCGTTTCATGGCGCCGGACGCCATCACCGTATCGCGCCTTGAAGACTACGAAGTCAGCCTTGAGAGCGCTAAGGTGATGGTCGACGCCGAAGTCCGTATGCAGAGCATTCTGGCCGACGCCAAGACCCTGTGTCAGGCACAGGGCCTTGAACTGGTTGAGGACGACGCCCTGCTGGCGGAAGTCGCAGGCCTTGTTGAGTGGCCCGTGCCGCTTCTTGGCGAATTCGACGAAAGTTTCCTCGACGTGCCGCCGGAAGTGCTCACCAGCACCATGCGCACCAACCAGAAATATTTCGCCGTGCGCGACGCCGCCACCGGCAAGATGGCCGCCAAGTTCGTGTGCGTCGCCAATGTGGAAGCGCAAGACGGCGGCGCAGCCATCGTTGACGGCAACGGCCGCGTCCTGCGCGCCCGCTTCTCCGATGCCCGCTTCTTCTGGGACGAAGACAAGAAGCGCGACATTCGTAGCCGTGTGCTGGACCTTAAGAAAATCGTGTTCCATGCGAAGCTAGGCAGTGTTCATGACAAAACCGCCCGAGTTGCCAGCTTAACTAGAGAGTTGGCATCAGAAATTGGTGCGGATGAAGAGTTAGCTATGCGTGCAGCGTGGATGTCCAAAGCTGATCTCACTACAGGCATGGTGTATGAGTTCCCCGATCTCCAGGGAGTTATGGGACGCTACTATGCGTTGGAAGAGGGAGCAGACCCCAATGTGGCTGACGCCATACGTGACCACTATGCACCGCAGGGGCCGAATGATGATGTACCAACCGCGCCAGAATCCGTTGCGGTTGCGCTGGCGGATAAGCTTGATGTTCTGGTCGGGTTCTGGGCCATTGAGGAAAAGCCGACGGGTTCCAAAGACC